>NZ_CP121682.1:5741022-6043181 GCF_029760955.1 Streptomyces cathayae
TGTCGCAGGCCGAGCCGGCGCGGCGGGCGGAGATGACTCAGCCGCAGATCTCCGACATCGAGGGCGGAGACTCCGTACCGACTCTGCCGCTGCTCACCCGTCTGGCCAAGGCTCTGGACGCGGCACTGACCATCGGCCTGGATCGTGACACGTCGGCTTTCACCTTCACCCCGCACGGAGGTCATCAGCCGGAGGAAGCGTCGGCGGATGGACGCGGCTCGGCGGCTTGAGCCACGTCCGCAGGGCGAGATCGGTTTTGGTGATGAACTCACTGGGACCGCCGACCTGTTCCACGCCCTCGCGGTGACGGCTGCCCGGCCCCCCGTCGGCCGTGCGGGGTCAGGTCCCTGCACGGCCGTGTGCCGGGGTGTCAGAAGGGGCGGTCACCTGCGATGGCGACGCGTTCGGCGACCCGGCGGTGGGTGCCGTAGTCGTTGACCGCGTAGTGCTGGGTGGCCCGGTTGTCCCAGAACGCCACGTCGCCGGGCTGCCAGCGGAAACGGACCTGGTACTCGGGGATGTGCGCCTGCTGGAAGAGGTAGCGCAGCAGGCGGTCGCTCTCCTCCTGGGGCATGCCGGTGATCCGGGTGGTGAAGGAGACGTTCACGAAGAGCATGCGCCGCCCGGTGTCGGGGTGGGTGCGCACGACGGGGTGCTCCACGGGCGGGAAGTGCTCCTGGTGGGGCGCGAGCCGTTCGGGACCGTAGAACCGGGCGAAACCGGGGATGAAGTCGTGCACGGCGCGGGCGCCGTCGATGCGGTCCTTCACGTCCTGCGGGAGGTTGTCGTAGGCGGCGGCCATGTCGGCCCACAGGGTGTCGCCGCCGGCCGGCGGCACCTCGCGCAACTGGAGGACGGCACCGAGCGCCGGCCGCTCGCGGAAGGTGACGTCGGCGTGCCAGACGTTCTCGAACGTCGGAGTGGAGCCGCTGCCCTTGTCGAAGCGGACGACGTCCTCGCTGGAACCGGCGGCGAGCAGCGGGTTGGTCTCCAGCTCGCCCCAGTGGCGTGCGAAGGCACGCTGCCGGTCGGAGGCGAGGTGCTGGCCGCGGAAGAACAGCACCTTCCACTCCAGCAGGGCCCGGTGGAGTTCGGCGCGCAGCTCGGGGCCGAGCGGGCGGGACAGGTCGACCCCTCTGATCTCGGCGCCGATCGTGCGCGCCTGGGGCTCGAGTTCGAACAGTTCGTAGGGCCGCTCCTCCCACCCCTCGGGCACCCGGCGCAGGACGCGCTGGCCCTCGTAGAGGCCGTCTCCGGGGATGCGTGCCTCACGGAGGGTGGCGGGCGGTGCGGTGTTCGTGACGGTCATGGGATGTCCTTCCTCTGTACACGGGGTACGGGGTACGGGGTTTGAACGGGTCGGGTCATGTCGGGTCGTGGGGAGGGGACGGGTCGGCCGTGTCGGGGCGCGGAGCACGGGCCGTCCCGGCGTCGCGTACGCCGAGGGGCACACCCGCCGTGCGCGGGTGTGCGGGATGGATTGCCGGGGTGACCCGGGAAAGGGGTGGTGCGGGGCCGTCGGCCGGGAAGACGGGGAGCGGCCCGGGCGGTGAGGGGCCGGGCCTGAAGTCAGAGGGTGCGGTCGGCTATCGGCCGGAGCGCTCGCAGCCGGTTCGGTCCGGGACGCGCAGCGCCACCGACATCCTGACGAACCAGTACGTGGTCATGGTGACGATTGTGTGATCTTGCCCGTGTTCTGTCAACGGGCCCCGTCCGGTGGTCATGCTCGCGATGCTGGTCCGGATCAGTCGATCCGGCTTCTTCTGCCCGTAAAGCGGGTTACCGGTGATCTTCGGCTTTTCGGCTCGGGTGTGTTCCCGGGGCGTGGTGGGCGAGCAGGGGCGCGTATGGCCGAGATCTTGTGGGTGGGGTGCGGGGAAGGGGGCGGAATGACCGTATGTCGCGGAGTGGTGACTGGATCGTCTGACTACTGCAACCCTCGCGGTGGCGCAAAACCGCACCCCGCCGGGACATAATCGCTGGGATTGTGCGACGGAGGCTCGGTGGGGGAGCCGGTCGACGGAGGGACAGGGGCGCTGGATGAACCAGGGATCGGTCAGGGTCGCGGTCGTGGCGCGGGGTGCCGTCGCGCGCAGTGGGCTCGCAGCCGTGCTGGAGGAAGCGGCCCACGTGAAGCAGACCACCGTCTTCCGCCCCGAGGAGTTCACGACGGCCTCGCCCGAGGACGCCGTCCAACTGCTCATCCTCTCCTGCGACGTGCTGGTGCTCTGGTGTGTGAACGGCGCCGGGGAGGGCGAGGACGCGTGGGCCGCCGGACTGGCGGAGGTCGTCCGCCGCAACGGGGTCCGGGTCCTGCTGGTGCTGCCCGGTGCCGAGGTGCGGCGCGCCGCGTCCGGCGCGGTCGTGCCCTGTGACGGGATCCTCGACCAGGACGCCCTGACCGGCGAGGGGCTCGACGAGGCCCTGCGGAAGGCGGCCGAGGGGATCCGGCCGGCGGTGCCGGCCGGGCGGACGGTGGCGGCCCCCCGGCCCTCCCGGCCCGTCCCGCCCGCCCGGGGTGCCGCCGGGCCGCGGAACCGGTTTCCGCGGCGGCAGCTCACCGAGCGGGAGAGCCGGGTGCTGGAACTGCTGGTCGAGGGGCTCAGCAACCGGCAGATCGGGCAGGCCCTCGAGGTGTCCGAGCATGTCGCCAAGCGCACCGTCGCGCTCGTGCTGGCCAAGCTCGACTGCCCCAACCGCACCCAGGCCGCCGCAGTCGCCCTGCGCGAGGGGCTCGTGGGGACGGGCCCGGGGGAGGCCCTGGGCGCGTAGGGCCTTGCTCACGGGTGGCCCAGCGCCACCGTGAGGTCGGGGCGGCCGTTGATGCCCAGGGCGCGGTAGGTGTGCGTCAGGTGGAGTTCGACGGTGCGGACGCCGACCGACAGTTCCTTGGCGATCGCCGTGTTCGACCGGCCCTCCGCCGCCAGCAGGGCGACCCGCAGCTGGGCCGGACTCAGCCGGGCCCGGTTCGAGCCGGGCTGGGCGGCGAGCCGGGCGGCGACCTCCTCGGTGAGCGGGAACGGCCGGCCCCGTCTGACCGCCTCGTCGAGCAGGCTCCGTGCCTCCGCCGACCGGCCGGTGTCGAGCAGGGCGGAGGCCAGCGCAACCATCGCCCGCGCGTACAGTCTCCGGGTCGGCATGCCGGCGAGCAGACGTACCGCGGTCCGTAGGTGCCCGAGCGCCGTACGGTCGGGGAGGGCCGGCCCCGCCCAGAGGTGGACGGCGCCGACCGCGCCCGGCGCGCCCCAGGCCCGGGCCGCCGTGAGGCTCTCGACCACCAGGCGCTCCGCCGCCTGCGGGGCCGCGCAGGCCGCCTCCGCCATGGCGAGATGCGAACGCCAGGGAATGACGGCGGGGTTCACACAGCCGAGGGGCCGCAGCATCCGGCCGCACTCGCGCAACTGCGCCCTCGCCTCGGAGGTCCGGCCGGTGCGCAGGCAGAGGACGCCCCGGGCGAACAGCAGGCGGGCAGGGCCCAGACCGTACCCGGTGCGGTCCGGCGGGACCTCCGTCCGGGCCGACCGCGCCAGGACCGACTCCGCCAGGTCCGTCCGGCCGGACTCCAGGGCGACGAGTGCCTCCACCGCGGTCAGTCCCGGCAGCGCCCGCGGATGCCAGTGGTGCCTGGGCACCTCGGCGACCGCCTCTGCCAGCCGCTCCCTTGCCTGCTCCAACTCGCCCGTACGCAAGGCGAGTTCCGCAAGCCCCAGCAGTGCCTGACCGGTCACGGGGCTCACCCTGTGCCGTCGCGCCTCGGCCGTGATCCGCTGCAGCCCGGACCGGGCCAGCGCCACGTCCTCGGCGACGGCGAGCACGCGCGCGGCGAACAGCCGGGGAGTGAACAGCCCGTTTCCCGCCCGGATCAGCACGCTCCCGGCCAGTCGGCGGGCCTCGTCGATCTTCTGCCCGGCCAGACAGTGCCGCCAGGCCCCGGCCGCGGCCCGGGTCGCGTCGAACTCCGGCGTCCCCCGGCCGTCCCACGGGCCGGGGGACAGGGCGTCCGGCGCCGGTCCGGGTGGACGGGTCTCCGCGGCCAGCGCGTGCAGGCCGCGCAGCGTACGCCGCTCGGCCTCCGACGTCGCCCGCGCCGCCGCCGCGCCGAGCGCCGCCGCCGCGTCGTCCCCGGCGCGCAGCGCCAGCACGTCGGCGGCGAACAGCAGGGCCCCGGACCGGTCCGGGACGTCGGTCTCCCGCAGGATCCGCCGGAATCCGCGCTCGGCCGCCACCGGCCGCCGCGAGGACTGGGCCTTCGCCAGTTCCAGCAGGACGTCCGTGCGCAGCCCGCCGTCCGCTCCGTGGTCCAACGACCGTTCGAAGAACACCACCGCCGCGTCGTCGTCGCCGGACCGGCGCGCGGCCACCCCCGCTGCGTGGAGCGCGCCGGGGACCCAGGGTTCGTCCAGCGAGGTCCGTGCGGCCAGCCGGCCGAGCACGTCCTGCGGGAAACCCTCGCGGTGCGCCAACCGCGCGGCACGCTCGTGGAGTTCACGGCGCCGGTCACCGTCCAGGAGGCCGAGGGCCCGCTCGGCCACCAGCGGGTCGTACAGCCGGGGCCCTGCGGCGGCGGAGTCGAGCAGACCGGTGACGGCCGGCTCCGTACGCGCCTGCTCGCCGTCCGGCACGGAGATCCCGGCCAACCCGCAGACCTGGCGGAACGAGAAGTGCCCCGCCGCCACCGCGCTCGCCGTGACGAGTGCGGACGCCCGCGCGGACGCTCGCGCCAGTACGGTCCGCAGATGGTGCCGGCCCGTCCGGTCGGCGAGCGCGGCGAATTCGGCGGCGTCGGGGGGCGGGCCGGGCCGTCGCCGGAGCGCGGCGCACAGGACCGCCGGGTTGCCGCCGGTCGAGGCGGTCGCGGCCGGCAGGAGCGAGTCGGCCGCCTCCTCGCCGTACGCCCGTGCGAGCAGCGTCCGTACGGCGTGCTCGGTCAGCGGGCGCAGCGACAACTCGTATGCGGGATCGGCCTGTGCGCCGAGCGGCGCCGGGCCGGAGCCCGCAGAGTGCTCGGAGCCCTCGGAGCCCTCGACGAGCACCCACAACGCGGGTCGCGGTTCCGGGCGGCCGGTGGGGGAAGCGGGCCCCTTCGATGTGCTCCGGGTGTCGTCGGTGAACAGGGCCGACGGGCCGCTGACCGAGGCGGGTCCGTCCTGTCCGGGGGCCGTGAGGACGTGCAGGCCGGCCTGCCGGGCGAGGGCCGCGCCCTCGGCGAGCAGGGCGCTGCGTCCGGTGCCCGGGCGGCCACGCACGAGGACGGTCGCCGTCCCGCCGTCCGCGACCTGGCGTACGGCCCGCTCCAACGTGGCCCGCTCCCCGGCCCGTTCCAGGAGCCCGTCGGGTGCGCGGGGTGAACGCGGTGGCCGGAGCGGCCGGTTCACCGTGTCCCGCCGGGCGCTCGCGCCTCGGCAGGCTGCGGTCCGTGCGCCGGGAACCACCTCGCGAGGCCGGCCCGCCCGGGGATGCCGAGCTTCCGGTACACGTTCGTCAGGTGGTACTCGACCGTGCGTACCGTCAGGTGCAGGGCGTCCGCGATCGCCCGGTTCGACTTTCCGGCCGCCGCCAGTTCCGCCACGGGACGTTCGGCGTGGCTGAGCGCCGCCAGGGTGTGCCGGCCCTCCGCCGAGCGAAGCGCGTACCGCGCCTGTTCGGCGACGGAGGCCAGGCCGTACCGCGCGGCGGTCGCCAGCGCCGCGCGCAGGCGGGCGGGCGCACCCCGGTCCGACCGGTGCAACAGGGCTTTGCCGAGACGGAGTTCGGCGAGGGCGTGGGACTGCCGGTCGGAGCTCTGGGCCAGGATCCGGGCGCTCTCGGTGAGCAGTTCGACGCAGCCGGCCGGGTCGGCCGACACGCCCCGGGCCAGCAGACTCAGCCCCGTGCTGCGGGCCGTCGGCCATCGTTCGGCCAACTGACGTCCGAAATCGGCCCGTTGGGCGGCGGCGCCCGACTGTCCCAGCCGCATGAGCAACTCGGTGCTGTGCACCCACCAGAGGCTGAACACCGGGTTGCCCACACCGGCGGCGGCGAGACCGGCTCCGCACTGCTCGAACAGACGCAGGGCCTGCTCGGGCCGGCCGCGGCCACGCTCGACCAGGGCCAGGGCCGTCAGGCGGTGGTGGTGCTCCCAGACGCAGTCGTCGAGCCGACGGCCGTCGAGCCGGAGCAGTACCTCCTGCGCCCGGTCGAGGTCGCCCCGGGCGACCAGGGCGTGGGCGAGGGTGATCGACGCCAGCCGGCTCCGCCCCGAGGTGCCCTCCGCCTCGGAGAGACGGGACGCGGCCGACGCCGCCTCGGCGGCCTCGGCCGCCCGGCCCGACTCGAGCAGCACCAGGGCCCGCGCCGAGGCGGCGTGGCACTCGGCCCACGTCTCCTCGCGTTCGGCGCTGTCGGCGACGGTCCGCTGCAACTGGTCGAGTGCGGTCGCGGTGTCGTCGGCCAGTGCGAGGACCCGCGCCGCGGCGACCCTGGCCCAGGCGGTGTGCGGCCGTCCGGACCAGAGGACCTGACGGGCGTCGGCGACCGCCGTCTCCCGCGCATCCGGCCCGGAGGCGGTCAGCGCGGTGCGCAGCGCGCGGACGGCGAGCACCATGCGCTCGGTCGGGTGGTCGGTGAGGACCGGGACGGTGGAGGGGGTGGGCGGGGTGAGGGCGACGGGGATCGAGGAGACCGGAGAAACCTCAGGGACCGCAGAGGTGTCAGGAATCGCAGCGGCATCAGAGACCGCAGAGACCGTGGGGGCGGCGGGGGCGGTGGCCGGGGCCCGTCGTGCCCGCCCGGTCGGCGGGCCGTCCTGACGGCCGGGGTCCGGTTCACGCAGCAGCGCGTCGAGCGCGGCGGGGGTGTCGGGGGAGTCGTGCACCATGAGGGAGGTGAGCCGGAGCAGGTCGGCGGCGTGGGCCCGGAGCAGTGGATCACCCGTGCCGGGGGGCGTCCCGGCGAGGTGGGCGAGGTGCTTACGGGCAGCCAGGGGATCGATGTCGACCAGCGCGGTGGCGAGGTCCATGCGGACGGCGGCATCGTCGGCGTCGGCGGCGTGGAGCCGCGTCAGGTAGGACACCGCGGCAGCCGGGCGGTCGTGCCGGGCGGCTGCCGCCGCCTCCCTGAGGACGGCACGCATCCAGGAGCGGTCCAGCGTGCTCTGCTCGAGCAGCAGGTCGGCCACCTGTTCGGCGGGTCTGGCCGCGTCGTTGAGGATCTCGGCGGCCTGGGCGCGCAGGCGCTCCCGCTCGGCCTCGGGCAGGGTGTCCAGCAGCGAGGGGGTGCCGTGGGCCGGCAGGGGGCCGGGGAGCAGACCGCGGGCCCCGGCCTCCTCCAGGAGCCGGCCCGTCGTCTTGGACGGGAGCCCGGCCAGGGCACCGACGAGGTCCGGGTCGGTGCTGCCGAGGGCCGCCGCCGCCAGGGCGACCTCGAGCAACCGGGGTTCGCGCAGGGCGAGTTCGGCCAGGTCGTCGGAGGCCGGCCGGGCGGTGTCGGCGGGCCGGAGGCCCGCGGCGTCGATGACCGTGCAGTAGTCCCGCGTCGCCAGTTCGTGGAACGTCGCCGCGGCGGGCCCCGGCAGTCCGGGGGGCAGGTGCAGCAGAACGGTCAGCGGCTGCCGGTAGGTGGCGCGCATCAGCTGGTCGATGAAGCGGAGCGTGCCCTCGTCGCACCACTGCGCATCGCCGATGGCGAGGACGAGTGGCCCGCGCGCCAGCAGCCCGCAGACCAACGAGTGCGTCGCGTAACGGACTTCGTGACCCGACGGCGAGGCACCGAGCAGGCGTCGCAGCACGGCGTGCTCCGTGCCGGCCGCCTCACGCCGGCAGCCCACACGCCGTACGTTCGCCTCCCGTCCGTACGTGACACTGACATGGCGGGCGATGGCGTCCACCGAGCCACGGCCGGGGGAGCCCAGTATCACCACGCAGCGTGCGCCGCGGTGCTCGCCACGGACCGGGCAGGTGGAGGGCCCGCGCGGCGCGGCGGCCGACAGGGCGGCGGTGCCCGTTCCGAGCGGGTGGGAACGGGAGGCGGAGACCGAGGGGACCGAGGGGGCCGAGGGAACCGAGGGAATCGGATGCGCCGACTCTGATCGTCTCGAACTCATAATCATTACGATATGACAGTGCTGTGACTTTTTGTTGAGGGCGCCGGGCCTTTGTGTCCAGGCGGCTCGCTGGGGTCAACCGGCCTGGAGTGGACCGTACTTGACCGGTTCCGCTGATGAATGGAGGCTCCGTGCGGCTTCTGGAGCGGATAGAGCATCTCGACACGGTCCAACGGATGATGAACAGTGCGCAAACCGGCGGCAGCATGCTCATTGCGGTCACCGGAACTCCGGGCATGGGGCGTTCCGCCTTCCTCGACGCGGTCGCGGTCCACGCGGAACAGCACGACTTCGTCGTACGGCGAGCGCGGGGCAGCCGACTGGAACAGGGCCTGCCCCTCGGCCGCCCCGGTCCGGCCCGTCCGGAAACCGCCGGCCGTCCGGTCGTGCTGCTCGTCGACGACCTGCAGCGGGCGGGGGAGCCGGCCCTGACCCGGCTGACCGCGTTGCTCGCCGACCCGGGGCCGGACCCGCTGCTCATGACGGTCGCCGTGTGCGAGGGGGAGTTCGCCACCGAGACGCCGGGTGTGCAGGAGATCCTGTCGGCCGCCGACCAGGTGATCCGGATGGGACCGCTCGGCACGGAGGGGATACGCGCCCTGCTCGGGGAACACGGCATCGTGCTCGCCGACGACCAGGCCCACGCCTGGAGCCACGCCACCGGCGGCAACCCGACGCTGATCATCTCCCTGTTGCAGCGGCTGGAGCGGCTGGAGCGGCTGGAGCGGCTGGAGCGTGCGGGGCGCGGTGCCTCCGCACGCCTGCTCGACACCGCCCGTGCCCAGCCCGCGCCCTGGAGCCTGCGGTCCCGTGTCGCCGCGGCCCTGACCGGTCACCCGGAGTCCGTCGGTCGGCTCGCCGCCTGCGCGGCGCTCCTCGGCGGGGAGGCCGAGACGCACATCCTCGCCCGGCTGGCGGATCTGGACCCGGCCGAAGGTGACGCGGCGGCCAGAGCGCTGATCGGACTCGGCTGGGCCGCCGACCGCTGGACACCGCCCGTCCTGTGGGACTGCGTACGGGAAGCCGCCGAGGAGGGGATCTCGCTCGCCGAACGCGACCGGCTGCACCGCCGGGCTGCCGAACTGCTCCATGACTCGGGTGCACCGGCCGAGCGGCTCGTCCCCCATTTCATGGAGGTCGGCCCCGGCGACTGGCCCGAGGCCGCACGGGTGATGCGGGAGACCGCCCACGAAGTGTGGCGCGGTGGCGACGACGCGCTCGCGATCCGCTGTCTGCGCCGGGCCCTGCGGGAGTTCCCGTCCGACAGTGCCCAGCGCGGCGACCTGCTGGCCGCCCTCGCCGACGTGGAACAGAACGCCGACACCTCCGCGATGCTGCGCCACGTCGGCCAGGCGCTTCCCCTGCTGGAGGCGGTCCCCGAACGCGCCGCGGTCGTGGCCCGGGTGCCGCTCACGCTGTTCCTCTCCGCCCCGCACGCGGCGTCGGAGATGCTGGAACAGGCCGGGGCGGGGCGCACCGAGCCGATGGTGCCGACGGCCGACCCGGTGACCCGGGCCGCCCCGAAAGCGCCGGAGCCCTCAGCGATGACAGTTATGTCAGCGATGTCAGCGACATCCGCGATGTCGGAGAGGCCGGAGACGTCGGAGGCGGCGGAGCTCGGGCTGCGGCTGGAAGCCCGCGTGCGGCTGTCGCGGCTGGGCGACCCGGCGGCCCGGGCCGCCGCCGTCCAGCGGCTGCGAACCCTCGCCCCCGGGCCGGTTCCCGGTCCCGGTACCGCGGCCCGGCGGGAACTCATGACGGTCCTCGTCTTTGCGGGCGTCCTCGGCGGCCGGCTGCCCGCCACCGAGGTCGCCGACCGCACGCGGTGGCTGCTGGAGCACGAACCGGCGTCGGCCGCCTCGGAGTACGGCGCGTCCGCGCTGACGATCGCCTGCGCGGCCGTCGCGGAGGCGAGTGAACCGGCGCGCTGCTGGCTGGACACGGCGCTCGAGACGGCGCGGCAGCGCGACGACCGGCGGCTGCGCACGGCCGTGCTGAGCCGGCGCGCGCTCACCGCCGTGCACGCCGGCCGGCCCGCCGACGCCCGGGCGGACGCGCGGGAGGCCTGCGCGACAGTTCCCGGCCCGGCGCGGGACCCGGCAGGGGACTCGCTGGGGGACCACGACTGGCTGACGGTGCTCAGCCTGACGTCCGTGGCGGTCGAGACGGGTGACACCTGGCTGGCGGAGCGGCTGCGCGACCGGCTGGCCCAGGGGCAGGGCGCCGGGCAGCCGGTGTGCGGGCTCGCCCTGCGGGTGCTGCAGATCCCGCTGACCGCGGAGCGTGAACTGCCCGCCCTCGCGGCCGATCTGCAGGACGCCGCCCGCCGCGCCGAGGCGGCGGGCTGGGGCAACCGGACCCTGTTCCCGGTCGACGTGTGGTGCGCGCCCCTGCTGCTCCGCCTCGGCGACCCGGAGGGCGCGCTCCGGCTCCTCGCCCGGGCCTGTGACCGGGCACGGCACTTCGGGGCTCCGGCCGCACTCGGCCGGACCCTGCGCATGTGGGGCACCGTGGTGCGCGGCCGCTACGCGCTGTCCCTGCTGGCCGAGTCCGTCGCCGTGCTCAGGGAGAGCTCCAACCACCTGGAGCTGGGGCGGTCGTTGACGGCGTACGGAAACCGGATGCGGGACGCCGGACGGCCGGGCTCCGACGAGATCCTCGCCGAGGCGGACCGGATCGCCGAGGCGACGGGCGGGGCGGTGCTGCGGCGCTGGATCGCCCCGCAACCGCCGTCCCCGCACAGTGCGCCGCCGTGCGGAGGCGTACCGGTGGCCGGCGGAGTGCTCAGCGAAACCGAGTGGCGGGTCGCCTCCCTGGTGGCCCTGGGCCACACCAACCAGGACACCGCCGAGGCGCTCGGAGTCACCCGGCGGGCCGTGGAGAAGAGCCTCACCAGGCTGTACCACCGGCTGGACGTGGACGGCAGGGCCGGACTGGTTCCGGCGGTGCGCCGCATGGCCGGAAAGGCGGTCTTCGGTTCGGGCGTGCTCGCTGAACGACTGTGATCCGGTAGCCGGGGTGCCGGCGTGGGTAGGGATGCCGGGGCGAGGGCCCGTGTCGGGACCGGTGCCCGGTGACCGGTGCCCGATCGGTGCACCGAACGGGCTACTCGCCGGTAAGCCGGATTGGTCCCGTCCGGCCATGGAAAATGTGGGTGGAAATGCCGGTAATCCGCAGATGGCCAGAGGTGGCCGAGCGGTGTCCGGGGACGTTTCCCACCGCTTCCCGCACCCTGTCACGACGGTCTCTCCGAACCCGCGGGGCGGCGACCACAGTCTTTCACGGGGGTTCCGGATTCCATTGCACGTCAACGCCCGTGCTCCGTAGGCTGGCTCTCAGCCAGTGAAAAATTCGAGAGAGGGAGGGAAAGGCTTACATGGCCCACGCAAAGATCAGCACGGTGGGCGGGCTCCTCCGGATGGCGGAGGCACATGCCGCCCCGCCCGGGAAAAGTCCGTATTCCACCGAAACGGTGCATGAAATAGATTCTTCGCTGTTTGACGCGGAAATCGGAAGCGAGAAGTACCGTGATGCGTTCCTTTCGCTTTTCGAGCGCTCTGGAATCGCTCTCGCCATTCTCGATCTGAATCTGCGGGTGCGTTCCGTCAACAGTCCCGTGATGCCCCGGTGCGCCCAGCGGGCGGACGAACTGCGCGGGCGTGAGTTCGTGGAGTTCCTGCACCCGAGTGTGCGACAGCACGTACTGCATCAGTTCGGCCGGCTCGTGCAGGGACACCGGACTCGTCTCGTCGGACACCCCGTCGTCCTGTCCGTCTACGGCAACACGGTCTCCGGCAGGATCACCGCGTTCCCGGTGACCGACGGCGCGGGCCGGGTCGAGATGATCGTGGTGCAGTTCACGCCGGAGGAAACAGCCGTCGACCGCGAGGCGCACGACGGCTCGCAGGGGAAGCTGGCCCCGCTCAGCGCGAAGGTCCTGGAAGGCGTGGCGGCGGGTGATCCGACCGTACGCCTGGCGGCCAAGCTGTTCCTCAGCCGGCAGGGCATCGAGTACCACGTCGGCATGCTGCTGCGGCAGTTCCAGGTGCCCAACCGGACGGCACTGGCGGCGAAGGCGTACTCGATGGGCATGTTCAGCATCGGCAGCTGGCCGCCGAGGGTGCTCCCCGACCACATCCGCTCGGACCAGCAGGGAGCGGGGAGCGGATGGGGCGAGACGCGCACACGATCACGGCAGCGCCAGACCTCAGGACGCTGAACGCTTCAGAACGTCGAACGTCTCAGAACGCCGAGCACGCCAGAGCCACCCAAGAACGAGGACGATGTGAAACTACTGGTCGTTGAGGCCAACGAACGGGTGTCGGCGGCTCTCGGAGCAGCTCTGGAGGAACAGGGTCTGCAGGCGGTGTGCGCGTCCACCGGCAGGGCCGCGCTCGAATTGCTGGACCGGGCCCGCCCGGACGTCGTCCTGCTCGACCTCGCCCTCCCCGACTGCGACGGCTTCGGGCTGTGCGGCGCGATGCGGGCCGCCAGCACGGTCCCGATCCTGGTGACCACCGCGCGCGGGGACCACCTGTCCTGCGTGCGAGCGCTCGACCTGGGCGCGGACGACCACCTCGTCAAGCCCTACAACCTGGCCGAACTGCTGGCCCGGGCCAGGGCGGTGCTGCGCCGTGGCCGGCTCGCCGAGCCCGCCACCACCGGCTCCGGAACCGCCCCCGCCGCAGCCGTCCCCGACGAGCCCTTCGAGGAACCGCCGACAGACCTGCTGCTGGCCGGGCGCGTACGCGTCGACCTGCGGGAGCGGGCCGTCCTGGTCGACGGTGCCCCGACCGAACTGCCCGACGACGAGTTCGACATCCTGGCCGTGCTGGCCCGGCAGCCGGGCCGGACCCTGCGCGCCGACCAGATCGTCGAGGAGATCCTGCACGCGCACCGGGCGTCGCTGCGCACCGCCCTGCCGACCCGGATCGCCTCGCTGAGGGAACTGCTCGGACCGTCCCGGCTGGTCGAGTCCCCCGAGGACGGGTACTACCGGCTCCCGGTCCCCGAACCGTACGCCTGACCGAACCGGACCGCCGTCGCTCAGCGGCACCGGACACCCGGTGGTGCTCGAGGAGGCCACCGCCGGCGTGCGGCGGCCCTCCCGCGGGGCCTTCGCTCTACTTCCGGCCGTCAGCCCGGTTCGCCAGGCTCGACAGGAGCCGGTGCAGCGGCTCCGCCGCCCGGCGGCGGTACTCCTGGACGGCCCAGCCGTTGCCGTCCGGGTCCTTGAAGTACATGAACGTGGCGCCGTCGTCCGGGGCGTACGCGACCGGCTCGGAGACCTCCAGGCCGCGGGCGGTCAGTTCGGCATGGGCCGCCTTGATGTCGGCGACGCAGAGCTGGAGGCCCTGGTAGGAGCCCGGGGCCGGCGGGGTGTCGCCCGCCATCTCCCAGATGCTGTCGCCCAGCGCGATCGAGCAGCCGGAGCCCGGCGGCGTCAGCTGGACGATGCGCATGCCCGGCATGACCTCCTGGTCGATGTCGACGTGGAAGCCGACCTGGTCCCGGTAGAAGTCCCGGGCCCGGTCGATGTCCCTGACGGGCAGCGGGAGCACTTCGAAGGTCATGTCCATGGGCACAGCTCCTGTGTCGGTCCGGCCTGCGGTGCGGCCTGCGGTCCGGCCGTCCGGTCGGCGTCGGCTTCGGCAGTACGCGAACCGCCACCTCGTCCGGCTGGACGGCTCCCCCTCACCGAAGCCGAAAACGGTGCGCGGCGCCACTGAAAAACAGGACGGCGTGTCCCGGACCGCGGCGGCCCCGCGCGCTCTCCCGGAACGCGTCGCACGCCGTCCCGGGGCCGGGCCCCGAAGGTGCCGATAGGCTCGTCGCCAGTACGACCACCGTGATCCGAGGACCGAGGGAGGCCGGGGATGACGTCGGTGCCGGGACGCAGGAGCAGCACTTTCACACGGCTGCTGCGGCACGGTTTCACCGACCCGTCCGCCGCCGAGCGGCTGCTGGACGGACCCGAGCTGGTGCCCGTGCGCGACGACCCGGTGCTGCTGGACGCGCTCGGCGCGACCGCCGACCCCGATCTCGCGCTGCACGGGCTGGTCCGGCTGCTGGAGGCGCAGGCCACCGCCACCGACCGCCAGGAAGTGCTCGACACGCTGATCGCCGCCAAGCCGCTGCGCGACCGGCTGCTCGGCGTGCTCGGCGCCTCCGAGGCCCTGGCCGACCACCTCGCCCGGCACGCCGGCGACTGGCGGGCACTGGTCACGTACGAGGCGCGGGACCTGCACCCCGGCCTGGCCGAGTTCGAGGACGGCCTCGCCGGCGTCACCGACCCCGTGTCGCTGCGCGTCGCCTACCGGCGCTGCCTGCTGTCCATCGCAGCCCGGGACGTCTGCGGCACCACCGAGGTGTCCGAGACCGCCGCCGAACTCGCCGACCTGGCCACCGCCACCCTGCGGGCCGCCCTCGCGCTCGCCGAGGCCGACGCCCCCGAGGACACCGCCCTGTGCAGGCTCGCGGTGGTCGCGCTCGGCAAGTGCGGCGGACACGAGCTGAACTACGTGTCGGACGTCGACGTCATCTTCGTCGGAGAGGCGGTGGGTGGTGCCGACGAGGACAAGGCCCTGCGCGCCGCGACCCGGCTGGCCTCGCACATGATGCGGATCTGCTCCGAGAACACCGTCGAGGGCACCATCTGGCCCGTCGACGCCAACCTGCGGCCCGAGGGACGCAACGGCCCCCTCGTCCGCACCCTCGCCTCGCACCGCGCCTACTACCAGCGCTGGGCCAAGACCTGGGAGTTCCAGGCGCTGCTCAAGGCCCGCCCGGTGGCCGGCGACCTCGCCCTCGGCGAGGAGTACGTCGACGCCCTCCAGCCGCTGGTGTGGCAGGCCGCCGAGCGGGAGAACTTCGTCGCCGACGTCCAGAAGATGCGCCGCCGGGTCGTCGAGAACATCCCCACCGCCCAGGTCGACCGCCAGCTCAAGCTCGGCCCCGGCGGGCTGCGCGACGTCGAGTTCGCCGTGCAGCTGCTCCAGCTGGTGCACGGCCGCACCGACCCCTCCCTGCGCAGCGGCACCACCCTCGACGCGCTGAAGGCGCTCGCCGCCGGCGGTTACGTCGGCCGCGCCGACACCGCCCAGCTCGACGCCGCCTACCGCTTCCTGCGCTCGCTCGAACACCGCATCCAGCTGTACCGGCTGCGCCGCACCCACCTGGTCCCGGAGGACGAGGCCGACCTGCGCCGCATCGGCCGCTCCCTGGGCATGCGCAACGACCCGGTGACGAGCCTGACCCGCGAGTGGAGGCGGCACGCCGCCGTCGTACGGCGGCTGCACGAGAAGCTGTTCTACCGGCCGCTGCTCGACGCGGTCGCCCAGCTCGCCCCCGGCGAGACCCGGCTCAGCGCGGAGGCGGCCCGCGAGCGGCTGGTCGCCCTCGGCTACGCCGACCCGGCCGCTGCCCTGCGGCACCTGGAGGCGCTGGCGTCCGGCGTGACCCGCAAGGCGGCCATCCAGCGGACCCTGCTGCCGGTGCTGCTCGGCTGGTTCGCCGACTCCGCCGACCCGGACGCCGGCCTGCTCAACTTCCGCAAGGTCTCGGACGCGCTCGGCAAGACCCCCTGGTACCTGCGGCTGCTGCGGGACGAGGGAGCCGCCGCCGAGAACCTGGCCCGGGTGCTGTCCGCCGGACGGCTCGCCCCCGACCTGCTGATGCGCGCCCCCGAGGCGGTGGCCCTGCTCGGCGACGGGGAGGCCGGAGGCCTCAGGCCCCGCTCCCGCGCCCACCTGGAGCAGGAGATCCTCGCCGCGGTCCACCGCGCCGACGGCGCGGACCAGGCGGTCACCGCCGCCCGCGGGGTGCGCCGCCGCGAGCTGTTCCGTACGGCCGCCACCGACATCGTCGGCTCCTACGGCACCGAGTCCCAGCCCGCCGAGGCCGACCAGGGCGCCCTGGTGGACCTGGTCGGCGGCGCCGTGTCCGACCTGACCGCCGCCACCCTCGCCGGGACCCTGCGCGCGGTCGTCCGGGAAGGCTGGGGGGACACCCTCCCCACCCGCTTCGCGATCATCGGCATGGGCCGCTTCGGCGGCCACGAGCTGGGCTACGGCTCCGACGCGGACGTCCTGTTCGTCCACGAACCGCGGGACGGCGCGGACGAGCGGGAGGCGGCCGACGCGGCCGGCAAGGTCGTCGCCGAGATGAGCCGGCTGCTCCAGCTCCCCAGCGCCGACCCGCCCCTGCTCATCGACGCCGACCTGCGTCCGGAGGGCCGGTCCGGGCCGCTGGTGCGCACCCTGAAGTCGTACGAGGCGTACTACCGCCGCTGGTCCCTGGTGTGGGAGCGGCACGCGCTGCTGCGCGCCGAGCACGTCGCCGGCGACGCGGACCTCGGCCGCCGCTTCATCGAGCTGATCGACCCGCTGCGCTACCCGGCCGCCGGGCTCGACGAGGAGGCGGTGCGCGAGATCCGCCGGCTGAAGGCCCGGATGGAGTCCGAACGGCTGCCGCGCGGCACCGACCCCAAACTGCACGCCAAGCTCGGCCCGGGCGGCCTGTCCGACGTGGAGTGGACCGTGCAGCTGATGCAGATGCGGCACGGCGCGCGGGAGCCCGCGCTGCGTACGACCAGGACCCGGGAGGCGCTGGCCGCCGCCCACGCGGCGGACCTCATCTCCGGGGAGGACGCGGCCACCCTCGACGAGGCGTGGGTGCTGGCCACCGGCGTGCGCAACGCGGTCATGCTGGTCCGCGGGCGGGCCGGCGACACCTTCCCCACCAACCCCCGCGAACTGGCCGCCGTCGGCCGCTACCTCGGCTACGGTCCGGGCCACGCCGGCGACATGCTCGACGTGTACCGGCGCACGACCCGCAGGGCGCGGGGCGTGATGGAGGAGCTGTTCTACGGCGGGTCCTAGGGCCTGTCCGGGGCAGGGGCACGGGAGCCGCCCGGGGCGAGGGCGGAGTCCGGCGTACGGGGGGCCACCACGCCCGCCCTCTCGCTGTCCGGGTCCCTGTCGTCGGGGCTGTCCGGGCCCTCGCCGCCCGCGTCTCCACCGCCCGCGCCGGTGAGGCTCCCGCCGTGGTCCGGCACGAGTCTCGGCAGGGTGTACGGGCGGCCGCCGTACCAGACCGTCGCCAGCGCGTAGCCGAAGGCGAGGCAGAGCAGGCCGCCCACCGCGTCCAGCCAGAAGTGGTTGGCGGTGGCGACGATGACCACCAGCGTGCCCGCCGGATACAGCAGCCCCAGGACCCGCGCCCACGGGACGGCCGCCAGCGCGA
This sequence comes from Streptomyces cathayae, assembly GCF_029760955.1. GTDB lineage: Bacteria > Actinomycetota > Actinomycetes > Streptomycetales > Streptomycetaceae > Streptomyces > Streptomyces cathayae. The sequence continues at coordinate 5,758,346 of NZ_CP121682.1, forward strand.
AGACGGTCAGCCCGCACCACACTGACCAGCCGATGTGCATCGACGGCATCGCGGCGTACTGGTTGGACATGTTCTTCAGGTCGCCGGAGGCCATCGACCCCCACGTCTCGTGGACCACGACGGTGTCGACGAAACCGCCGCCGTTCATCAGGCGCGGCGGGGCGAGCGGGAACAGGTAGTAGCCGGCCAGGGCGACGGCCGTGGTCGAGAACAACACCGTCCGGGTCGCCGCGTAACGGCCGGGATGACTACGGTAGAGCCACACCAGGACACCCAGCGTGACCACGAAGTGCAGCGTGGCGTAGTAGTAGTTCATGCCGACCACGAGCCAGGTCACCGAGTTCACCGCGTGGTTGACCGACTGCTCGAAGGCGAGACCGAGCTGCTGTTCCAGGTCCCAGAGCCGGTCCGCGTTGCGCAGCGCCTTGGCCTTCTGCTCCGGCACCGCGTTGCGGACGAGTGAGTACGTCCAGTAACTCACCGCGATCAGCAGGATCTCGAACCACAACCGAGGCCGGCGGGGGGTGCGCAGACGGCGCACGAGCCTCTGCCCCGCCCCGTTTCCGACGGGGTGCGCTGCGGCCCGGTCCTCCCGGCCTTTCAGCGTGGTCACCGTCGTTTCACCCATGGGCACAGAGTCTGCCAGAAAAGCCCCTCCCGCAGATCATCCCCCGGTCGGGCCCGGCCCGCATGTCCTCCCCCGGAGAGCGGCCCACGGGCTCCTCCCGGAGCAGTGCGCACGACGACCTGCCCTGCGCCCTAAGGACGATGCCGGTCCCCAGGAGCCGAAGCGGTCGAACCGCGCACCACCAGCTCCGGCATGAACACGAACTCGCTGTGCGGTGCGGGCGTCCCGCCGATCTCCTCCAGCAGGGTGCGCACCGCGGCCTGGCCCATCGCCGGGACCGGCTTGCGGACCGTGGTCAGCGGCGGGTCGGTGAAGGCGATCAGCGGGGAGTCGTCGAAGCCGACCACCGAGATGTCCTTCGGCACGTCCAGACCGCGCTGCCGCGCCGCCCGTATCGCACCCAGCGCCATCATGTCGCTGGCGCACACCACCGCCGTGCACCCGCGGTCCATCAGCGCGCTGGCGGCGGCCTGACCGCCCTCCAGGGTGTACAGGGAGTGCTGGACCAGCTCCGTCTCCACGGTCCGGGCGTCCAGGCCCACCTGGTCCTGCATGGCGCGGACGAAGCCCTCGATCTTGCGCTGCACGGGCACGAACCGCTTCGGCCCGAGCGCCAGCCCGATGCGGATGTGGCCGAGGGAGGCCAGATGCGTGACCGCGAGCGCCATCGCCGCCCGGTCGTCGGGGGAGATGAACGGCGCCTGCACCTCCGGGGAGAAGCCGTCGACCAGCACGAACGGCACACCCCGGGCGCGCAGCCGCTCATAGCGCTGCATGTCGGCGGTGGTGTCCGCGTGCAGTCCGGAGACGTAGATGATGCCGGCCACCCCCCGGTCCACGAGCATCTCCGTCAGCTCGTCCTCCGTCGACCCGCCCGGGGTCTGGGTGGCGAGCACCGGCGTGTAGCCCTGACGGGTCAGCGCCTGCCCGATGACCTGGGCCAGAGCCGGGAATATCGGGTTCTCCAGCTCCGGGGTGATCAGACCCACCAGCCCCTCGCTGCGCTGCCGCAGCCGCACCGGGCGTTCGTAGCCCAGGACGTCGAGGGCGGCGAGCACGGACTGGCGGGTGGTGGCGGCGACGCCCGGCTTGCCGTTGAGCACGCGGCTGACGGTCGCCTCGCTCACCCCGGCCTGAGCAGCGATGTCGGCAAGACGTGTGGTCACAGCACCGGACTGTATCGGCCGGCCCACTCGTTGCACACCGGACGGACGCCTGGTGCGCGCCGTCGAACGGCCCGCTGCGGGCTGCTGGGTCATCGCTGTCCCTCTTGTCGTGGCATGTCGTGGCACGCCACGGCATGTCGTGGTCGGCAGGGCGTGATCGGCGTCCGTACCGCAAGGGATGATTCCCCCGACGGAAACGGATGGCAAGTACTTGCAGAGTCTTGCACAACAGTCCGAACCCCGGCCCTGCGACCGGAAACCCGGGGTCGCACGGCGGTCGGGGAGCCACCCGGACCGGGTCAAGGGGAGGTCACGGCGCCATAACTGTCGAGCCTTCTTGCAAAATTTTTCAGCAAGGTCTTTCGGATCGGTTGCATCGCTGTTACGTTCACGTCGCCCGGCGGCCCCATAGGCGCGGCCGGCAGTCGGCAGGGCGGCAGACGGGGCCGCACCCTGCACACCCGGGCTTCACACCCTCAAGGAGTACTCATGCGGCGTGGCATAGCGGCCACCGCGCTGGTGGCGTCCCTCGCCCTCACAGCGACGGCCTGCGGCGGAGACAGCGACAGCGGCGACAAGGCCGACGGCCCGGTCACCATCACCTGGTGGGACACCTCCAACGCGACCAACGAGGCACCGACCTACAAGGCCCTGGCCAAGGAGTTCGAGGCGGCCAACAAGGACATCAAGGTCAACTTCGTCAACGTCCCCTTCGACCAGGCGCAGAACAAGTTCGACACCGCCGCCGGTTCCAAGGGTGCCCCCGACGTGCTGCGCTCCGAGGTCGGCTGGACCCCCGCCTTCGCCAAGAAGGGCTTCTTCCTGCCGCTGGACGGCACCGAGGCGCTGAAGGACCAGGCCGCGTTCAAGCCCAACCTGATCGAGCAGGCCACGTACGAGGACAAGGTCTACGGCGTCCCGTTCGTCACGGACACCCTCGCCTTCGTCTACAACAAGGAACTGTTCGAGAAGGCCGGCGTCGAGGCTCCCAAGACCTGGGACGACCTGAAGAAGGCCGCCGCCACCATCAAGGACAAGACCGGCGTCGACGGCTACTGGGGCTCCACCGCGGGCTACTACGCCCAGTCGTTCCTCTACGGCGAGGGCACCGACATGGTCGACGCCGACGCCAAGAAGATCACCGTGAAGTCGGCCGAGGCCAAGAAGGCCTACGGCACCTGGCTGGAACTCTTCGACGGCAAGGGCCTGCACAAGGCCGACGTCACCGCCGACGCGTACACCCACATCCAGGACGCGTTCATCAACGGCAAGGTCGCCTCGATCATCCAGGGCCCGTGGGAGATCACCAACTTCTACAAGGGCTCCGCCTTCAAGGACAAGGGGAACCTGGGCATCGCCACCGTCCCGGCCGGCTCCACCGGCAAGGCGGGCGCCCCGACCGGCGGCCACAACCTGTCCGTCTACGCCGGGTCCAGCGAGGCGAAGCAGAAGGCCGCGCTGAAGTTCGTCAACTTCATGACCTCGGCCAAGGCGCAGGAGACCATCGCCCTGAAGAACTCCACGCTGCCCACCCGCGACGACGCCTACACCGACGAGGTCAAGGCCGACCCGGGCATCGCCGGCTACCAGACGGTCCTCGAGGCCGCCCAGCCGCGCCCGGCCCTGCCCGAGTACAGCTCGCTGTGGGTTCCGATGGACGACGAGCTGCCCCAGATCGCGGGCGGCAAGAAGTCCCTGGACAAGGGGCTGAACGACGCGGAGCTCGCCATCGTCAAGCTGGTGCCGGACTTCAGCAAGTAACCGCCCGCGTGGCCGCCGGACCCGCTTCCAGGAGGGGAGGGCCCGGCGGCCACCGGCCTGTGCCGAACCCCTTGATCATCCAGAAGGTGCCGAACCATGACAGTCGCCATCGACCGCGCGACCGGCAAACGCCGCGGTGACCGCGCGCCCCGCCCCGGCCCGGTCAGCCGCCTGAAGCACGCCTACCAGAAGCACTGGTACGCCTACGCCATGATCGTGCCCGTGGTCGTCGTGCTCGGCACCATCGTGCTCTACCCCCTGGCCTACGGCTTCTACCTCACCCTCACCGACGCCAACAGCCTCAACTCGGCCCGCACCATCGGCGTCAACGAGATCGAGGCCACCTACAAGTTCATCGGCCTCGACAACTACGCCGACATCCTGTGGGGCGAGACGGCCTACGACCGCTTCTGGTCGCACTTCATCTGGACGATCGTATGGACGATGGCCTGTGTCGTCCTGCACTACACCATCGGCCTGGGCCTGGCCCTGCTGCTCAACCAGAAGCTGCGCGGCCGCACCTTCTACCGGCTGATCCTGATCCTGCCGTGGGCCGTGCCGACCTTCGTCACCGTCTTCGGCTGGCGGTTCATGCTCGCGGACAGCGGCATCATCAACTCGGGCCTGGAGTCCCTGGGCCTGCCGACACCGCTGTGGCTGGAGGACACCTTCTGGCAGCGGTTCGCCGCGATCATGGTCAACACCTGGTGCGGTGTGCCGTTCATGATGATCTCCCTGCTCGGCGGACTCCAGTCCATCGACGGCGTCCTCTACGAGGCGGCCGAGATGGACGGCGCCAACGCCTGGCAGCGGTTCCGGCACGTCACCCTGCCGGGCCTCAGGTCGGTCAGCTCCACCGTCGTGCTGCTCGGCGTCATCTGGACCTTCAACCAGTTCGCCATCATCTTCCTGCTGTTCGGCAACACCGCCCCGGACGCGCAGATCCTCGTGACCTGGGCCTACCAGCTGGGCTTCGGACAGCAGCCGCGTGACTTCGCACAGTCCGCCGCCTACGGCATGCTGCTCCTGGCCATCCTGATCGTCTTCACCTCCTTCTACCGCCGCTGGCTGAACCGCAATGAGCAGCAGCTCGCGATCTGAGGCAGGAGCCCCCATGAGCACCATCACCGTCAAGACCGAGGCTCCGACGGACCGTCCGGCCGGCGAGAGGACCCCGCCCGTGAAGAGGCGGGGGCGCGGGGAACGCGGTCCGCTGGCCATCCTCACCTCGCACGGCATCCTGGCCGTGGCGAGCCTCATCGCGCTGTTCCCGGTCGCCTGGCTGGTCTTCCTGTCCCTCGGCCCGGACAAGGACGACTACCTCCGCCCCGGCGGCATCTGGGGCAAGATGACGCTGGACAACTACGCGTTCGTGCTGCAGGACACGAACTTCTTCCACTGGCTGAAGAGCTCGCTGATCGTCTCGCTCGGCACCACGGTCATCGGCGTCCTCGTCGCCGCCACCACCGGGTACGCCGTGTCCCGGATGCGGTTCCCCGGGTACAAGAAGTTCATGTGGGCCCTCCTGGTCACCCAGATGTTCCCGGTGGCCGTCCTGATGGTCCCGATGTACCAGATCCTGTCCGACCTTCAGCTGATCGACACCTATCTCGGCCTCATCCTCGTCTACTGCTCGACCGCGGTGCCGTACTGTGCCTGGCTGATGAAGGGCTATTTCGACACCATTCCGTTCGAGATCGACGAGGCGGGCCGGGTGGACGGGCTGTCCCCGTTCGGCACGTTCGCCCGGCTGATCCTGCCGCTGGCCAAGCCGGGCCTCGCGGTCGCCGCCTTCTACAGCTTCATCACCGCGTTCGGCGAGGTCGCCTTCGCCACGACGTTCATGCTGGACGACACCCAGTACACGCTCGCCGTCGGTCTGCAGAGCTTCGTCAGCGAGCACGACGCCCAGCGCAATCTCATGGCCGCCACGGCGGTCCTGATCGCGATACCCGTCTCCGCGTTCTTCTACCTCGTGCAGAAGAACCTGGTGACCGGCCTCACCGCGGGCGGCACGAAGGGCTGACCACCACGCCCTTCGTACGAGGACCCCGCGCGCCCCGAGCGCGCGGGTGGCGGCCGCGGCGGCCCTGACCGACCCCGCCGGCCACCGCGGCCGCCTTCTCTCCTCACTCACCGCACCACCCCCACCCCGATGACACGAACAGGAAGACATGAGCCAGCAGCACTCCACCGCCCCGGCACCGACCTCCCCGGACTCCCCGACCGAATCCGCCGCCGTCGCCACCGCCACCAGGCGGCGTGACTGGTGGCGCGACGCGGTGATCTACCAGGTGTACCCGCGCAGCTTCGCCGACAGCAACGGCGACGGCATGGGCGACCTGGAGGGCATCCGCTCCCGCCTGCCGTACCTGCGCGACCTCGGGGTGGACGCCGTGTGGCTCAGCCCCTTCTACGCCTCCCCGCAGGCCGACGCCGGCTACGACGTCGCCGACTACCGTGCCGTCGACCCCATGTTCGGCAACCTGCTCGACGCGGACGCCCTGATCCGGGACGCCCACGAACTGGGCCTGCGGATCATCGTCGACATCGTGCCCAACCACTCCTCCGACCAGCACGAGTGGTTCAAGCGGGCGCTCGCCGAGGGCCCCGGCTCACCGGCCCGGGACCGCTACCACTTCCGGCCCGGCAAGGGCACGAACGGCGAACTGCCGCCCAACGACTGGGAGTCGATCTTCGGCGGCCCGGCCTGGACCCGGGTCACCGAGCCCGACGGCACCCTGGGGGAGTGGTACCTGCACCTCTTCGCCCCGGAGCAGCCCGACTTCAACTGGGAACACCCGGCCGTCGGCGACGAGTTCCGCTCCATCATCCGCTTCTGGCTGGACATGGGCGTCGACGGCTTCCGCATCGACGTCGCCCACGGCATGGTGAAGGCCGAGGGCCTGCCGGACCTGGGATCGCACGAGCAACTGAAGCTGCTGGGCAACGATGTCATGCCGTTCTTCGACCAGGACGGCGTGCACGACATCTACCGGCAGTGGCGCCTCATCCTCGACGAGTACTCGGGCGAGCGCATCTTCGTCGCGGAGGCCTGGACCCCGACCGTCGAGCGCACCGCCAACTACGTCCGTCCCGACGAACTGCACCAGGCCTTCAACTTCCAGTACCTGGGCACCCACTGGGACGCGGAGGAACTGCGCGAGGTCATCGACCGCACCCTGGACGCCATGCGCCCGGTCGGCGCCCCCGCCACCTGGGTGCTGTCCAACCACGACGTCACCCGGCACGCCACCCGCTTCGGTAACCCGGCCGGCCTCGGCACCCAGCTCCGGCTGCCCGGCGACCGCGAACTGGGCCTGCGCCGGGCCCGCGCGGCGACCCTGCTGATGCTGGCGCTGCCCGGATCGGCGTACGTCTACCAGGGCGAGGAACTGGGCCTGCCGGACGTCGTGGACCTCCCCGACGAGGTGCGCCAGGACCCGGCGTACTTCCGGGGCGCCGGCCAGGACGGTTTCCGCGACGGGTGCCGGGTGCCGATCCCGTGGACCCGCGCCGGTTCCTCGTACGGCTTCGGGTCCGGCGGCAGCTGGCTGCCGCAGCCGGAGGGCTGGGGCGAGCTGAGCGTCGAGGCGCAGACCGGGACGGCCGGCTCCACCCTGGAGCTGTACCGCGCCGCACTCGCCGTGCGCCGGGAACAGGCCGACCTGGGCGCGGGCGACACGGTGGAGTGGCTCCCGGCCCCGGAGGGCGTACTCGCCTTCCGCCGCGGGGAGTTCGTGTGCGTCGCGAACACCACCGGCAAGGCGGTGACCACGCCGTCCTACGGCAGGGTCCTGATCACCAACGGCGAGGTGACCGAAACCGGCGACAAGACGAAGGTACCGGCCGACACGACGGTCTGGTTCACCACGGGCTGACGCTCACCGACGGGCCAGGGCCCGCCGCTTCCTCCGGGGAAGCGGCGGGCCCTCGCCACGCATGACGGACACCCTCAAGTCCGCTGCCCGCCCCGCCGGTTCACCTCGCGCACCCTGGCGCTCAGCTCGGCGGTGCGACACCCCTCCCGCAACGCCTCCGCCAGCTTGCGCGCCGTGCCCGGATCGCAGCGTCCGAGATCCACCAGCGGCGGCAGATAGTCACTGGCCAGCGAAACGGTGTCGAGCCCCAACGAGGGCAGGAGCACACCGGCCTCGTCCAGTGCCAGGGAGAGTTCGTTCCTGGCCTCGTCGGCGTCCCGGATCGCGGCCGCACGCCTCGTACGTTCCTGTGGTGCCATGATTGCGGTGCTCTTCCTTCATGATGATCCCGACTCTCCCCACGATCATCGGTACGTGACGCTAAGCTCACTAAGGGTGACGATTTTCGTTGCGCCGGACCGAAAACGGGGACAGGCGATGCCCGCACCGAAGGAGCTCGACCCCTCCGCGTCCCTGCCGGCGCTCTACGGCATGAAGTTGCCCAAGCTCCGCGTCCGCGCCGGGTTCACCCAACGCGGGCTCGGCGACCTGATCCCCGTCGCCCACAGCCGTATCGCCCAGTTCGAACTGGGCAAGGAGACACCACCCGAGGACGTCAACACCAGGCTGGATGAGATTCTGGAGGCCGACGGCGACCTGGTCGACCTGTGGACCCACATCAAGCGGACGCCGATCCCGGACTGGGCACGGAAGTTCGTGACGTACGAGGCCAGGGCGAACGCCATGCACAAGTACACGGCACACAGCGTCCCGGGTCTGCTGCAGACCGAGGCCTACGCACGGGAGGTACTGCGCCATGGACAACCGTGGTGCACGGTGGAGGAGATCGAGGAGAAGGTGACGGCGCGGCTGAGTCGGCAGAGCCTGCTCCGGAAGCCGCAACCGCCGCTGTTGTGGGTGGTGCTCGACGAGTCGGTGATCCGGCGCCCGGTGGAAGGCCCGACCGTCATGCGGGAGCAGTTGGCCTCCGTGCTGGAAGCCGCCCGCACCCCGCGCATCGAGGTGCAGGTGATGCTCTTCGTCGCGGGGGCCCACTCCGCCATGGGCGGCTCGCTCACCCTCCTGTCGTTCGACAACGCGCCGGACGTGGCCTACCTGGAGGCGGGCCACTCGGGTGAGTTGGTGGAAGACCGGGCCATGGTGGCCCGGCACTCCCATCGTTACGCTCTCGTCCATGCCCGAGCCCTGCCACCAGAGGCATCCGCGGCCCTGATCCGGCGGGCCATGAAGGAGTACGAGACATGCGCAGTGCCCGACCCGACCTGACGGCCGCAGTGTGGCGCAAGAGCACGTACAGCGACGGCGGCGGCGGCGACTGCCTGGAACTCGCCGACAACATCCCCGGCACCGTCCCCGTCCGCGACAGCAAGAACCCCACCGGCACGACCCTGCTGCTCGGCACCTCTGCCTGGACCGCCTTCCTCGACGGCATACGGACCAGCGCGCACTGATGTGGGTCACAACAGTGACCGCAGCGCTGAGTCGTGCTCGTCACGCCATCGTGACCAGGATGACTCTTGATCACGACGGACTTGAATCAGCCCTGCCCCTCGGACTGCTCCGCCTGCTTCTCGGTGAGCCCCTCCGAAGCCGCGATACGCGTGGGTCGGGCCCGCCGGTGCAGGACTGCGCCGGCACAGACCAGGGCGACGGCAAGACCCGCCAGCACACAGACGAGAACGTTGATCGACATGGAGACGTGCTCCACTGCGGCGCCGTCGGAGTAGACGCAGGCGTTACGAAGAGGCCAGTGCTCCTGCTCGATACTTGCCAACTCGGCACCTGAGGCGTTCCGGTCTTCGCACACCTCGGGAAACGGCCCTCCCATGGCCACGGAGAACCAGCCGTAGCAGTACACGGCTGCTGCCGAAGAACCGAAGACCAGAACGAGAACGGCACAGAGTCTGGACAGAGACAGGGGCGGGTTGTCCAGCAACAGAAAAACGGTCACGATGCCTGCCGCCGCAGCAGCCAGGCTGATGAGCATCAGCATGCCCATCAGAGCGAATGACATGGTGTCACCTTGTTTTCGTTGACGTAACGGACTGTGGCGCCGCCATCCGACAACAACTCCTCGAATCGCCCCCCGCCGTCGCTGCCACTGCGGCCTGGCACACCCTCATGTCCGCCGGTTGCGTCGGCCAACTCGGCTGTCAGCGGATTCAGGGCTGACGCGCCGCCTCGCGCAGTCGGTCACGCGCAGCCCGCAGCAAGCTCTGCGACCACTCCGCACGGGTGACTCCCTCGGGCAGACTCGTCAACTCGGCGTGGCCGGCGCCCAGCCCGCGGGCGATCGCCTCCACCGCGAAACGCTGCATGAGATCGTCGTTGTACTCACCGCGGCCTTCCTCGGCGAGCTTCAGCAGGGCGCGGAGGAGTTCGGCGTCGAACCCGTCGTGCAGGATCGCTCCCGCCCCCGAGACCGCGGCCACGAACGCGTCGTCACTCAGGTCCCATTCGGGGGAGCCCAGCAACTCGAGGATCTGCTTGGAGTACTTCGCTCCCATTCTCCAGTGCCCCGTGAGTACCTGAACGGCGAGCCCCGAGACCTCGGGGTCCTCGGGGTGGATCAGATAGGTGGCGATCAGCGGCTCGTATGCCGGGCCGCCCGCACGGGCCACCGCGTACAACAGCCAGTAGAGGTCCCGGCCGGCCCGGCCCTCGGAAATGGCCCGGGCGATCTCCTTCACCTCCTGCGACGGGATGGTGCCGTCCTTCGCCCGTGCGATCAGCTGCCGCACATGTGCATCATGCGCCACTGCCATGCTCCACTCACTTGACTCTGGGGGTGAACTGCTCGGAGAAGTCCAGCATTCTGCTGCCCCGCCCCGAGGCGGCGACGAGAAGGTCTCGCACGGCCGCTGGGGGGTCCGCAGCGGCTGTGCGAGATCCGGTGGCCGCCCCAATTACCGGCCAGCGTAGATGCGTGCCTCAGAACCCCGGGGCTGGGAGGAAACCCGGCCACCATGAGGGAACGCCGCTGGGGCAGTCATAGGTGGTGCCACTCCAGAAGAGGGAGAGAGCGCACCAGGAAACGGCGGAGAGAGTCACCGCGAGGGCGAAGAAGTGGAGAAAGGGACGGTTCCCAAGCAGGATGCCCACCGTAACCCAGCCCAACAGTAGGCCCGTCGAGAGGCCCGGGATGAAGAGGAAGAGTAGGAAGCCACTGTTGGCTGCGTTGTTCACTCCCACGTCGCAGGCGTTCCACGCCCTGCCCAGGAGTATGGCCACGAGTACGGCGAGAGCCGGTCCCACCACCGTGCCGAGACATCCATACAGCCGTCGGTCCCCCATGTGCCCCCTCAATTCGTCGTCCGCTCCGGAAAGCATCGGAGCCGCACCGCTCATCACTTTATCCACCCGCTTACGCAATTCCCTGGCCAACGGGGACCGGCTTGACCCTTGGCGGACGGACCGGTCCCGGCGGGAGGCCCGGGCTGCGGTGCCGTCCCCGTCTGCGACAGCAAGAACCCTCACGGGACCAGTCCTGTTCGTTGTCCCCTCCGCCTGGGCCGCGTTCGTCGAAGGCATACGGCACAGCACATCCTGATGCTGGTCCTTCGGATTAGTCGTGCCGTTCGAACGGCTGCCGATGACAAGGCCTGACCTCGTCTAGGCTGACGTGGCGAAACAGCACGGGTATCCGGCAGGCAACGGCGGATCGGGCGGATCGGATCATGTACCTCTCCAGGGTCTACCTGGCCAATATCAAGTCGTTCGACGAGGTGGACCTCGAACTGGTCCGGCCCGATGGTTCGTACGCGGGGTGGACGGTACTGGCCGGCCGTAACGGCTCGGGCAAGACCACATTGCTGCGGGCGATCTCCCTGGCCGTGAGCGGTCCCGCCGCCGCGCGCAGTCTGATGCCGGCATTCGAGAACTGGGTCGCGCACGGTGAACGCAGGGCGCATTCCGAAGTGGAGTTGGCGCACGACCCCGCGTTCGATCGCTTCACACAGGGGCGTCGGCCGTCCAAGGCGTTCTGGTCGGGTCTGCGGTGGGTTCTTCCTCCAGAGACCGGCCATGGGAAGGGGAAGCCCGGCAGAGTGGTGCAACCCTCTCTGGACCCGGTCAACTACACCGGCGCCAAGACGATCACCGCTCAACGCGGCCCCTGGGCCGACAATCCGGAAGGCTGGTTCTGTGCTGCCTACGGCCCCTTCCGGAGGCTTGCCGGAGGCTCGGGAGAGGTGCAGCGGCTCATGACGGCCGCAGGGCCGGTGGCCCGGCAGGCGAGTCTGTTCCACGAGGACGCCTCGCTCGCCGAAGGCGTGACATGGCTCATCGAACAGCATCTGCGGGCGCTTGAGCAGCGGGAGGGAGCCGAGGAGCTGCTGGCCTCCGCGTTGGAGATCCTCGGGGACGACCTGCTGCCCGACGACTGCCGGATCGACGGTGTCGACTCCGAAGGGCTATGGGTGGTGCACCGGGAGCGCCGCTTCCCACTGAAGGAGATGAGCGACGGCTACCGGACCGTCGCCGCCCTCGTCGTGGATCTCCTGAGGCAGATCTACGACGCCTATGGCGAGCTGGACGTGTTCTACGACGAGGAGACCGAGATTCCGATCGCCGACTATCCGGGAGTCGTGATCATCGACGAGGTCGACGCGCACCTGCACGTCTCCTGGCAGAGGCGCATCGGCAGTTGGCTCACTTCGCACTTCCCCCGCATTCAGTTCATCGTCACCACCCACAGCCCGTACATCTGCCAGTCGGCCGATCCGGGAGGTCTCATCCGGCTTCCGGGTGCTCAGGAGGAAGGGCGGGTCGAGAAGGTCTCGCCGGACGTGTACGACAGGGTCGTGTACGGAAGCGGGGACGACGCCGTGCTGTCGTACCTGTTCGGGCTCGACACGCCCTACTCGGAGAAGGCGGAACGGACGCGGAGCGAGCTTGTGGCGCTGGAGATGGGTGTGCTGCGGGGCAGAGCGAGCGATGAACAACGCATGCGTTACCGAGAGTTGAAGCGCAAGCTGGTGAGCTCCCCGGCGACCCGCGTGGACGAGGTAGCCGCGCGGCTGCGTGACCGAGCCGACGACGAGTGGTCGGCGTGATCAGGATTCAGCGAACCGGTCTGCCTCAGCAGACACGTCGGCGTATGACCGCCTACACACAGGAGATAGGCAAGGCCGGGAAACCGGTGGACCGCGCTCGAGGTCTGTGGAAGCACACCACCGTGCGACGTCACGTTCACGCCGTGCTGAGCGCGACCCTGGCCGAGATGGCCCCCGGTGTCGAGCGGTGTATGTACTGCGGCGACAACCAGGGCACCGACATCGACCACTTCGAGCCGCTGAGCCGGGCCCCGCTGCGCACCTTCGACTGGCACAACCACCTGCTCGCCTGCTCCCTCTGCAACAGCCACCAGAAGCGAGAGGCGTTTCCCGTCGACCCCCGAGGACGCCCTCTGCTGATCGACCCCAGCAGCGAGGACCCGGCCGATCACCTCCATCTGGTGCTCGCGGTGGGTGAGTACCTGCCTCTGACACCCAGGGGAGAGGCGACCTGCGAGGTCTTCGGGCTCAACCGCGGAGTGCTGGTACGAGGCCGGCGGAAGGTCTACCGGATCACCCGGTTGTGCATCGAGGAGTGGCTGCGCGCCCACGAGAAGGGGGACGACGAGGGCGTGCGGGAGTGGACGAGCACCGTATGGGAACAGCCGACCGCCGATGTGGTGTACGCGATGTTCCACCAGGCGATGGCCCCCGGAGCAAAGGACGTGTTCGCCGATGACCCCGGGGTGCTGCGACTGCTGACGGATGAGCGGGTGCGGGCGGGGCTGCTCGGCTGATCCCGGACGGACCGGCAGGCCGTCGTGCCGGGATTTCTTGCCGCAACTTCGTGCGGGGTGCTGCCCTTTCGGAGGGTGAAGCTTTAACATCTGCGTCACGCAAGGTTTCTGAAGGTTTCAGCAAGAACCTTCAGAGGCCTTCGCACTCCCCACACCCTTCGATGAAGAAGGACACCCCACATGGCACGCAGAACCCTCGCCGGGGTCGCCGCGCTCGCGGTTGCCTCGGTTGTCATGACCCCGACTGTCGCGCAGGCCGCGCCGCCCGGGAACAAGGACGTCACCGCCGTCCTGTTCGAGTGGAACTTCAACTCGGTCGCCCGCGAGTGTACGAACACCCTCGGCCCCGCCGGGTACGGATACGTCCAGGTCTCCCCGCCCGCCGAGCACATACAGGGCTCGCAGTGGTGGACGTCGTACCAGCCGGTGAGCTACAAGATCGCCGGCCGGCTCGGCGACCGCACCGCGTTCCGGAACATGGTGAACACCTGCCACGCGGCCGGTGTGAAGGTCGTCGCCGACGCCGTCATCAACCACATGTCCGCGGGCAACGGCACCGGGACCGGCGGCTCGGCGTACACCAAGTACAACTATCCGGGCCTGTACTCGTCGAACGACTTCGACACCTGCACCTCGCAGATCACCAACTACCGGGACCGCTGGAACGTCCAGAACTGCGAACTGGTCGGTCTCGCGGACCTCGACACCGGTGAGGAGTACGTACGGGGGAAGATCGCCGGGTACCTCAACGACCTGCTGTCGCTGGGCGTGGACGGCTTCCGGATCGACGCGGCCAAGCACATGCCGGCCGCCGACCTCGCCACCATCAAGTCCCGGCTCTCCCACCCCGGCGTCTACTGGAAGCAGGAGGCCATCTACGGCGCCGGCGAGGCCGTCCAGCCCAGCGAGTACACCGGCACCGGCGACGTCCAGGAGTTCCGCTACGCGTACGACCTCAAGCGGGTCTTCAACAACGAGAACCTCGCCTACCTGAAGAACTACGGCGAGGGCTGGGGCTACATGAACAGCTCCGTCTCCGGGGTCTTCGTCGACAACCACGACACCGAGCGCAACGGCTCCACGCTCAGCTACAAGGACAACGCCAACTACACCCTGGCCAACGTCTTCATGCTGGCCTGGCCCTACGGCGCCCCGGACATCAACTCCGGCTACGAGTTCTCCGACCACGACGCCGGCCCGCCGAACGGCGGTCAGGTGAACGCCTGTTGGCAGAACGGCTGGAAGTGCCAGCACGCCTGGCCGGAGATCAGGTCCATGGTCGCCTTCCGCAACGCCACCCGCGGGCAGGCCGTCACCAACTGGTGGGACAACGGCAACGACGCGATCGCCTTCGGGCGGGGCAACAAGGGCTTCGTGGCCGTCAACCACGAGTCCGGCTCCCTGACGCGTACCTACCAGACGTCCCTTCCGGCGGGCACCTACTGCAACGTCCAGAACAACACGCAGGTGAGCGTGAACGGTTCGGGGCAGCTGACCGCCACCCTGGGCTCGAACACGGCCCTCGCGGTGTACGCGGGCAAGTCCTCCTGCTGAACCCGCGCCGGTCGCACCGCCGTTCACGGGGGCGGCGCGACCGGCGTCCGCATGCAAATCCTTACCGTTACTTTCAAGACCCTTGCTGTAAAGCTTTCAACGGCGATAGCGTCACGCCCGGAGCCCGGTGACATGGCCGAAACAGGCCGCGCCGTGGCGTGGGGTCGGACCCAAACGTGCCGTAATCGCAAGGAGTTCACGCCTGTGATACCCAGCTGGCCCGCGCCCCAGGGGCGCCGCACCGCGCGGGGGAGGCGGGTCGCAGCCGTCACCGTGGCCGCGCTCGCCGTGGCCCTCGTGCAGCCGCTCTCCGCCGGAGCCGCCACACCGCCCAAGCCCCCGTCCGACGCCCGACTGGCGAAGGAGCCCGCGCGGCACGACCTGACCCGGGAGCAGTTCTACTTCGTGCTGCCGGACCGGTTCGCCAACGGTGACACGAGGAACGACCGGGGTGGGCTGACCGGTTCGCGTCTGACCACCGGGTACGACCCCACCGACAAGGGGTTCTACCAGGGCGGTGACCTCAAGGGGCTGACGAAGAAGCTCGACTACATCAAGGGGCTCGGCACCACGTCCATCTGGATGGCGCCGATCTTCAAGAACCAGCCCGTCCAGGGCACCGGCAAGGACGCGAGCGCCGGCTACCACGGGTACTGGATCACCGACTTCACCCAGGTCGACCCGCACTTCGGCACCAACAAGGACCTCGAGACCCTCATCGACAAGGCCCACGCCAAGGGCATGAAGGTCTTCTTCGACGTCATCACCAACCACACCGCCGACGTCGTCGACTACGAGGAGAAGTCCTACGACTACCTCTCCAAGGGCGCCTTCCCCTACCTGACCGAGGACGGGAAGCCCTTCGACGACGCCGACTACGCCGACGGCGCGAAGAAGTTCCCGCGCGTCGACGCCGGTTCCTTCCCGCGCACCCCGGTCGTCCCCGCCGCGAAGAAGAACGTCAAGGTCCCGGCGTGGCTCAACGACCCGACGATGTACCACAACCGGGGCGACTCCACCTTCGCCGGCGAGTCCAGCGAGCACGGCGACTTCTCCGGCCTCGACGACCTGTGGACCGAGCGTCCCGAGGTCGTCGACGGCATGGAGAAGATCTACCAGCGGTGGGTCAAGGACTTCGACATCGACGGCTTCCGGATCGACACCGTGAAGCACGTCAACATGGAGTTCTGGACCCAGTGGGCCACCGCCCTGGACGCCTACGCGGCCAAGAAGGGCCGGGACGACTTCTTCATGTTCGGCGAGGTCTACTCCGCCGACACGGACGTCACCGCCCCGTACGTCACCGAGGGCCGCCTCGACGCCACCCTCGACTTCCCCTTCCAGGAGGCGGCCCGCCAGTACGCCTCCCAGGGCGGCAGCGCGCAGAAACTCGCCTCGGTCTTCGGCGACGACCACAAGTACACGACCGACAAGGCCAACGCCTACGAGCAGGTCACCTTCCTCGGCAACCACGACATGGGCCGCATCGGGACGTTCCTCAAGCAGGACGACCCGAAGGCGTCCGACGCCGAACTGCTGAAGAAGGCCATGCTGGCCAACGAGCTGATGTTCCTCAGCCGCGGCAACCCGGTCGTCTACTACGGCGACGAGCAGGGCTTCACCGGCGCCGGCGGCGACAAGGACGCCCGCCAGACCCTGTTCGCCTCCCGCACCGCCGACTACCTCGACGACGACCTGATCGGCACCGACCGCACCCACGCCGAGGACACCTACGACACCAGGTCCCCGCTCTACCGGCAGATCAGCGCCCTCGCGAAGCTCCGCACGGCCCACCCGGCCCTCACCGACGGCGTCCAGCAGCAGCGGTACGCGGCCGACGGCCCCGGCGTCCACGCCTTCTCCCGCACCGGCACGGGCAAGGACACCACCGAGTACGTCGTCGCCTTCAACAACGCCGAGGAGGCGAGGAAGGCCACCTTCGCCACGAACTCGGCCCGTATGACCTTCCGCGGCATCCACGGCACCGACGCCTCCGTGACCAGCGGCGCCGACCGGAAGATCACCGTCACCGTCCCGGCCGGCTCGGCGATCGTCCTCAAGGCGTCCGGCCCGCTCGCCAAGCCCGTCACCAAGCCCACGGTCACCCTCAAGGCCCCCGAGGCGGGCGCCACCGGCACCGTCGAGCTGACCGCCGACGTCGAGGGCGGACAGCTCAACCGGGTCGTCTTCGCCGCCCAGACCGGCGACGGGAAGTGGCAGACCCTCGGCTCCGCCGACCACGCCCCCCACCAGGTCACCCACACCATCGGCGCGGACGTCCCGGCCGGCACCGCCCTGCGCTACAAGGCCGTGGTGATCGACTCGGCCGGCCGCACCGCGAGCGCGACGGCCGCCTCCACCACCGGCACCCCGCCCGTCGCGGAGCCGCCGTCCACCGCCTCCCGCGACCACGCGATCGTCCACTACCGGCGCGCCGACGGCGACTACGACGACTGGGGCCTGTACGCCTGGGGCGACCTCGCCGAGGGCGAGGCCACCGAATGGCCGGACAGCCACCCCTTCACCGGCCGCGACGCCTACGGCGCCTTCGCCTACGTCAAGCTCAAGCCGGGCGCCTCGGACCTCGGCTTCCTCGTCATCGACAAGGACGGGAACAAGGACGTCTCCACCGACCGCACGATCGACCTCACCAGGACCGGTGAGGTCTGGATCGAGCAGGGCGAGGAGACCGTCACCACCGAACGCCCCGAGTACCCGGCGCAGGACACGACCAAGGCGGTGCTCCACTACCACCGCGCCGACGGGAACTACGACGGCTGGGGCCTGCACACCTGGACCGGTGCCGCGGACCCCACCGACTGGTCGAAACCCCTGGAGCCGGTGAAGACCGATCCCTATGGCGCGGTCTTCGAGGTGCCGCTCACCGAGGGTGCCACCAGCCTCAGCTACATCCTCCACAAGGGCGACGAGAAGGACCTGCCGTCCGACCAGTCGCTCGACCTCACGGCGAACGGCCACGAGGTGTGGCTGGTGAGCGGCCAGGAGAGGTACCTGCTGCCGCAGCCCGCGGGCTCCGCGGCCGCCCTCGACCTGGCCACCTCCAAGGCGGTCTGGATCGACCGGGACACCGTCGTCTGGAACGGCTCCGACGCCGCCGCCTCCACCCAGCTCCTCGCCTCCCGCACCGGCTCGATCAAGGCGCAGGACGGCACGCTCACCGGTGGCGACACGCGCGTGCTCCGGCTGACGAAGGCGGCCCTCACCGACGCCCAGAAGGCGAAGTTCCCGCACCTGAAGGACGACACCGCCTGGGCCGTCGACCCGCGCGACCGGGACCGCGTACGCGAGGCCCTGCGCGGCCAGGTCGTCGCCTCCCAGCGGGCCGCCACCGGCGCCGTGCTCGCCGCGACCGGAGTGCAGACCGCGGGCGTCCTCGACGACCTGTACGCGGCCGGCGCGACCAAGGCACAGCTCGGCCCCGTCTTCCGCGACGGCCGGCCCACGCTCTCCGTGTGGGCGCCGACCGCGCAGCACGTCTCGCTGGAGATCGGCGGCACCACCGCCCGCATGGAGCGCGACGACGCCACCGGCGTCTGGTCCGTCACCGGCCCGAAGTCCTGGAAGGGCAAGCCCTACCGGTACGTCGTGAAGGTGTGGGCGCCCGGCACCCGCGAGATCGTCACCAACAAGGTCACCGACCCGTACTCGCTGGCCCTGACCACCGACTCCCAGCGCAGCCTCGTCGTCGACCTCGGCGACCGCGCTCTCGCCCCCGGGGGCTGGTCGGACCTGGCCAAGCCGAAGGCCGTACCGCTCAAGGACGCCCAGATCCAGGAGCTGCACGTCCGCGACTTCTCCGTCGAGGACCGCACGGCGAAGCAGCCCGGCACCTACCTCGCCTTCACCGACAAGGACAGCGACGGCTCGAAGCACCTGCGGGAGCTGGCGAAGGCCGGCACCTCGTACGTGCACCTGCTGCCCGTGTTCGACATCGCGACCATCCCCGAGAAGAAGTCCGACCAGGCCACCGTCGACTGCGACCTCGCCGCGTACCCGGCCGACTCCGACAAGCAGCAGGAGTGCGTGGCGAAGGCCGCCGCCAAGGACGCCTACAACTGGGGCTACGACCCGTACCACTACACGGTCCCCGAGGGCTCCTACGCCACCGACCCGGAGGGCACGACCCGCACGGTCGAGTTCCGGAAGATGGTCAAGGCGCTCAACGAGGACGGCCTGCGCGTCGTCCTGGACGTCGTCTACAACCACACCGCGGCGAGCGGCCAGGCGGACACCAGCGTCCTGGACCGGATCGTGCCCGGCTACTACCAGCGGCTGCTCGCCGACGGTTCGGTCGCCGACAGCACCTGCTGCGCCAACACCGCGCCCGAGAACGCCATGATGGGCAAGCTCGTCGTGGACTCGGTCGTCACCTGGGCCAAGGAGTACAAGGTCGACGGCTTCCGCTTCGACCTCATGGGTCACCACCCGAAGGCCAACATGCTCGCCGTGCGCAAGGCCCTCGACGCGCTGACCCTCAAGAAGGACGGCGTCGACGGCAAGAAGATCATCCTGTACGGCGAGGGCTGGAACTTCGGCGAGATCGCCGACGACGTCCGCTTCGAGCAGGCCACGCAGCAGAACATGGCCGGAACCGGCATCGCCACCTTCTCCGACCGGGCCCGGGACGCCGTCCGCGGCGGCGGCCCCTTCGACGAGGACCCCGGCGTCCAGGGCTTCGCCTCCGGCCTCCACACCGACCCGAACTCCTCGAAGAGCAACGGCACCGAGGCCGAGCAGAGGGCCCGGCTCCTGCACTACCAGGACCTGATCAAGGTGGGCCTGAGCGGCAACCTCGCCGGGTACCGCTTCACCGACACCGACGGCAAGGAGGTCAAGGGCTCGCAGGTCGACTACAACGGCTCCCCGGCCGGATACGCCGACGCCCCCGGCGACGCCCTCGCCTACGCCGACGCGCACGACAACGAGTCCCTGTTCGACGCGCTCGCCTTCAAGCTGCCGGCCTCCACGAACGCCGACGGCCGGGCGCGCGCACAGGTCCTCGCCATGGCGACGGCCACCCTGTCCCAGGGCCCGGCGCTCTCCCAGGCCGGTACCGACCTGCTGCGCTCCAAGTCCCTGGACCGCAACTCCTACGACAGCGGCGACTGGTTCAACGCCATCCACTGGAACTGCGCCGCGGGCAACGGCTTCGGCCGCGGTCTGCCCCCGGCCGCCGACAACGCCGACAAGTGGCCCCATGCCAAGCCCCTGCTGGGCGCGGTGCAGGTCGGCTGCCCGCAGATCGAGGGCGCCTCGGCCGCCTACCGGGACCTGCTGAGGATCCGGACGACGGAACCGGTCTTCTCCCTCGACACCGCGGAGCAGGTGCAGTCCCGGCTGTCCTTCCCGCTGTCCGGGAAGGACGAGACACCCGGCGTGATCACGATGCGGCTCGGTGACCTGGTCGTGGTGTTCAACGCGACGCCGGAGCAGCGGGAACAGCGCGTCGAGGCCCTCGCCGGCACCGGTTACCGCCTGCACCCGGTGCAGGCCTCGGGATCGGACCCGGTGGTGAAGACCTCGTCCTACGCGGCGAAGACCGGCACCTTCACCGTCCCGGCCCGCACGGTCGCGGTGTTCACCACGGCCGGCTGACGGACGGCGCGGGCTAAGGTGGGCCCTCCGAGCTGCAACTGGAGGGCCCACCGATGCCGCAGATCACCGTCGACTACTCCGATCAGCTGAAGGCCGGCTTCGACTTCGACCGGCGCGCCTTCGCACGGGACCTGCACACCACCGTGGTGGAGATCGCGGCGGCCAGGCCGGCGGCGTGCAAGACCCGGTTCCGCCGGACCGAGGACGTCGTGGTCGGCCCCGACATCGACGGCCACGCCCTGGTGCACGTCCACATCGGACTACTCCCCGGGCGGACCGAGGAGGCCAAGGCCCGGCTCACCGAGGCCGTCCTGGAACTGGTCCGGCAGCACGTGAAGTCCCTCGACGGCACGATGCTGCACGCCTCCGCGGAGGTACGCGAGCTCGACGCTTCGTACCGGAAGTTCGAAGAATAGGGGCGTAGGGGCGTAGAGAAGTAGGGCGTGGGGAAGCAGCAGCCGGGCGGCCGGTCAGGGCGAGGACGCCAGCGCGATCAGCCGGGTGACCAGGTCGGTGAACGGCCCGTCCCCCGGTTCGTCCTTGAGCAGGCCGCGCAGCAACGTGCCCAGCTCCTCGTCGTGCGCCGCGGCCACGGCGGCGAGCGCCGCGAAGTCGTGCACCAGCTGGACCTCCAGCTCGGCCCGCGGTATGCGCCGGCCGTCCAGCCAGATCAGCGCCGTCGACTCGGCGAGCGAGATCCAGGAACGCACCACCAGCTCCAGCCGCGCGGGCGGATCCACCGCACCCATGTGCGACAGGATCTGTTCGTACGCCCGCTGCCGCACGGAGTCGACCAGTGCGTTGGTGGTCGACGAGCCGACCGCCGGGCCGCCGCGCATCAGGGCGGAGAAACCCGGCCCGTGCTCGTCGACGAAGTCGAAGTACCGGCCCATCACGCGCAGCAGCCGGGCCCCCAGCGGGCCCTCGTGCGGCTCCACGAACCGTGACGCGAGATCGTCCGAGGCACGCCTCAACGCGGCCTCGTAGAGGCTGAGTTTGCCGGGGAAGTAGTGGTAGACCAGCGGGCGCGAGATACCGGCCTTCGAGGCGATCTCGTCGATGGAGACCTCGTCGGGCGAGCGACGGCTGAACAGTTCGAGGGCGACGCCGATCAACTGCTGCCGGCGCTCCTCGACTCCCATTCTGCGGCGTACCCCGGTAGTCATACCCCCAGCCTACCGATCGATTCCGGACTCGAACGGTCCGGACCGGACGGCGGTGATCACCGGGTCAGCCGAGGCCGGTGATCGAGCCCCCGTCCTTCCGGGTGCCCACAAGGTCGGCCTGGGCGCCCCGTTCGGCCTCGACGGTCAGCAGATTGCCCTGTGCGGTGCCCTGGACACCGCCCGTCGCGGTGACGGACGTCGTGCCGCGGCTGCCGGCGGCCAGCAGGTACCAGGTGCCCGCCGGGGACTTCCACAGCACCCCGGCCAGCACCCGCGGCGCACGCGCCCCGCACTGCGGAACGTCCTCGGCCTTGGCCACCGCCGTCCCGGACGGCCTGCCCGGCGTGTGGAACTGCGCCAGCACCCGGCTGCCACCGCCCCGCCAGGTCTCGGCCCGGGTGCACACCCAGTCCGCGGGGCCTCTCGCGCCGTCCGGCAGCGGCTGCTCGGCGAACGCCCACGCGTTCACGCTCCGTACGCCCGCCGAACGCACCGAGACCAGCGAGCACGCGAACGGCGCCCAGGCACGCAGCGTCCCGGCGCCGGACGTCTCACCGGCGGCCCCGGGCCGTCCCGCGGTCAGCCGGGCCGGGACCAGCTCGGCGAGGTCGGTCATCAGCCGGGTGCCGGCCTTGTCGGTCAGCTCCAGCACGTTCCACGAGGTGCACGAACCGGCCCGCAGCGCCGGACTGGCCAGCGGCGAGGTGACCCCGTCGGTGAGCGTGAGGTCCGTCGCGTCGGCGTCGGGCTCGCGCAGGTCCCGGTGACGGGCCTCGCGTACCCAAGGGGCCGCCAGATAGCGGACGTTGCCGTCGACCCGGCTCAGCACCACCGCACTCGCCCCGGCCCGGTCCGCGCCGTCGACCCGGGCGAGGTCGAGGACGGCGCCCCGGGCGCCGCTCTCCGGCTCGGCGTACCTGGCGATGCGCAGACCGTCGTGGAGGATCACCACGCGCGCGCTGTCGACGGTCCCCGCGTACAGCAGCTGGGGCGGTCCGGCCGGGCCGCCGGACGGGGTGCCCGGCGTCGCCGACACCTGGACCCGCTCGCCGGGCCGGGCCCACACGGCGAGGGCGCGGCGCAGCAGGCCCCTGTCACCGGTCAGGTCGCCGCGGGCGGGCCACACGGAGAAGTCGGTGCGCGCGGAGGCCTTCCAGAGGGAGGGGGAGACCCGGGTCAGCTTCGCCGGGTCCAGGGCGGCCTGCGCGGCCGGGTTCCGCGCGTACGGCGGCGCGGCGGCACCGTCCGGCCCCCAGCCGTCACCCGGCAGCCCGAGCAGTGCGCCGCAGACGACGAGCGCGCACCCCGCGGCCAGCGCGACCTTCAGATGCCGCCGGCGGCGCAGCAGATCGGTGGGCCGGGCCTGGAGCGAGCAGGGGTCGAACTCGGGGGAGTCGAGCAGCCGGTACTCGGCCGGCACCCCGTCGGCCTCGCGCAGCGCGGCGGCCGCGTCGGCGACCCCCGCGTCGGTGAGGACCCTGCGTACGTCGTCGTCCGCGAGCCGCTCGAGGCCCCGCAGCACGTAGGCGGCGCGGGCCGGTCCGGACAGGGCGGACAGCCGCTGGTCCAGGGCGAGTTCGTCGGCGCCACCGGACCGCGGGTGCAGCCGCAGCCCCCACACCCGGGGCAGCGGCGGAGACAGCAGCGCCCGCCGGAGCGGCCCGCCCGCCCGCAGCGCCGTACGCACCACCTGCAGCCGGACCAGCGCGTACCCGGGATCGCCGTCCCGCCCGGGGGCGGGGGCGGCCTGCGGGGCCTCGGCGGACTGGATGGCCTCGGGGGACTGGACCGCCTGGACCGTTTGGACCGTCTGGGCGGGGATCACGGGCGCCGCGGTGCGGCCGCGGGGCAGCGCGCGCTGGGCCAGGGCGTGCGCGGTCAGCACCCGCCTGCTCCGGCCCGTACCCGGCGGCAGCAGCAGGTAGGCGAGCCGGACGAGCCGCGGATAGTGCTCGGCGAGCGCGGCCTCGGCCTGTTCGACATCGACGACCGGGCCGTCGGAGGAGGAGTGCGGGGGGCGCTGGGCGGCATGCTGTGACTGCACGCCCAGCAGAACGAGCCAACCGGCCGGTAGGTCACTGGGCCGTTCGGACGGCGTCGACCGATTGGGTGGCGTGCGCGTTGAGTACTGCGCGCGTCAAAGCCGTATCGAAGGCGGAGAGCCCCTTGCCGGGGCTCCGTGCGGCATGTCGCCGGAAGGACCGGAGGAACTCATGAGGCTGTCCCGACCGATGCTCGCGCTGACCGGCGCGGTGGCGGTACTGGCGCTGGCGGGCTGCGGGTCCGGCGGAGCCGAGAGCGAGGTGCCCGCCACGGCCACCGGCAGTCTCGAGCACCTGGCCGCCGAGGTGAAGTGCAAGCCGGACATGCAGACCGACGCCGACACCATCCGTCAGGCCATCTGCAAGAAGGGCAAGGAGCAGTACGTCCTGGCCACCTTCGCCACCGACCGCGGCCAGCGGGAGTGGGTCGACATGGCCAAGGACTACGGCGGCTTCTACCTCGTCGGGCGCAAGTGGGTCGCCGTCGGCGAGGAGAACGTGCTCGACGACCTGCGTGGCCGGCTCGGCGGCGACGTGGAGGAGGGCATCGACCACGCCAACATGGACCACGGAGGCGGTGCGCACGCGTCCGGCCACGCCGGGCACGGAGGCTGAACGACGAGCACACCCGGTGCACACAGGAGGAGGGCCGGTGGCGGGAATCCCGCCACCGGCCCTCCTTTTTCTCAGTGTCTCAGTGGGCGACCGAGGGGACTACGTGCACTTCTTGCCCTTGTTGATGCACTTGACCACCTTGTTCATCAGGCTCTCGTCCATGACGTTGATGAAGTCGTTGTGGTCGGTGATCGGCTTGTGCAGCTGCTCCGGGAAGGAGTCCACGGCGTACGGGTTCTTCACCTGACCGTTCTCGATGGTCGGGGTGGGAACGTCGTACACCAGGCGGACCTGGAGCTGCGGGATGGCCTTGAAGCCGTTGGCGCAGCTGCCGTCCGCCTGGACGAACGCCACGTGGTCACGGTGGTTGGCGCTGTCGGTGTTCTGTCCGTCCCAGCAGCTCTGGAAGTTGGACGTGCGCACGAGCTGACTGCCCTCGGGGCACAGCACGTACTTGTCCGTGGACTGCCGGTCCTCGAAGCCGGTGCAGCTGTACGAGGTGTTGGCGTTCTTGAGGCCGTTGGTGAAGGCCTTGGCGTCACCGGTGATGATGCGCATCAGCTTGGGGATCGCGACGACCTTGCTCCGCTTGTTGCCGACGAACCGGAGCTGGGCCTCCTGGGCCTGGAGGATCCTGCCGACGTTGCCCTCGGCGCCACCGCCCTGGTCGGCCGCGTCGAACTCCTGGGTGCCGTCCTGCACGCGCAGCACCGGCCAGAAGTACGAGGACTTGTCGCCCTGGTTCTGGCAGCTGGTCTCGGCGGCGACCAGGTCGTCGTCGCTGGAGAGCGAGCTGTTGCTCTGGTTGCCGACGTAGTCGTGCATGTGGTGCGCGCCGTTCGCGACACCGGGGGCCACGATGATGTTGTCGCTGTTGTAGATCTTGTTCTCGTTGACGCCGCACTTCGTGGTGAAGCTGCCCTTGGAGCCGGACCTGCCGTTGGCGGCCAGACCGTTCGGGAGGTCGCGCGAGTTCGGCGGGACGTCGTTGATGTCGATGAAGTCCTCGGCGAACGGACCCGCGGCGCCGTTGCCGTTGTCGTTGGGGAGCTGCCCCTCGCCCTGGTCCTGACCGTCGCCCTGGTCCTGACCGTTGTCCTGACCCTGGTCACCGCCCTGGCCGTTGTCCTGACCGTTGTCCTGACCGTCGCCGTTCTGACCGTCGCCGTTCTGGCCGTCGGTCGGCAGCGGCTGGTCGGCGGGGCGGCCGGAGCAGGGGGCGAGCTCGTCCAGGTTCCCGGGAACCTGGCCGCCCGCACGGCTGATCTCCAGCTTGATCCGGTCGAGGAGCACCTTACGACGGTCCTTGAGCGGACCCAGAATGGCGTTCTGGACGTACTGCGAGTCCCCGGCCTGCGCCTGGCGCGTGGTGGCCAGACGCTGGTAGGCGTCGGTGATCTGCTGGTCCATCGAGGCCAGTTCGCCGTCGACCTCACCGCGGGCCTGGTCCGGCACGTCGGAGAGCTGCTGACCGACGTCCGGGCAGTCGATCGTGGCGATCTGCGCCGCGCTCACCTTGGTCCGGCTCTGAGCCTGGTCCGACTCGCCGGCCGAAGCGTAGAAGTTCGCCCAGACCAGCCCGCCCCCACCGAGCGCCAAGGCCGCCGTTCCGGCCACGGCTTTGGCGGCCAACGGCATACGGCGTTTTCTTGTATTGCGTCCCATCATTCTCCTCGCAAGGGGGCTCTCGGCCTTCCCGGTGCTCTGGTGATCTGTGCTGTGCCCCGCAAAGGGGTCGGTTCGGGCTGGACCGCGACCCTCGGGCTGGTAGCCCGCCGCCTCAGCGGTGGGTGGAGTCACGGAACTCCTCTGACCTGGTTGAGGAGCACCCCCTTACGGGCATCGAATCGCCCAGCAGAAGCGGGGCGGCTCCCTTGAGTACGGGAGCCGCCCCGGGGGTGTTCAACCGTCACAGAAATTGATGGGAAGTCCGTACGGCACCCTGGTTTCAACGCCCCCTGGGACACGGGGAGTTGCTGGTAGCGAACGTCGGGTGAGGGTGTGGGCCCGGTTTCACCGGCCCTGGTCGAGATACGCGAGAACCGCCAGCACGCGACGGTTATCGTCGTCCGAGACCTCCAGTCCCAGTTTGGCGAAGATGTTCGCGGTGTGCTTGGCGATGGCCCGTTCCGTCACCACCAGCCTGCCGGCGATCGCCGCGTTGGAGCGCCCCTGCGCCATCAGCTCCAGTACCTCCCGTTCCCGGGGCGTCAGCCGCGCCAGCGGCCGGTCGTCACCCGACCGCCGTGTCAGCAACTGCTGGATCACCTGCGGATCCATCGCCGTACCTCCGCCCGCCACCCGCCGTACGGCGTCCACGAACTGCTCCGCGTCGAACACCCGGTCCTTCAACAGATACCCCACCGCACCACTGCCGTCGGCCAGCAGCTCCCGCGCGTACAACTGCTCCACGTGCTGCGACAGCACCAGCACCGGAAGTCCCGGCCTGCGGCGCCGCGCCTCGAGCGCGCACTGCAGCCCCTCGTCGGTGTGCGTCGGCGGCAGCCGTACGTCGACCACGGCCACGTCCGGCTCCGACTCGGCCAGCGCCCGGGCCAGTTCGGGACCGGACTCCACGGCCGCGACGATCTCGAAGTCATGGGCCCGCAGGAGCCGGACCAGTCCGTCGCGCAGCAGAAACAGGTCTTCGGCTAGGACAACTCGCAAGGGATCTCCATGGTGACCATGGTGGGACCGCCCGCGGGGCTGCTGACGGCCAGGACGCCGTCGAATGTACCCAGGCGCCGCTCCACCCCGGTCAGCCCCGAACCGGCCCCGATCACCGCGCCGCCCTTGCCGTTGTCGGTGACGCTCACCCGCAGATGGCCCTCGGCGTGGTGCAGATCGACCCAGATCCGGTCGGCACCCGCGTGCTTCACCGCGTTGGTGAGCACCTCACTGACGGCGAAGTACGCGGCCGACTCCACCGGTGCCTCGGCCCGGCCCGGCAGCTCCACGTTCACCTCGGTGGCCACCGGCAGCCTGAGCGCCAGCGCCCGCACCGCGTCGCCCAGCCCGCGCTCGGCCAGCACCGGCGGATGGATGCCGTGTACCAGCTCCCGCAGTTCCGACAGTGCCTCCACCGAGGACCTGCGGGTCCGCGCGATCAACTCCTTCGCCTGCTCCGGGTCCTTGTCGAGCAGCGCCTCGATGGTCCCCAGATCCATGCCCATCGCGACCAGCCGGGCCTGCGCCCCGTCGTGCAGATCCCGCTCGATGCGCCGCAGTTCGGCCGCGGACGTGTCGACGGCGTCACGCCGCGTCTCGGTCAGCACCCGTACCCGCTCGCTCAGTTCACCCTGGCTGGGGGAGAGGACGGCGCGGGTGAGCCGGTAATGGGCGTTCAGCACCGACGGGGTGACGAAGTGGGCGAGGAAGAGCAGACCGAGGGCCAGTGCGCCGGCGCCGAGCGCGGAGGCCTGGTCGCCGACCGGGACGAAGCCGTACCAGTACGGGTCCGGCATCACCCGCCACAGCCCGGCCGCGAGCGCGAACCCCTCCAGCGGGTACAGCAGCAGCGCGGCCGGCAGCAGCGCGGTGACGACCCCCGCGGTCATGTCGACCAGCAGCCACCACAGTTCCCGCCGGGTCGCCGGATCGCTCAGCATCCCGAACGTGCGCTCCCAGGGGTTGGCGTCCTTGGGCAGCGGGCGGTACGCGGGCGGGATGCGCACCCCGCCCCACTCGGCGGCCAGCACCCGCCGCCAGTTCGCATAGGTGCGTGCCCGGGTCAGCACGTACGGCGTCGTGACGATGCCGATCCCGAGGGGAATCAGCGCGATCGACAGCAGGGTCAGGGTGAAGCACAGCGCTGACAGCGGGAGCGACACCAACGCCAGCCCCAGCCCCCGCAGTGCGGCCTTGGCAAGGCCCTTCGTACGTCTGGTGCCGCTTCTGGTGCCGTTTCTCGTGTCGATGCTCATGCCGTAAGTCTGTCCGGGCACCGATGCCCGGGTCACTGGCCCGAACCCCCGGTCACGGGGTGGTGCTACGTACACCTGGCCGGGCCCACGGCCCGTCCTACGGCTCGCCCCGGCCTCCCTCCGCCGCGAGCACCTTCGCCTCCACCTCCGGGTCGAGCCCCTTGAACGTCCGGTCCGGACGCTGGGGTGCCGTTCCGCCGATGGCCCGCAGCCAGCGCCAGGTGTCGGCCACGGTCTCGGCGACGGGACGGCAGCGCAGCCCCGTGGCGACCGCCCGGGAGACGTCCGCTCGGTGCAGGGCGCCGTGTGCTTCGCTGTCCGGCGGCACCCACACCGGCAGCTGCGTCCACGGTTCGATGCCGGCCTGAAGGATCATCTCCGGTGCGGTCCACCGCAGTTCGGCCGCGCCCCCGGTCACCTCCGCGCACGCCTCCAGCAGCGCGCCGATCGTGGCGTGTCCCTGCGGGCCCAACAGGTTGTACGGGCCGCTCAGTTCCCGCTCGGCCGCCCCGAGGATCCACTCGGCGAGGTCGCGGACGTCGACGTACTGGACGGGCAGGACACGCGGCCCCGGAGCGAGGACCGGGCCGCCGCGTGCCATCCGGTTCAGCCACCAGGGCAGCCGGCCGACGTTCTCGTACGGCCCGAGAATCAGCCCCGCCCGCACCAGCACCGACCGGTCCGCGCCGAAGGCGTCCACGGCGGCCAGTTCACCGCCCCGCTTGTCCCGCGGGTACTCGGTCTGGTCGGCGTCCGCGCGGGCACCCGCCACCACCGGGGCCTGCTCGGTGTACCCGGCGGGCGCGGGCCAGGCGTACACCGAGCAACTCGACACGTACACGTACCGCCCGGCGCGGCCCCGCAGCAGCCGCGCCGTGTCCCGGACGGCACGCGGGGCGGCCGACCAGGTGTCGACGACGACGTCCCACTCGCCGGCCGCCTCGTCGAGCGCGGCCAACCCGTCGACGGCGGTCCGGTCTCCCAGCAGCGACCGGACGCCCGGCGGCGCCCCGTGCCGCCCCCGGTGGAAGACGGTCACCTCCCAGCCCCGCCCGAGCGCCGCCTCCACGACGGCCCGCCCCGCGAACTCCGTACCGCCCAGCACCAGAAGCCTCATACCGCCCGACTCTGCCGTGTCGGACGGGCCGGGGGAACAGGAATCTGCCGAGGGCAGAGCAGAGCCGGGGCGGGCCGCCCTCAGGGGGCGTACTTGTAGCCGACGCGGCGCACAGTCTGGATCCTGCCCCGGTGCTCGGCGCCCAGCTTGCGGCGCAGCCGGGCGACGTGGACGTCGACGGTGCGGCCGTCGCCCACATGGCCGTAGCCCCACACGGTGGCGACCAGGTGGTCGCGGGTGTGCACCCGGTTCGGGTGTGCCACGAGATGGGCGAGCAGCTCGAACTCCAGGTAGGTGAGGTCGAGTTGCCGTCCGTTCACCTCAGCAGTGCGCCGCATGGTGTCGACGCGGACCGAATCGTCGGCCGCGTCGGCCCCATCGGTTTCGGAGGGCGCGGTGAGGGCGGACGACGGGCCGGCGTCCGGTACCGCCACAGGGAACGGCGGCTGCTGGTCGGCGGGGACCAGCACCAGGTAGCCGACCATGGGCGGGCGCCCGGGCAGGACGGGCAGGGTGTGCTGCGGTGCGGGCAGCCAGGTGGCCCCCGGAGGGAGCAGGTCCGCGACCGTGACGACCTCGTCCGGGGCGACGGCCCGCAGCCCGTGGCGGGGACGGCCGTCGGCCGGGACGGTACGGGGCGCGACGGGGGCGGCGGGTGAGGAGGACGCCGAGGTCACCGAGGTCACGGAGTTCGCGGCGCGCACGGAGTTTGCGGGGGTCGCAGCGTTCGCGAGGTTCACGGGATGCGCAGGATTTGTGGGGGAGAGGGAACGAGTGGTCGCCATGAGGGGTCAGCTCTTTCGCGCGAAGGGTTCGTCGAGAGGACTCGACCGCCACGAGTTCGTGGTCGGGCCGGTCGAGGACGTACGCGGTTCGCGCCGGCGGAAGGCCGGGAGGTACGGCGTCAGAGGGCCGGCGCGGTCGTCGCGCGGCAACACTCGCGGTCGAAGTCGTCGTGCTGACGGGAGGGCCAGAAGGGCTCGAGGTCCTGACGACCTGTCGCGATGAGCTTCCGGGAACCGTCCATGCCCCCATTATGACCTAGCCAGGGGGCGCTCCGCCTTAGCGGGGTGGGGAATGGCTTGTCTGGGCTGCTCCGATCTCAACTGGGTGCAGAAATCAGCATTGTTCGCCTGTACCGTTTTTCTGCCGCACTAGACCTGTCGCGTGTGTATAGTTGTTAAGTGGCCGTGACCAGGAAGGTTCGCCGATTCTCCGGCGGCGTGTACGACCTCGGGCTCCACGTGGTGTGGTGTCCGAAGTACCGCCGTCCGGTCCTGGACGGCCGGGTCGCGGAACGCCTGGACGAGCTGATCCGGGCCAAGGCGGACGAGCGCGACTGGGAGATCATCGCTCTTGAGGTGGTGCCCGACCGCGTACACCTGTTCGTCAAGCACGATGCGAAGTCGTCCGCCTCATACGTAGCCAACCAGTTCAAGGGCTTCACTTCCCGCGTGCTGCGTGAGGAGTTCCCGCACCTGAGGTCGCGGATGCCCACGCTGTGGTCGTCGTCGTACTTCGCAGCCTCGGTAGGCGCGGTATCGGCGGCGACAGTGGCGAGGTACATCGACACCCAGTGGGAACGCCCCCAAAAGAAGCGGGAGGGGGACGGCTCGTGATCCGCGCGTACAAGTTCCTCCTGCGGCCCACGGCCCGTCAGACGGTCGCGCTGGGCGAGATGCTGCGAGATCACTGCTCGCTGTACAACGGGGCCATCCAGGAGCGCCGGGACGCCTACCGGCACACGTCGAAGACGACCGTGCGCTACGGCGACCAGTCCGCGCAGCTCAAGGACATCCGGGCGTTCGACCCCGAGCGCCAGGGCCGCTGGTCGTTCTCCTCCCAGCAGGCCACCCTGCGCCGCCTGGACAAGGCGTTCGCCGCGTTCTTCCAGCGTGTCAAGGCAGGCCAGACACCCGGATACCCCAGGTTCAAGGGCGTCGGGCACTTCGACACCGTGACCTTCCCGAAAGACGGCGACGGCTGCCGATGGGACTCCACCCCGCACGATGCGCAGACCCGCGTCCGCCTCCAGGGCGTCGGCCACGTCCGCGTGCACCAGCACCGTCCCGTCAAGGGCCGGGTCAAGACGATCAGCATCAAGCGGGAAGGAAGGCGCTGGTACGTCGTCCTCTCCTGCGACCAGGTGCCCGCTGAGTCGCTGCCCGCCACGGGCAGCATCATCGGCATCGACATGGGCGTCGAGCACTTCCTGACCACGTCCGACGGCGTGCACATCGCCAGCCCGCGCTTCCTCGGAGCGGTGGCAGACGACCTGGCCGAGGCGCAGCGGCACCTGGCGAGGTTCCCCCAGCGGACCCGCCGACGCACCAAGAAGCACCGGGCCGCCGCCCGGAGGGTCGCCCGGATCCACGCGAAGATCCGCCGGCAGCGCCTGGACCACGCGTACAAGACCGCGCTCGCCCTCGTGGGCGACCACGATGTGATTGCCCACGAGCGGCTCAACACAGCGGGCATGACCCGCGCGCCCAAGCCCAAGCCCGATCCGGAAACCCCCGGCGCGTTTCTGCCCAACGGGTCCGCCGCCAAGGCCGGTCTGAACCGCAGCATCCTCGACGCGGGTTGGGGGGTGTTCCTCGTGATCCTCGCCCACAA
The DNA here is from genome assembly GCF_029760955.1 of Streptomyces cathayae. Taxonomy (GTDB): domain Bacteria; phylum Actinomycetota; class Actinomycetes; order Streptomycetales; family Streptomycetaceae; genus Streptomyces; species Streptomyces cathayae. The sequence goes on from NZ_CP121682.1 coordinate 5,790,282, forward strand.
GGCTGAAAGCGCCGGTCGGACCGTCATCGCCGTGGACCCCCGCAACACCTCCCGCACCTGCCCCGACTGCGGGCACGTTGCGAAGGAGAACCGCGCCACCCAAGCGAAGTTCGAATGCACGGTGTGCGGGTTCGCAGCGAACGCGGACCACGTCGGCGCGACGAACGTCCTCAACAGGGCCGGGCTGGCCCTCTGCGACGTGGCCTAGCCACGACCGCAGGAAGCCCGCGCGTTTCGCGTGAGTGGAGTCACTGAAGCAGACCGAGGCCCCCAGCAGGAGCCCCGGTTCACCACGTGGACCGTGTGGTGCGGGCTTCTCGCTCCTCCCCGGACGCAGGGAGCCCTCCCCCGCTCTCGACGGCGGTCGAGCGGGGAAGGGCTCCCGTCACACCCCGGGGCGGCGACCCGGGTCGGGGCGGTACCGTGGCACGCCCCGACCCCCGAACTGGGTCCGCGCCCCGGAGGGCTTGTGGTGACCCGGGGTCAGCCCACCTTCTCGATGAGCGCCCGGCGGATCAGGAACTTGCCGGGCTCCCGGACCTGCTCGAAGGCCGCGTCGTTGAGCAGGGCGCAACTGCCGGACACCCCGGTGACCTCCACCGTCGTGGACTTGTTGTTGTCCAGGTTGGTGACCTTCAGCTTGGTCCCGGCCGGGAACTGGTTGCTGGACGCCGCCGGGGCGCCGGCCTCACCGGAGAGGGTGACCGTGGAGCCGTTGCACACCTGCTCGCCGGAGGCCGCCGCGCCGCCGCCCGGGTTCTGCGCGGCGTCGTCGCCACCGCCGGCCTGCTCGCCGCCGGCCTGCTCACCGGGGGCGGGCTGGGCGGGCTGCTCGGGCTGCGCCGGCTGGGAGTCCTGAGCCGACTCCCCCACCGTGCACCCGGACGCCCGCTGCTTGAGCTCGATCTCCGCGATGACCGCTTCGCGGTTGGCGATCCGCGCCTCGGACTGCGCGTCGGGATCGGCCCGTTGGCCCTCGATGAACTTCTGGTTGTTGCCGAGCGCCGTGGCGAGACCCTGGCAGACCGTCGAGTCGGCCGCCGACTTGGTGGTGGGGGCCGCCGTCTGGGAGGCGTTCGACGTGGTCGCCATGACGAAGGCACCGCCACCGGCCACCGTCGCGGCGCTCAGCAGCAACGCGAGCTTCTTCTTGGGGCCGAGAGTTCTCCTGCGCGACATGCGCGCCTCCTGAAGCGGGTAGGGGAACGTACGCCGCTATGTACGAGGTGCCGAACGAAGTTACTCAGCGGTCCGGCAGCCTCCTCCAGGTGGCCTGCGTCACACGCCGCTTGCTCTCGGGTGTCAGGCGTCAGGCGTCCGACGGGACAGGGCGTCCCGTACCGCCTCCTCGCTGCGGGCCACGACCGCCGTGCCGTCCTCGGCCGTGATGATCGGGCGCTGGATCAGCCGGGGGTGCTCGGCGAGCGCCGCGATCCAGCGCTCCCGTGAGCCGGCGTCCCGCGGCCATTCCTTGAGCCCGAGTTCCCCGGCGGCCGCCTCCCCGGTGCGGGTGATGTCCCACGGCTCCAGGCCCAGCCGCTCCAGCACCTCACGGATCTCGCCCTGACTCGGCACGTCCTCCAGATAGCGGCGGACGGTGTAGTCGGCACCCTCGGCGTCCAGCAGGGTGAGGGCGCTGCGGCACTTGGAACAGGCCGGATTGATCCAGATCTCCATGCCGCTCACCGTACGCCCCTCCGCTTCCGCCCCTCCGCTGTTCGAATTCCCCATCGCCTCGGGGGCACCTTCCGAACCAGGCGTTCCGCAGCTGGAACACCTCCTCCACCTGGGTGTTCGTCGACCTTCCCAGGACCCCCGGATGTCAGTGCCGGGCAGTAAACTGGAGGCAGTGTTCGAGGGTGTTGCCGGGATCGGCGTGGATCTCGGTGGGCACCCTGACCGCGACAGGAGGATGCCGTGCCCGCTGCCGCACTGAAGCCGAAGCCCCTGCCCACCCAGTCCACCGCGAAGCGTCCCGTCCTGCTCGAAACGCCCTGCGCGCCCGTCGCGAAGCGGCCGCTGCCGCCGGGCCGCCCGCGGGAGTGGTACGTCACGCACAACCGCCGGCTCAAGGCGATGCGTCTCGCCATCGCCCTGCTCGACTCCGGCGTCTACCTGCCCGACCAGGCATCCGACGAGACGATACGCGGCACGGCGGAACTGATCGGCATACACCCGCCGTCCCGCACGACCTGCCACATGGTCCGCTCCCTCATGCGCCACAACCGCTAGCCGCCAGGACCGACGGGCGGGGTCTGTCTTCGGGAGGGCAGCCCCGCCTCCCCCATGCGCCGCTTCAGCGCGTCCCCGCTGAACAGATGGCCGGCCCGGTCGAGCAGTTCGCCCACCTCCGGGTCCCCGGGGCGCCTGCCGGCGGTCGGATGCCAGTGCTGCACCGACTGTCCGGCCCACATCCGCAGTGTGTCGTCCGGATCCTCCAGCAGGGCGACCGCCGCCCGCAGCCCGACGACCCCGCCCCGGGCATAGAGCAGCCGGAACGCGGCGACTCGGACATGCCGGGGGTGCCCGATATCGAGGAACCCCATCAGACGGTCGGCGGGGAGCGCGCCGGAGAAGGGAAGCAGGGAGGTGGCCGCTTCCCGCACCACACCGGACGCGGGGTCGTCGAGCAGCGGCAACAACCGCTCCGTGTCGCTCACGTCGAGGATGCGCAGCCCGGCCACCGCCCGGGCCCGTACGCCCGGTGCCGGGTGGGCGAGCAGGGGCCACAGCAGGTCCGCGTCGGCGCGCTGTCCGCACTCCGCCAGGCCGACGGCCGCGCCGGGCGGCATCGCCGGGTCCGCCGGGTCCGCGCACCGTTCGCGGTACCAGGGCAGTGGATCCGTCCCGTGCCGGCGTACGACGTACCGCGCGCAGGCCCGCACGACCGCGGACCGGTCGGCGAGGAACTCCACTGCTCGCTCGGACCGCCCGGCCCGCCTCAGCGCGGTGACGCCGGCCGACCGCGCCCGCGGGTTGCGCGCGCCCAGCAGCGGCTCCAGCACGTCGTCCCAGCCGCCCCGTCCGGAGCCGGTGCTTGCGGCGGCCAGGGCGGCGTCGGCGCAGAGGGCCTGGACGACCGCGTCGTCGTCCCGGGCGGCGTGGCGGGCCAGCTCACCGGGGGAGAGGAGGCCCCCTTCGACGGCCGCCCGGAAGGCGAACCGGCGCAAAAGACGGTCGGGGTGGGTGCGCAGGGGCAGCAGCAGCTCGCGCGGAGCCCGGCGGAGCGCGGCGTCGAGCAGTCCGAGACCGAAGTTCCCGCGCTCGCGGCGGGCGACCCGCAGAACCAGCGGGGCGAGGGAGGCGACCGTCCGGGCACTCACCTCCCCGGCGAGGGCCTCGCCCAGCAGCTGACGGGCCCGTTCGCGCACGGGCCCGGCCCAGTCGGCGGCACGCACGACGAGCAGGGGCAGCAGTGCGGGGTGCTCCGCGACCCCGGCCAGCGCACGCTCACGTATCCGCCCGTCGGGATGGCACAACGCCAGAGCCAGCCACGACTCTTCCGGCAGTTCCAGGGCCAGCGCATCCGGCAGTGGCGCGGGCCGGTACCACGCCGACGCGCGCACACCCTCGTCCAGCGAGATCCAGGCACTCCCACTCGGGTCGGCGATGTCCAGCACCTCACCGAGGGCGGCCCCCCGGGCCAGGCGCACCGCCGCCGTCTCCCCGCCGATGACGGCCTTGTTCATGCCGTGCATCCCGTGCATCCCGTGCTGATCAGTACGGGCGGAAGTTGATGTAACCAAGGAAAACGATCACTGCGGCGACGCAGCCGAGGACCACGGCCGTGGACACCCAGGACGACGAGCCCCGGGGCGACGCTCCTCGGAGCGACGACCGCCGGGAGCCCCGGTGCTCCGGCTCGCCGCGGAACGGGACCGGGCCAGGCGGGTCGTCCTTCCAGCGCGCGGCGAGCATCCGGGCACGGGCCGAGGGCTCCTTGTGCTCGGCCCCGTCCGCCCACTTGATGTCGAACTCGCGCTCCTCGTCGTCCCTTTCGGGCATCCCCGTGAACCTCTCTCGAACAGCAGTGTCAGTTTCCCATCATCCCTCTCCGAGCCCGCCGAGGAAAGCACGTTCCGGACATGCGGGACGCCCCTGCTCCCGGAAGCACGGAAACAGGGGCGCCGAACGGCTGTGACGCGTGCGCGTCAGTGCATCACACGTCGAAGTACAGTTCGAACTCGTGCGGGTGCGGGCGGAGGGCCAGGGGGGCGATCTCGGTGGTGCGCTTCAGGTCGATCCAGGTCTCGATCAGGTCGGACGTGAAGACGTCGCCCTGGAGGAGGAACTCGTGGTCGGCCTCGAGGCGGTCGAGGACGGCGGTGAGGGAGGTCGGGACCTGGGCCACGTTGGCGTGCTCCTCGGGAGCCAGCTCGTAGAGGTCCTTGTCGATCGGCTCGGCCGGCTCGATCTTGTTCTTGATGCCGTCCAGGCCCGCGAGCAGCAGGGCCGAGAACGCCAGGTAGGGGTTGCCGGAGGCGTCCGGGGCGCGGAACTCGACGCGCTTGGCCTTCGGGTTCGAGCCGGTGATCGGGATACGCATCGCGGCGGAACGGTTGCGCTGCGAGTACACCAGGTTCACCGGGGCCTCGAAGCCCGGCACCAGGCGGTGGTACGAGTTCACCGTCGGGTTGGTGAAGGCGAGCAGCGACGGGGCGTGCCTGAGGATGCCGCCGATGTAGTAGCGGGCCATGTCCGACAGGCCGGCGTAGCCCTGCTCGTCGTAGAACAGCGGTTCGCCACCCGCCCACAGCGACTGGTGGACGTGCATGCCCGAGCCGTTGTCACCGAAGATCGGCTTCGGCATGAAGGTCGCGGTCTTGCCGTTGCGCCAGGCGACGTTCTTCACGATGTACTTGAAGAGCTGCAGGTCGTCGGCGGCGGCGAGCAGGGTGTTGAACTTGTAGTTGATCTCGGCCTGGCCGGCGGTGCCCACCTCGTGGTGCTGGCGCTCGACCTTCAGGCCGGACCGGGCCAGCTCCAGCGAGATCTCGGCGCGCAGGTCGGCGAAGTGGTCGACCGGCGGGACCGGGAAGTAGCCGCCCTTGTAGCGGACCTTGTAACCGCGGTTGTCCTCCAGCGCGCCGGTGTTCCAGGCGCCCGCCTCGGAGTCGATGTGGTAGAAGGACTCGTTCTCGGACGTCTTGAAGCGCACGCTGTCGAAGACGTAGAACTCGGCCTCGGGGCCGAAGAACGCGGTGTCCGCGATGCCGGTGGAGGCCAGGTACGCCTCGGCCTTCCGGGCCACGTTGCGCGGGTCGCGGGAGTACTGCTCGCCCGTGATCGGGTCGTGGATGAAGAAGTTGATGTTCAGCGTCTTGTCGCGGCGGAACGCGTCGAGCCTCGCGGTCGAGAGGTCCGCGCGCAGCGACATGTCGGACTCGTGGATGGCCTGGAAACCACGGATCGAGGATCCGTCGAAGGCCAGCTCCTCATCCGGGTCGAACGCTTCGGCGGGCACCGTGACGTGCTGCATCACACCCGGGAGGTCGCAGAAGCGGACGTCGATGAACTTGACGTCCTCGTCCGCGATGTACTTCTTGGCCTCGTCGGCGTTCTGGAACATCCAGCTCCTCCTACTCCCGACCGTCCCGCCGGGGTGGTAGATCGTTCGTGCGGCCGGTGCAGGTGGCCCGCGCTGTGGTCGACCCTAGGGACGGGGCATTTCTCCGGCGTGACCCATTTGTTTCGCACAAGTTAACCGGCACATCCCTCACGGTAGTCCGGACAGGCGCCGCCGTCGCGCCCTGTCCCGCACCTCGTCCCGCGCCTCGTCCCGCGCCCGGACGGCCTCCGGTCCGTACCCCGCTGTCCCCCGGCCGTATTCGGGCGCAGTACCGTGTAGGGGTGGACAACAGGCAGGTAATCGGTTCGTGGCTCTCCGGGCCGCGCGCGGCCCTGGAAGAGGCCGGCGCCGACTTCGGATACCGGGGTGAGCAGCTCGGGCTGCCGGAGACCGGGCCGGGCTCCATCGCCCGCCCGGGCCGGAGGCTGGGCGCCCTGGCCGTCGACTGGGGCCTGTGCGCGCTGGTCGCCTCCGGCCTGATCACCAACGGCTTCAACGGGCAGACGACCAGCAACTGGACGCTGCTGGTGTTCTTCGTGCTGAGCGTTCTCACCGTCGGCACGGTCGGGTTCACTCCCGGCAAGCGTCTGTTCGGCCTGCGCGTCGTCGCCGTGGACAGCGGCCGGGTGCAGCCGCTGCGCGGCCTGGTCCGCTCCGCGCTGCTCTGCCTCGCGATCCCCGCCCTGGTCTGGGACGGCGACGGCCGCGGCCTGCACGACCGACTGGCCCGCACGGTCGAGGTCCGGATCTGAGCCGGACCCGAAGGGTTCGAGGGGTAGGTAACTGCTCGCCGGGGAGTGCGCACGGGGTCGCGTTAGCTCGATCGTGTGATGGTTCGTTCGTGAGCTTGTGGTGTCCTGGGCCGACTGGGCTAGCGTGAGCGTGCGATCTGGGACGCCGGGTGTGGCGTCAGCGTGCGGGGCCCCTGCTCCACCGGAGTGATGGTTCGGGGCCTCCCCGTCGCCTCTGGCCACACCCATATGGCCAGGTCGTGAGGGAACCGGCCTCCCGGGCCCGGACCACGCACAGGATGCGTGTCGCCGCCCCGGGGTCGAGTACGCCGGGGACCAGTGCGCCCAAGACCGTTCGGGGCGTGCGACCGAGTGGGCTCGCTCCTGCTCAGTCTTCAGGAACGGTTCGGAGGGACGGCGACGGCAGAACGACGGACAGGACCGCCGTACATGAGGAGGGGCGCCCGGAAGCATTCCGGGTGCCCCTCCTCATGCACCGTGTACGACGTCCTCAGCGGGACTTCGGGCCACCGCCCTTCGGGAGCTTCATGCCCTTGGGCATGGGGCCCTTCGGGATCGGCATGTTGCTCATCAGGTCGCCCAGCGCGCGCAGCCGGTCGTTGGTCGCGGTGACCTGCGGGCCGGTGAGGACACGGGGCAGCTTGAGCATGGTCGTGCGCAGCTTCTTCAGCTCGACCTGGCCCTCGCCCGTGCCCACGATCATGTCGTGCACCGGGACGTCCGCGACGATGCGGTACATCCGCTTCTTCTCGGCGGCGAGCAGGCTCTTCACCCGGTTCGGGTTGCCCTCGGCGATCAGCACGATGCCGGCCTTGCCGACCGCGCGGTGCACCACGTCCTGGTTGCGGTTCATCGCGACCGCGGGAGTCGTCGACCAGCCCCGGCCGACGTTGTCCAGCACGGCCGCGGCGGCGCCCGGCTGTCCCTCCATCTGTCCGAAGGCCGCCCGCTCGGCCCTGCGCCCGAACACGATCGCCGTCGCGAGGAAGGCGAGCAGGAAGCCCAGGATGCCGAGATAAACGGGGTGACCGATCAGGAAGCCGATCGCGAGGAAGACACCGAAGGTGACGATCCCGATAGCCGCGAGTACAAGGCCGATCTTCTTGTCGACCCTGCGGGTCATCTTGTAAGTCAGAGCGATCTGTTTCAGTCGCCCGGGGTTCGCAGCGTCCGCTGCGGTTTCCTTCCTCGCCATGCCACGAAGTCTACGTGTCCCCGGAAGCGAGGACGACGGCAGTGCCTCCGGAGGATCGGAGACCTCGGAGACCTCGGGGGGGACCGGAGGGATCGGAGACTCAGAGACCGGTGACGGTCGGGGACTGGTCGAGTACGCGCTCCGCCTCCACCCGGTCCTTGGCGCGGCGGCGGTCCTCCAGGACGGAGGTCCAGGCGTTGCGACGGGCGGTGCGCTGGCCGCTGCTCATCAGCAGCGACTCGACGGCGCGCAGCGCGGTGCCGAAGGACGGGATGGCGGTGGCGCGGACCGGCGCGGCCTGCATCGTGGAGGTCCTCCTTCGAAGCGTCTTCGGGTGCGGGTGCGACTGCGAGTACGACAGTGGGCGCGGCTGTGAGCGCGGGTGCACGTGCCGTGATTCCAGGGTCACTGATTGGTGTTACCAGGACGTGACCCCCCGGTCAAACGCACATGAAGCCCCGGTTCGCGCCCTGCGGACGCCGACGCGGTCCCGGCGTACGCCCTCATCTGCGAGGACGGCCGGGACCGCGTCGTCTCGGCCATTACTGGCCGGTAGTTTCTTGTGCGTGAGTTCACACGCGTGCCGTACGGCACGCGGCGGGAACGCCGGGTCAGACGGCCTGGGCGGCGATGTACGTACCGCGCTTCTCGACCGCCATCCGGTAGAGGCGGCCGGCCCGGTACGAGGAGCGGACCAGCGGGCCGGACATCACACCGGAGAAGCCGATCTGCTCGGCCTCCTCCTTCAGCTCCACGAACTCGTGCGGCTTCACCCAGCGCTCGACGGGGTGGTGCCGCACCGACGGGCGCAGGTACTGCGTGATGGTGACCAGCTCGCAGCCGGCGTCGTGCAGCTGCCGGAGCGCGTCGCTGATCTCCTCGCGGGTCTCGCCCATGCCGAGGATCAGGTTCGACTTGGTGACCAGTCCGTAGTCCCGGGCGGCGGTGATGACCTTCAGGGAGCGGTCGTAGCGGAAGCCGGGGCGGATCCGCTTGAAGATGCGGGGCACCGTCTCGACGTTGTGCGCGAACACCTCGGGGCGGGAGGAGAAGACCTCCTCCAGCTGCTCGGGGACCGCGTTGAAGTCGGGGGCCAGCAGCTCGACCTTGGTGCGGCCGTCCGCGCGTTCGGCGGTCTGCGCGTGGATCTGGCGCACGGTCTCGGCGTACAGCCAGGCGCCGCCGTCCTCCAGGTCGTCGCGGGCGACGCCGGTGATGGTGGCGTAGTTCAGGTCCATGGTGACCACGGACTCGCCCACGCGGCGCGGCTCGTCACGGTCGAGCGCCTCGGGCTTGCCGGTGTCGATCTGGCAGAAGTCACAGCGCCGGGTGCACTGGTCGCCGCCGATGAGGAAGGTCGCCTCGCGGTCCTCCCAGCACTCGTAGATGTTCGGGCAGCCGGCTTCCTGGCAGACCGTGTGCAGGCCCTCGCTCTTGACGAGGTTCTGCATCTTCGTGTACTCGGGCCCCATTTTCGCCCGGGTCTTGATCCACTCGGGCTTGCGCTCGATCGGGGTCTGGCTGTTGCGGACCTCCAGGCGCAGCATCTTGCGTCCGTCCGGTGCGACTGCGGACACGTCGGCTCCCTAGCTTCGATTCTTCGGCGTACACCAGGGTACGCCCGTGTTTGACGGGCCTGACGGTCAGGCCAACCTCCGAGACCCGGGGCCCATTCCCGCCGCGGCGGGAACGGCGACCGCCGGGTCAGGCGGTGGCGCGGGCGGTCTCCCGCGGCTTGAGGTCGGCGTGCTCCAGGATGTCGCGCAGATGCCGCTCCACCACGGGGAGCACCTCCTCGATCGTGATGTCGCGGCCCAGTTCGCTCGCGAGGGAGGCGACGCCCGCGTCGCGGATGCCGCAGGGGATGATCCGGTCGAACCACTTGTTGTCGGGCTGCACGTTGAGCGAGAAGCCGTGCATCGTGACGCCCTTGGCCACCCGGATGCCGATCGCGGCGAGCTTGCGGTCCTCGCGCCGCTGACCGGCGTTGGAGGGGGCGTACTGGGGGCCGTTCAGCCGCGGGTCGAACTCCTCGTCGTGCAGGCGGGGGTCGAAGTCCAGGGAGAGCCCGCCGAGCGCCGGGCGCTGCTCGACCGGGTCGCCGAGCACCCACACACCGCTGCGTCCCTCGATGCGGGTGGTCTCCACACCGAACTCCGCGCAGGTGCGGATCAGGGCCTCCTCCAGGCGCCGGACGTGGGCGACCACGTCCACCGGGCGGGGCAGCTTCTGGATCGGGTAGCCCACCAGCTGGCCGGGACCGTGCCAGGTGATCTTGCCACCGCGGTCCACGTCGATGACCGGGGTGCCGTCGAGGGGGCGCTCACTGTCCTGGGTGCGCCGGCCGGCCGTGTAGACCGGGGGGTGCTCCAGCAGGATGACGGTGTCGGGCGCCTCGTCGGCGAACCGTGCCGCGTGCACCCGGCGCTGCTCGTCCCAGGCCACCTGGTAGTCGACGGCCTCGGCCCCGAAGCCCATTCGGACGAACCGCAACTCACTCACGGCGAGTGCCTCCCGGAAGGTAGTAAGGCAGAACAAGGGTGGAACGCGGTAAGGCACGAAAGGTGCCCAAGCCACTGTACGACCGTACGACCGGCTTTCCTTTCGGCGGCGGTTCCGGGGAGGTCCCCGGGGGGCGGCTCCGGTGGTAGTTCCGGCGCGCGTCCGGCGCCCGTGCCGACTGCTGTCCGTCAGCCTCGGGGGAAATTCTCACACGATCGGATGAATGCGGATCGAAATATGCCACCAGGCGTTTACTCTCCGCTACATTCGCGCCGTCCAGAAGGCCATCAGGGCTGCTCACAGGTGATCCGGGCATCAACGTTCGCCGGAAGGCAGGAGACCGCACCACAGATGACGGAACGACCCGCGCAGCGCACGCCCAACCGTCAGCTCGCCGCGCTCATCGCAGAAGCGGGGTTCTCCAACGCGGGACTGGCCCGCCGCGTGGACCAGCTCGGTCTCGAGCACGGGCTCGACCTGAGATACGACAAGACCTCCGTCACCCGCTGGCTGCGCGGGCAGCAGCCCAGGGGGACCACACCCGCGCTGATCGCCGAGGTCTTCACCCGGCGCCTCGGCCGCCGGCTCACCGCCCAGGACCTCGGCCTGGACGCCTGCGCCCCCGTCTACGCGGGCCTGGAGTTCGCCGCCTCCCCGGAGGAGGCCGTCGACATCGTCAGCGGGCTGTGGCGCAAGGACTCCGGCAGCCACGCCGAGCTGCGCAAGATCGCCTTCACCTCGGCCGGGCTCGTCGTGCCCAGCCGGGACTGGCTCATCGGCCGCGCCGACGAGAAGGTGGCCCGCCTCGAGCCGCCGGTCCGCGTCCCCGCCCAGGCCCGCCCGGTCGGCCGCCCGACCACCGGGCTGCCCGAGTTCGGCACCCGCCGCCGGACGGCCGAGCGCGGCCCCGGCCAGCGGGTCACCGGCGGCGACATCGCCGCGCTGCGCTCGGTCGGCGAGCTGTTCCGCACCCTCGACGACGCCTACGGCGGCGGCCACGCCCGCCAGGCCCTGGTGCGCTACCTGGAGCACGAGTGCGAGCCGATACTGCGCGGCACCTACGGCGAGCAGACCGGCCGCCGCCTGTTCGCCGCCGTCGCCGACCTGACCCGGCTGGCCGGCTGGACGTCGTACGACATCGGCGCGCACGGACTCGCCCAGCGCTACTTCGTGCAGGCGCTCCGCCTCGCACAGGCCGCCGCGGACCGGACCTACGGCGCGTATGTGCTGGTCACCATGAGCCGGCAGGCGGTCTACCTCGGCCACGGGCGGGAGGCGGTGCAGCTCGCGCGAGTGGCCCAGCAGGGCGCGGGCAACTCCGCCCCGCCCGCGGTGCAGGCCCTGCTGCACGCGGTCGAGGCACGCGGGCACGGTGTGCTCGGCGAGGTGCGGGCCTGCACCGCGGCCCTGGTGCGCGCCGAACGCGCCCTGGAGAACGCCCGGCCCGGCGACGAGGTCCCGCACTGGGTGCGGTTCTTCGACGAGGCCCAGCTCGCCGACGAGTTCGGCCACTGCCACCGTGACCTCCAGCAGTTCCGCGCCGCGGCCCAGCACGCGGAGCGCTCGCTGCAGCTGCGCGCCCCCGGCTACGCCCGCAGCCGGCTGTTCTGCCGGGTCGTCCTCGCCACCGCACGCCTCGGCCTCGGCGAACTCGACCAGGCCTGCCTGCTCGCCGCCGAGGCGGCCGGCCAGGCGTCCGAGATGCGCTCGGTACGGGCCGTGGAGTACGTCCGGGACTTCGAACGCAGACTGGAGCCCTACCGCGACACGGCACCGGTACGCGTCTACCGCGACAGGATCGCGGCGTACTGCTGAGTCACGACGGCTGAGTCATCGTGGCCGAACCACCGCGGCTGAACCGCTGCGGTTGAGGCGCCGTGGTTGAACCGCCGTGTTGAGGCGCTGCGGTTGAACTGCCGTGGTTGAGGCGCTGCGGTTGAACCGCCGCGGTCGAACCACCGCGGCTGAGCCGCCGTGGTCGAGGCATCGCGGCCGGACCGGCGTGGTGGTGTGTGGTTGGGGCCACCGCGCCCCTCCGGGAGTGGTCACCGGAGGGGCGCGGGGCGGCTGAGGGGGAGCGGCCGGTCAGGCCGCCCGGACCGTGGTCAGGGGGTCCGCCCTGTGCATCGGACGGCCCGCGCCGAGGTCCGTGAGGATCGCGGCCGAGGCGCGGCGGCCCGAGTGCAGGGCGCCCTGCACGGTGCTGGTGTCCCGGTGGTCGCCGCACACGTACAGACCCGCCAGCAGCCGTACCGGCCGCCGCAGATCGTGCGGCGGCCGCATGGACGGGACGGCGTCGGCGGTGTGATACACCCCGAGCGTCTCCCAGCGAGCCGTCGACGTGCCGTACAGCCGGGCCAGGTGCATGCGCACACCGGTGTCGATCTGGGCGCCGGGCGGGCCCAGGACCGTGGACGAGACCAGCGCGCGGTCGGCCGGGGCCCGGGACGGGTCGACCCGGCTGACCACCGCCGTGTGCGCCACCGGTCCGCCCCGGTCGGCGTCCAGGAGCAGCGAGGCGCCGGTCTCCGGGGGCTCGTCGGTGGCGTGGTGCACCACCGTCACCGGGTGGAAGTCCGGCACCCGCAGTCCCGGCAGCAGCTGGGCCGCGGCCCGCGCGTCCGTCGCGATCAGCACCGCGCGGCAGCGGAACTCGCCGTGCTCGGCGGTGGTCACCGAGGTCGTGGAGACGGAGGTGACCCGGACGCCCGTGTGCACCGTCCCCGGCGGCAGCCCCCGCGCCAGCAGTTCCGGCAGCGCCTCCGCGCCGCCCTCCGGCACACACAGCCGCCCGGCCGCGAAGGCGCGCAGCGCGAGATCCGCGCACCGGCTCGACGTGGTGAGGTCCGGGTCGCACAGCAGGGCGGCGAGCAGCGGACGGAGGAAGCCGTCGACGGTGCGGGCCGGCAGGCCCCGGGCGGTGAGGGCCTCGGCGGCGGTCGATTCGGGCCGGGCCAGCAGCCGTTCCACCGGAGTGCCGGCCAGCCGGGTGAACGCGGAGCCCAGGCGGGCCTGGTCGACGGCCGTACCCAGCGGGGCGCCGGTCCGGCTCCGGGGCGTGGACACCTGCCGCCCGGGAACGGCCGCCGGCCTCCTGGGCACGGCCCCCACCCGGGGGGCGCTCGCAAGGGCGCGCACCGCGTGAAGTGCGCCCCTCGCGCCCCTCGCACCGGTCGGTACGCCGGCCCGGTGGTGGTGTCCGCCGCTGTGCAGCAGGACGCCGGGTGCGAACGGGCGCAGGGCCAGCCCGTCCCGGTCGGCGGCCGGCCGCAGTTCGGGATACGCGGTGGACAGTAACTGCCCGATTCTGTCGAGCCGGAAGCCGTCGACCTTGTCGGTCGCCATCCGGCCGCCCACGGTATGGGCGGCCTCAAGGATCACGGTGGTGACTCCAGCGCTGGTCAGGCGTCGTGCCGCGGAGAGACCGGCGACCCCGGCTCCCACGACGACGACGTCCGCCTGGTACGTGGGCTCAAGCACGTGCCCCTCCTCGAGGTTGCGCGGACGCTGGAGTCGTGATGCCCCCAACAGGCCCCAGGAATACCCGAGTTCTGGTCGAGGTTAGGTCCGTGACGGATCGCCTGGCGTCGCGCACCGCCAGGGGCACGGGCGCACGGCGGTCGCACGCACACGCCGGGCGGCCACCGCACGGCCCCCAGGGGGCGCACCGGCTTCGGCCACCGGCCCTCCACGCCCCCGGCCGCCCGCCCCTCGAGGTGGGAGGGCCGTGGTTCAGGGGTGCTGACGGGGGGTCACAGGGCCGCGCGGATCGCGCCGTCGATCTCCGGGAAGGCGAAACGGAACCCCGACTCCAGCAGCCGGGCCGGCAGCACCCGGGCGCTGCCCAGCACATCCCCGGCCATCTCGCCGAGCACGGTCCGCACCACCGGCGCGGGCACCGCGAACACCGCCGGCCGGTGCAGCACGCGCGCCATCGCCCCGGTGATCTCACGGTTGGTCACCGGATGCGGCGCGGTCAGGTTGAACGGCCCCGACAGCCCGTCGGTGTCGAGGAGATGGCGCAGGGCGGCCACCTCGTCGTGCAGCGCGACGAACGACCAGTACTGGCGCCCGTCGCCCAGCCGCCCGCCCAGCCCGGCCCGGAACAAAGGGAAGAGCCGGGCCCACGCCCCGCCCTCGCGGGCCACCACGAGACCGGTCCGGGCGAACGCCGTCCGCACGCCCGCCTCCCGCGCCGGCGCCGCCGCGGCCTCCCACTCGACGCACAGCTCCGGCAGGAAGCCCGAACCCGCCGGCGCGCTCTCGTCGACGGTCCGCTCACCGGTCTCGCCGTAGTAGCCGATCGCACTGCCGTTGACGAACACCCCGGGCCGTACGTCCGGTGCGAGCCCGGCGAGGGCCTCGGCGAGCGCCGCCGTGCCCCGCACCCGGCCGGCGCGGATCCGCTCCTTGTACGCGGGCGTCCAGCGCCGGTCGCCCACCCCGGCACCGGCGAGATTGACCACGGCGTCGCACCCGGCGAGACCGGTCGCGTCCACGGTGCCGCGCTCCGGGTCCCACCGGACCTCGTCCGCCGCGCGCGGCTCGGCCCGCACCAGGCGCACCACCGTGTGCCCGTCGGCGGTCAGGGACCGTACGAGCGCGCCGCCGATGAGACCGGACGCGCCGGCCACCGCGATGCGGGAAGACCCGGAAGACCGGGAGGATCCGGAGGATGCAGAGGATGCAGAGGAGGCGGAACTCATGCCGCCCATCCTGCCCGCAGCCCGGACGGCACCGCGGGCGCACCGCGCGGGCGGTCGTAAAGTGACCCTCATGCCTGAACCGTCGATACGCGTCGCCCGCCCCGCCGACGAGGGGGAACTGGCTCTGCTGGACCGGGAGACCTGGTCGGTCCTGCACGCCGTCACCCCGCCGCCGCAGCCGCCGTACGACTCCTTCTTCAGCGAGCGGTCCGGCCCCCGCGACCACCTCGTCGCCGAGCACGCGGGCCGCGTCGTCGGCTACGTGCGCCTCGGCTTCCCCACGGAACTGCCCTCGAACGCGCACGTCCAGCAGATCCGCGGCCTCGCCGTCGCCGAAGCGGCCCGTGGCGCGGGCGTGGGCCGGGCCCTGGTGCGGGCGGCCGTCCGGGAGGCCCGGGAGCGCGGCGCGCGCCGCATCACCCTGCGCGTCCTCGGCCACAACTCCGCCGCCCGCGCCCTCTACGCGTCCGAGGGCTTCGTCGTCGAGGGCGTCCAGCCGGAGGAGTTCTGCCTCGACGGCACCTACGTCGACGACGTGCTGATGGGGCGGTCCCTGCGCTGACCTCCGGCCCCGCCCGGGCGTGGTCCTACGACGTCGTCGGGTCGCCCGTGTCCACCGGCGCCGTGGCGTTCGCCGCGCGCCGCGCCTCGTCGGCGACCTCGTCCGCCGTCAGGACGTAGCCGGTCTCCGTGTCCGAGGTGGAACGGGCGAACACCACGCCGTACACCCGGCCGTCGGTGGTCAGCAGCGGGCCGCCGGAGTTGCCGGGGCGCACGAGGGAACGGATCGAGTAGATCTCGCGGACGACCGCCCGGTCGCCGTAGATGTTCTGGCCCTTCGCCTGCACCCGGCCCGCGACCGTCGCCGCCCGCAGGTCCAGATCGCCGTCCTGCGGATAGCCCGCGACGACCGCCGGGTCGCCGCGGCCGGCGTCGTCGTCGAACGGGAGGACGGGAGCCCGCAGTTCGGGGACGTACAGCACGGCCACGTCCTTCTGCGGGTCGAACAGCACCACCCGGGCCTCGTACGCCCGCCCGACGCCGCCGACCCGCACGGTCGGCCGGTCGATCCCGGCCACCACATGGGCGTTGGTCATCACGCGCTCCGTCGCGTACACGAAGCCGCTGCCCTCGCGGCCCTGGAGGCCCGCGACGCCCTCGACCTTCACCGTGCTCCGCTGGGCGGCCCGGGTGGCGGCCGCGGTGACACTGTCGCCGGAGGGCTCGGCGACCTCGGCGGTCGACTCGTTCTCGAACGGGTTGAAGACCTGTGGGAAGCCCGCCTCGGTCAGCTCCGAGGTGGCCCGCGAGAACCAGGCCGGCGTGGTGTCCGGCATCACCTCGTTGACCGCGCCGAGCAGCCGCGAGTCGCGGATCGCGGAGGTGACCAGCGGGGACGAGGAGGCGCCCAGCACGGACGCGACCACCCAGGCCACGATCAGCACGGCCACCGAGTTGGCCGCGGCGCCGCCGATCCCGTCCGCCACCCGCAGCGGCCCCCGGTCCAGCTCCCGCCGCAACCGCAGCGCCAGCCGGCCGGCCAGCTCGTGGCCCACCGCGGCCGGCAGCAGCACCGTGAACACGGCCGTCACCGTCGCCGTGGTCGTTCCCGGGTCCACCGAACCCAGCACCCAGGGCAGAATCCACACGCCGACGACCGCACCGCCCACGAAACCGGCCAGCGAGACACAGCCGGCCAGCAGGCCGCGCCGGTAGCCGGACGCCGCGTAGGCCAGGACGAACAGCAGCAGCAGAAGGTCGAGCAGGTCCACGCACACCGCCTTTCTCTCGGGCCCCCTCATACATACGTGCATACGTGGGGGAGGGGCCCAGTGATCAGCCACGCGCGCGGGACCGTCGACCACACGGAAGCGGTCACGCGCGTGCACTCGGAAGAACGCGGCGGACCAGGGAGATGGTTCCACCGGTCGGCACAGCACACGTCGCGGGCGGGGTGGATCCGGCCGACAGTGAAACCATGCGTGTCCTCAGGAGGCCGAGGGGAGCATGGCGGCGCCCTGCTTCCCGGATGTCCCACGCCCCGGGCCTCACGGGCCTGCCCAGAGGCGTCAAGGTGCTGCTCGGCTGTCTGCCGGGCATCGCCGCGGCCGTCGCGCTGGTGCTGTGCGCGTACGGCGTCGAACGGGCCGCGGAGACCTCGGCCGTCCCCGCCCCCAGCCGCGAGGCGGCCGCGTACACGGCGCCCAGGCCGCCCATCGTGTCCAGAGCGGCCTGGACGGCCGGCACCACCCACGAGCAGCCGCCCCCGCGCTACGACGACGAGGTCGTCGCCGTCTTCATCCACCACACCGACTCGCCCAACGACTACGACTGCGCCGAGGCCCCGGCCGGCATCCGCAACGTCTACGAGGGCCAGACCGCCGGCCGGGACTGGGACGACATCGGCTACAACTTCGTCGTCGACCGCTGCGGGACCATCTACGAGGGCCGCGCGGGCGGGACCGGCCGGCCCGTCACCGGTGCTCACACCCAGGGCTTCAACCACCGCACCGCGGGGATCGCCGCCCTCGGCACCTTCACCGCCGGGGTGCCGGTGCCGCCCGCGATGGAGCGCGCGATCGCGGAGCTGGCCGCCTGGAAGCTCGGCCTGTCCGGCACCGACCCGCGCTCCGACGTCCGGCTGGTCTCCAGCAACGGCGCCAGCCGGTACGCGGCGGGCAGCACGGCCGTGCTGCCCGCCCTCGCGGGCCACAGCGACGGCTACATGACCAGCTGCCCGGGCGCCGCCCTGCAGGCCCGCCTTCCGGCGATCAGGCAACGGGCCGCGGAACTGCAGGGCCGCCGGCCGGGCGCCCGGCCGCAGGAGGACAGCCGGATCGCGGGGTCCTCCGGGCAACGGGACGAGGGACGGCGCGGGCAACAGGGAGGGGAACAGCAGGGGGAGCAGAGCGGGGAGCAGCACGGAGAATAGCGCGGGGAGCAGCACGGGGGTCAGGACCGGAACCGTTCCCAGAGCCGGGGGTAGCGTTCGGCGAGCCGGGAATCGTTCTCGAAGTCGACCGGAGTGCCCTCGGGTTCCGCGGGGGCCGGCGGGAGGTCCAGGTCGGGCGCCACCGTGCCGGTGAGCTGCTCGTACGCCTCGTCCGCCGCGTAGCCGAGGTCCTCGGCGTCGCCGTCGACCTCCTCGTCGAACTCCTTCAGCAGGCCGGCCAGGGCGTCCGGATCGTGCAGCGCGCCCTCGAAGACCTCACGGCCCTGGCCGATCAGCCAGCACCGGAAGAAGTCGAAGGCGTCGTCGCTCGCCCCGTCCAGCAGCACCCAGGCGGCGCCCCACAGGTCCCAGCGGTAGGCGCGGTGATAGCGGGACTCGAAGTGCCGGGAGAAGTCCAGGACCGACTCCGGGTCCAGCCGCGCGAGCCGTTCCACCAGCAGGTCGGCCTGCTCCTCCGGGTCGCCCCCGGCGTCCTCGCGGGCGGTGTCGACCAGCTCCCAGAACTCCGTCTCGTCCATCACGCGTCAAGCATCGGCCCTGGGACCGGGGGGCGCACCCCGGAGTGTCACCCGGATCGCTCAGGGGCGGGGGACAGGGCCGGGGCCGGTGCCGGCGTCGGGGGCGCCCCTTTCGTACAGCCGGGCCAGCCGTACGGCCTGGGCGGCGAACCGCTCCCGCAACGACGCGGGCGCCAGCACCTCCACCTCGGGCCCCAGCGCCGTCAGCTGGGTGTGGGCGACCTCCTCGGACTCCACCGGCAGGGTCACCGTCACCCACCCGTCGCCGTCCCCTCCGCGCTCCCCGGCCGCCTCGGCCAGTGCCTCCCGTGCGGCCGCCGCGGCCGACGCCTCCACGGAGTGCGGCAGTACGCGCACCCCCTCGGGCGACAGCCGCACCACCACCTGGGTCCGCAGGATCGAGCGGGCGAACTGCTCCGCCCGCTCCTCCCAGAACGCGGGCAGCTCGAACTCCCGGTCGCGTTCGAAGCGTGCGGGGCGCGCCGGGTCGACCGGGCCGACCGGTTCCACCGCGGTGAACCGGTCGACGCGGTACACCCGGAACGTCTCGTGCCCCGGCACCCGCGCGCACAGGTACCAGACGCCCGCCTTGAGCACGAGCCCGTAGGGCTCCAGCTCCCGCACGACCTCCCGCCGGTGCTCCCCCGCCCCGCGCAGATAGCGGGCGGTGACCCGGCGGTCGTCCCACACCGCGTCCGCCACGGCCGGCAGCAGCTCGGGCGTCACCGGTTCACGGAACCAGCCCGGGGCGTCCAGATGGAAGCGTTGCGCGGCCGTCTGCGACGCGTCCCGCAGGGAGGGCAGCAGCGCCGCCGACACCTTCAGCCGGGCCGCGGAGGCCGCGTCCTCGAGGCCCATCTCCCGCAGTGCCCCCGGCACCCCGGACAGGAACAGCGCCTCCGCCTCGCCCCGGGCCAGCCCGGTCAGCCGGGTGCGGTAACCGCCGACCAGCCGGTAGCCCCCGGCCCGCCCCCGGTCCGCGTACACCGGCACCCCGGCCTCGGACAGCGCCTGCGCGTCCCGGGTGACCGTCCGCTCCGACACCTCCAGCTCCCGCGCGAGTTCGGCGGCGGTCATGGACGGCCGGGACTGGAGCAGCAGAACCATCTTGATCAGCCGGGCAGCGCGCATACGGCCCATCATGCAGCAGGAGGCCCCCGCCGCAGCGGGGGCCTCCTGCCTCACATCGATGACGTCCGGGTGCCTACAGGCCGTACTTCTCGCGCGCTTCCTTCACGGCCGTCACCTGCACCTCGCCGCGCCGGGCGAGCTGCGCCAGGGCCGCGACGACGATGGACTCGGCGTCGACACCGAAGTGGCGGCGGGCCGCCTCGCGGGTCTCCGACAGGCCGAAACCGTCGGTGCCCAGCGAGGTGTAGTCCTGCTCGACCCACTGCGCGATCTGGTCGGGAACCTGGCGCATGTAGTCCGAGACCGCCAGCACCGGACCCTCGGCGCCCTGGAGCGCCTGCCGGACGAACGGCACCCGCTCCTCGCCGCGCAGCAGCGCCTCGTCCGCCTCCAGGGCGTCCCGGCGCAGCTCGGTCCACGACGTCGCCGACCACACGTCGGCCGCCACGCCCCACTCCTCGGCGAGCAACTGCTGCGCCTTCAGCGCCCAGTGGATCGCCGTACCGGAGCCGAGCAGCTGGATCCGCGGGGCGTTGACGGGCGCCGTCAGCCCCGCCGACTCCGCCGTGTTGAAGCGGTACAGGCCCTTGAGGATGCCCTCGTCGACCCCGGCACCGGCCGGCTTGGCGGGCTGCCGCAGCGGCTCGTTGTAGACCGTCAGGTAGTAGAAGACGTCCTGGTCCTCGTCCGGGGCGGCCGCGCCGTACATCCGGCGCAGACCCTCCTTGACGATGGCGGCGATCTCGTAGGCGAACGCCGGGTCGTACGTCAGCGCGGCCGGGTTGGTCGCGGCGATGACCGGGGAGTGGCCGTCGGCGTGCTGGAGGCCCTCACCGGTGAGCGTGGTGCGGCCGGCGGTGGCGCCGACGAGGAAGCCGCGGCCGAGCTGGTCGCCGAGCTGCCACATCTGGTCGGCCGTGCGCTGCCAGCCGAACATCGAGTAGTAGATGTAGAACGGGATCACCGGCTCGCCGTGCGTCGCGTACGACGTCGAGGCGGCGATGAACTCGGCCATGGAACCGGCCTCGGTGATCCCCTCGTTGAGGATCTGGCCGTTCTTGGCCTCCTTGTAGTACATCAGCTGGTCGCGGTCGACCGGCTCGTACGTCTGGCCCTTGGGCGAGTAGATGCCGAGCGACGGGAAGAGCGACTCCATGCCGAAGGTGCGCGCCTCGTCGGGGACGATCGGCACCCAGCGCCTGCCGGTCTCCTTGTCGCGGACCAGGTCCTTGACCAGGCGGACGAACGCCATGGTGGTCGCCACGTTCTGCGAGCCCGACCCCTTGTCGAAGGCGCTGAACGCCTTGTCGGCCGGGGCCGGCAGCGGTGCGACGGGGTGGACGCGGCGGGCCGGGGCCGGACCGCCGAGAGCGGCGCGGCGCTCCTGGAGGTAGCGGACCTCGGGGGAGTCGGCACCCGGGTGGCCGTAGGGGACCTCGCCGTCGACGAAGTCGCTGTCCCTGATGGGCAGGCCGAGACGGTCGCGCATCGCCTTGAACTCGTCCACCGACAGCTTCTTCATCTGGTGGTTGGCGTTCTTCGACGCGAAGCCCTCGCCGAGGGTGTGGCCCTTGACGGTCTGGGCCAGGATCACGGTCGGCGCGCCCTTGTGGGCGAGCGCGGCACGGTAGGCGGCGTAGACCTTGCGGGGCTCGTGGCCGCCGCGCGAGAGGTGGAAGCACTCGAGGATCTTGTCGTCGCTCAGCAGCTTCGCCATCTCGACGAGCGCCGGGTCCTTGCCGAAGAAGTCCTCGCGGATGTAGGCCGCGTCGCGGGTCTGGTACGTCTGGACCTGTGCGTCGGGCACCTCGCGCAGGCGGCGGACGAGCGCGCCGGTGGTGTCCAGCTGGAGCAGCTCGTCCCAGGCGGTGCCCCACAGGCTCTTGACCACGTTCCAGCCGGAGCCGCGGAACAGGGCCTCCAGCTCCTGCACGATCTTGAAGTTGGCGCGGACCGGACCGTCGAGGCGCTGCAGGTTGCAGTTGATGACGAAGGTCAGGTTGTCCAGGCCCTCGCGGGAGGCGAGCGTCAGGGCGGCGGTGGACTCCGGCTCGTCCATCTCGCCGTCGCCGAGGAACGCCCACACGTGGGAGTTCGTCAGGTCCTTGATGCCGCGGCTGGTCAGATAGCGGTTGAACCGCGCCTGGTAGACCGCGGAGATCGGGCCGAGGCCCATCGACACCGTGGGGAACTCCCACAGCCAGGGCAGACGCCGCGGGTGCGGGTACGAGGGGAGGCCGTCGCCGCCCGCCTCACGGCGGAAGTTGTCCAGGTGCCGCTCGCCGAGCCGGCCGTCGAGGAAGGCGCGGGCGTAGATGCCGGGGGAGGCGTGGCCCTGGATGTAGAGCTGGTCGCCGGAGCCGTCGGCCTCCTTGCCGCGGAAGAAGTGGTTGAAGCCCGTCTCGTAGAGCCAGGCCGCGGAGGCGAAGGTGGCGATGTGGCCGCCGACGCCGTACTTGCTGCCGCGGGTCACCATCGCGGCCGCGTTCCAGCGGTTCCACGCGGTGATGCGGGACTCCATCGCCTCGTCGCCGTCCACCGCGGGCTCGGCGGAGGTGGGGATGGTGTTGATGTGGTCGGTCTCGAGGAGCTTCGGCAGTGCGACGCCGGCCTCCTCGGCGCGCTCCAGCGTACGGCGCATCAGGTACGCGGCACGGTGCGGCCCTGCGGCCTTGGTGACGGCGTCGAGGGAGGCCCGCCACTCGGCGGTCTCCTCGGGGTCGCGGTCCGGGAGCTGATCCAGCTCGCTCGGCTGGATGGCCTTGGAGTCGGTCATGTCGCCGCCTTCCTCAGTCGAAGGGGGTTCCCTCATCGGTAAGGGTTCGGGGGTGCCCTTGGTCTATGGCAGGACAGGGCTGGGGCTCTGGTGGAGACCCCGCTGGCGACAATAACCCGCTGATCGATGATCGATCAAAGGTAGTGGGCCGAAAAAGTCTCGATATCAAGAAATTGGCATCCTGTGCCGGGGAATCAGGCACGCGGTGCCGCGTTTTGCCTGCTCATCCGAGGGGTGGACGGTCGGTCCGAGCGAGGTGCGGGCCGGCCCGGACGCGCTGAACGCGGGTGGGGCCGAGCGCCCTGGGCTCATCCCGGCGTTCGGCCCCGTCGAGGTCCGGGTGGGACCGTCATGCGGTCGCCTGCTGCGGTGGCGCCGCGGTCTCCGTCCGCTCGGTGTGTCCGTGTCCCTGGTGCTGCCGTGCCGCCTGCTCGCGGGTGATCACCTCGGTGGCGGCGCCGACGGCGACCGCGACCGGCCAGCCGATGGCTCCGGCGACGGTCATGCCGCCGAGGATGCCGTAGAGGGCCAGCTTGCGGGGCGAGGGGAGCAGGGAAGTGGCCTTGGGCGCGGGTACGGCCCTGCGGGCGTGGGAGAACTTGTCCCCCGGGGTCACGTAGGGGATCGGAATCCGGGCGGTGCGCAGGTGCAGCAGCTTGCCGTCCGTCCGCTTCTCCTCCGGGTGTTCCGCCGGGGCCTGCTGTTGCGGTGGCTGGGTCTGTGCTTCTGGGGAAGTCATCTCCGTCCTCTCCTGCCGTGAGGCGTGAGTGGCGAGGGGTCCTCCTGCCCGCGTTCCATCAATGCACGCGAATAAACCCGTCCGAACGGACAATCCGGGCAAGCTGGTTCGGGTGATGCGGTTCGGGTGATGCGGTTCGGGAGGGGGCCGCTCAGGCGTGTGCGGCCGCCGGGTGCCCGCCCGCGCCGAAGGCCTTCCAGAACTGGACGGCCAGCCGGACCACTGCGGCCTCGAGCAGGGCGACCGCCACCTGGGTCAGGATCGTGGTGAGGATGTGCGGCATGGTCCGCCGCCTTTCGTGTGTGTCGTGCCGGGTACGACTCCTTTGTCGGCCCTGATGTCATCCAGCAGGCTGCACCCAGGTGTTCTGCAGGTGAACTTTCCTCAGCGCTCCGGCGGCGCCCCGCACCGCGAGGGGCACCAGCACCGACCCCGCCGCCGACGCCAGCGCGATCGTCCAGGCCGCGGGGCCCAGGGGCCGGCTGCCGAAGAAGTGGCTGAGCCCCGGCACGCTCACCACCACGCCCAGCACCACCAGGGACCCCACCGCGGCCACGGCCACCACCGGGTCGCGGCCCGCGTCCTGGAGCGTCTGGAACAGCTGGGAGGCCACCAGGGCGACCAGGGAGACCGTGTCGGCACGCCCCCGGGTGCCGGTGACCCGGGCGACGGTCCAGGCGGCCGTGGCCGCCGCCGTGGTGACGGCGGCACGCAGCCGGAGGTGACGGATCAGGGCCGTGCCGAGCGAGGCCTCCGGGCCCTCCGCGAGCAGCCGGTCGGGGTGGTCGGTGGGCGGCCGGGCGGCGATGGCCATGGCGGGCAGCATGTCCGTGAGCAGGTTGACCAGGAGCAGCTGACGGGCGTTGAGCGCGCTGCGCCCGGTGAACAGCGTGGTCGCCAGCGTGAAGGCGATCTCCCCCAGATTGCCGCCGAGCAGGATGCCCAGCGCCCTGCGCACCGAGCCCCACATGGCCCGGCCCTCGACGAAGGCGTCGACGATGGTCTCGATCCGGTCGTCGGTGACGACCACGTCGGCGGCGGCGCGGGCCGCCGGCGTGGCCCGGGAGCCGAGGGCGATGCCGACGTCGGCGATCCGGATGGCGGGCGCGTCGTTGGCGCCGTCGCCCGTGACGGCGACGGTACGTCCGGCCGAACGCAGCGCGGTGACGATACGGACCTTGTGCGCCGGGGTGACCCGGGCGAACACCGTGATGTCCGGCAGCGTCCCGGCGAGCGCCGCGTCGTCGAGGGCGTCCAGCTCCGCCCCGGTCATCAGGCGCGGCTCCTCCCCGGGCCGCAGCTCCCTGGCGATCGCGGCGGCCGTGCTGGGGTGGTCGCCGGTGAGCATGACGATGCGCACCCCGGCCCGCGCCAGCCGGTCCACGCTCTGCGCGGCGGTGGGCCGCACCGGGTCCGCGAGGCCCAGCAGGCCCAGCAGGCACAGCCCGTCGACCGCCTGGTCGCCGAGGTCCCCCGGGCCGGCGGGGGTGTTGTCGTCCTGCGGCGCACCCGCGGGCAGGACCCGCTCGGCGACCGCGAGCACCCTCAGGCCGCGCCGGGCCAGCCGGTCGACCTCCGCCTCCGTCCGCGCGCGCAGCCGCTCGTCGAACGGCTCGGTGGCGCCGCCTCGGCGGGCCCGGTCGCAGCGGGCCAGGACGACTTCCGGCGCGCCCTTGACCACGATCCGCGCCTCGCCGTCGGACCGCCCCAGCACGGCGTGGTAGCCGCGACCCGGCTCGAACGGCAGCTCGGCCAGCCGCTCCCAGACGTCCGTACCGAGCCCGGCGGCCCGGGCCGGGGCGGCGCCGAGCGACTCGGCCCCGCTGGCGATGGCCCGGTCGGTGGGGTGGGCGAGCGTCGCGGCCGCGCCCGGCGGACCGGCCAGGGCGGCCGTGGCGACGATCCGGCGCAGCGCCGGGGTGAGCCGGTCGAGCTCCGCGCACCGCAGGCCGTCGGAGACCTGCTGGAGGCTGATCCGGCCCTCGGTGAGCGTGCCGGTCTTGTCGAAGCACAGCACGTCGGTGCGGCCCAGCGCCTCGATGGTGGAGGCGCTGCGGACCAGGGTGTCGCGTGCGGACAGCCGGCGGGCCGCGGCCAGCTCCGCGACCGTGGCGACGAACGGCAGCCCCTCCGGTACGGCCGCCACGCACAGGCTGACCGCGGACCCCAGGGCGGCCCCCAACGGCCGTCTGCGCAGCAGGTCGACGGCGAAGAGGACCGCTCCCGCGGCGACGGACAGCGGCAGGAACCACCGGCCCAGCCCCTTCAGCCGCCGTTCCACCCCGCTCTCCGGCGGTGTGCCCTCGGGGCCCGCCTCGGCCGCGCTGCCGGCCTCGGTGGCGGTTCCGGTGGCGACGACCACGCCCAGCGCGTGGCCGGCCGCCACCGTCGTGCCCTCGTAGAGCATCGAGGTGCGGTCCGCGACCGCCCGGGCCGCGGTCGGCGCCGCGCTCTTGACGACGGGCAGCGACTCGCCGGTGAGGCTGGACTCGTCCACCTCCAGCCCCTGCGCCCGCACCACCCGGCAGTCCGCCGGGACCGAGTCCCCGGCCCGCAGCTCGATCAGGTCCCCCCGCACCAGGTGCTCGCCGGCCGTCTCCACCGGCTCCGCCTGGCCGGGGCGGCGCACCCGCACCCGCACCGAGGTGGCCTCGACCAGTCGCTCGGCCGCGCTGTCGGCCTGCTGCCGCTGCACCCCGCCGACCAGCGCGTCCACACCGAGCACCCCGCCGATCAGCACGGCGTCCAGCACGGAGCCGAGCGCCGCCGAGACACCGCCGCCGATCGCCAGGACGGGCGTGAGCGGATTGGCCAGCTCCTCCACGACCCGGCCGACCAGGGTGCCGGCTTTTTCGGTGCGGTCACGGCCCTCGAACTGCCCGCGCCGGGCGGCCTCGGCCTCGTCCAGTCCCTGGGGCGAGGTGCCGACCCGGGACATCACCTGGCGCACCGCCATGGCGTGCCAGGGGGTGCGCCCGGCGGCCGCCGGGGCCGGGCGTCCGTGCAGCCGCCACCCCGCCCAGAAGCCCGCGGCGACCGAGGCGATGCCCACCCCGTCGGTCACCAGACGGGCCCGCGCCCAGGCCCCCGGGCGGGGCACGAGCAGGGCGAGGGCCGAGCCCGCCACCGCACCGGCACCCTCCAGCCGGACGCACAGGCGGCCGATCCGCCGGGCCTCCGGCAGGGCGGTCAGCAGCAGGTGGACGACATCGGGCGGGGCGGCGACATCGGCGTCCCACGGCACGTGCCGCAGGACGCCGTCGACCGGCCCGATGCCCAGGTCCGCGCGGGCCAGGGCACGCCGGGTCCGTGCCGAGACCACCGCGACCCCGTGCCCCTCCGCCTGGAGGGAACGCACCAGGGCGGCGGTACGCCGGTGTCCGGTGGGCGCGGCCTCCTCGAGCCCGAACCGGAGGTGCAGCCCGGGCGGTCCGCCCACCAGCCGCACCTCACCGCACGCCCGGGCAGCGCGCACCAAGTGGTGGGCGAGCGGGTGCAGTTGGGGGGCCAGCGCGGCCACGGCCACCGGGGTGCCCGCCCGCAGGACGAGCACGAGCCGAGCGCCCTCCTCGACCCACCGCCGGGCCCGCGCGGCCATCTCCGCGACGGCCGTCTCCGCGAGGAAGAAGCCGCCGAGGGTGTCCTCGGAGCCGGCCTCCGGGCCGGGGAGCGGCCGTAGCTCCCAGCCGTCCCGCCGCTTCGGCGCCAGGGAGCCGGCGCCGTGCCGGCGGCGCCTTCCGGCCGGACCGTCCGGCTCGATCAGCTCGTGGATCCGTACGTGGATCTCGTCGTCGTCCGGGCCGTCGCCGTCCGCCGGGCTGTCGTCGTCCGGGCCGCCGTCCGTCGGGCCGTCAGCGGTCGGGCCGTCAGCGGTCGGCCCGGCGCCTCCCGGCCGGCTGCCGGGCGGTGGCAGGCGCAGTACGCCCTCGATCGTCCAGTCGTGGTCGGCCAGCAGACGGGCGTCGAGGACCACCGTGTCGATCCGGTCCAGGCGGCGCAGCGCCTCCGGCCGCAGCACCAGTGCCCCCCGCCCGGAAAGGGCCCGGTCCACCGCGCAGGCGAACGCCTCCCGCCCGAACCGGGGGCCGCGCGGTGTCCCCGCGATCAGCAGCGACAGCGCACGGTCCTGGTTGAACGTGCCGACCGACGTCAGAGCGTAGGCCGCGAGCCCCACCGGCGCCGCCACATTGGCGTACCGCTCGCCCGGTCCCGGCGGCAGCGGCGCCGGGCGCTCGTGAACCGGCACCGCGTCGTGGCGGTACGTCCCCTCGCGCACGCCCAGCCTGCGCGCCCAGTCCGCCCACGCCCCGCGGCACGCCTGCACCTCCGCGTACCGGGCGGCGGCCAGCGTGGTGGTCACCGCGAGGCCCAGCGGCCGGAAGGACAGGGTGCTCGCCAGCAGGTTCGCCACGGTGAAGCCGCGTTCCGTGGCGCTCTCGCCGATCCGGCGGGCGATGCCGTCGCGCAGCAGTGGCATGGACTCCGCGAACTGGATCACCGACATCACCGCCGGGTGCAGCCCCGGCAGCCTGAGCACGTCGCCGACCGACGCCACCCCCACGGCCACCAGGCCGGTGCCGAGCCGGACGGCCGCGCCGACCCGCGCCCGCGCGGCCCCGGGGTAGCCGACCGGGCGCCGCCCCCGGTCCGTCGCCCCGGTCCGCGGAACCTCCCCGTCAGCGGTGTCGGCGGCCGCGACGAGGTCGGCGACGGCTGTGAGGTCGGTCTCCGGCCCGCAGCCCACGTACACGCACCCCAGCGTGCCGTTCACCTCCGCGCGGCTCACCCCCGGTACCCGGCGCAGGGTGGCCTCCAGCCCGCGCGCCGCCGCTGCCGTACCGGGCCGCCCCAGTCGCCGGACCGTGATCTGCACGCCTCCCGAGGTTCGCCAGAGGCCGGGCGCACGCGACTGCGACGCCGGCCCGGCCGACGTGAGCGCCCCCGGGACGGCGGCCAGACCCCGTGCGAGGGACCGCGCCGCCGACGCCGCCGCGGTCACGGCACCGCGCGTCAAGGACAGGACGGACCCGGCGGACTCCGGGACCACGGAGGACAGCTGTGGCGGGATCACACGGCCTCCACCACCGGCCGACGGGGGCGTTGGTCACCGCCCTGGGAAACGACACGGTTCCCACCAGTATCGGTACGTTCCGCACGCTTCGCCCGGCGCGGCGGGACGCGATGGACCGGACGGACGGTACCGGGACCGGAACGGGCGGGGACGGGAGATCAGGCGGGGGCGTCGGCGGCGTGCGGCGCGCAGCCCAGCACATGCTCCTTCACCAGGCGGCCGATGTCCGGATCCTGCCGCCGGAACGCCGCGACCAGCTCCTCGTGCTCCTCGGCGTAGGACTGCTGGACCGTACCCAGCCAGCGGATGGACAGGGCCGTGAAGACCTCGATGCCCAGGCCCTCCCAGGTGTGCAGCAGCACCGAGTTGCCGGCCGCGCGGACCAGCTCACGGTGGAAGGCGACCGTGTGCCGCACCTGGGCCGTGCCGTCGGCCGTGCGGTCGGCCTCGTACAGCGCGGCGACATGCGGCTCCAGCGCCGAGCAGTCCTGAGCCAGCCGCTCCGCCGCCAGCTCCGCGGCGATCGCCTCGAGACCCGCCCGTACGGGGTAGCTCTCCTCCAGGTCGGCGGCCGAGAGGTTCCGCACCCGTACGCCTTTGTTGGGCGCCGACTCGATCAGCCGCAGCGACTCCAGCTCGCGCAGCGCCTCCCGCACCGGTGTCTGGCTGACCTCCAGCTCGGTCGCGATCCGCCGCTCCACGATCCGCTCGCCCGGCTGCCAGCGCCCGCTGATGATCCCTTCCAGGATGTGCTCGCGGATCTGTTCGCGCAGCGAGTGGACGACGGGCGCGGTCATGAGTGCTCCTTGGACAGGGCTCGTGAATCCGGGGCAGCCGTCCGAAAGGCCCCGTCGAGGGGCGGCGGACGGACGACGGACAGGACCCTTGAGGTCGATTGGCCCTTAGACAATACGGCTGACACACCTTCCCGGAGGGGCGCACGGGGCGCTTTCGCCCAGGTGAGACGAGGCTTACACAGCGCATACGGCGCGGCTCACGCCGTGCCCACGACAGTGCCCCCGCCCGGGAGCCTGGGAAGCTCCGGACGGGGGCACCGGTGACCGGGATCAGCGGCCGTGGATCACAGGGTCACAGGCCGAGCTCGACCTCGAACTCGCCCGCCTCCAGGATCGCCTTGACCGAGTTCAGGTAACGGGCCGCGTCGGCACCGTCCACCAGACGGTGGTCGTAGGAGAGGGTCAGGTAGGTCATGTCGCGGACGCCGATGACCGTGCCCTCCTCCGTCTCGATGACGGCCGGACGCTTGACCGTGGCACCGATGCCGAGGATCGCGACCTGGCCCGGAGGCACGATGATCGTGTCGAACAGCGCGCCGCGCGAACCGGTGTTGCTGATCGTGAAGGTCCCGCCGGACAGCTCGTCCGGAGTGATCTTGCTGGCCCGGACCTTGCCCGCCAGGTCGGCCGTGGCCTTGGAGATACCGGCGATGTTGAGGTCACCGGCGTTCTTGATGACCGGGGTCATCAGGCCCTTCTCGGAGTCCACCGCGATACCGATGTGCTCGGTGTCGAAGTACGTGATGGTCCCCTCGGCCTCGTTGATCCGGGCGTTGACGGCCGGGTGGGCCTTCAGCGCCTGGGCGGCGGCCTTGACGAAGAACGGCATCGGGGAGAGCTTGACGCCCTCACGGGCCGCGAACGACTCCTTGGCCCGCGCCCGCAGCTTCATCAGCCGGGTGACGTCGACCTCGACGACCGAGGACAGCTGCGCCTGCTCACGCAGCGCCTTGACCATGTTGTCGCCGATGACCTTGCGGATCCGCGGCATCTTCACGGTCTGGCCGCGCAGCGGCGAGGCCTCGAGGACCGGGGTCCGCCTGGCCGCGGCCGGAGCGGCGGCCGGAGCCGCGGCGGGGGCGGCCTTCGCGGCCTCGGCGGCGGCGACGACGTCCTGCTTGCGGATACGGCCACCGACGCCGGTGCCCTTGACGGTGGACAGGTCGACGCCGTGCTCGGCGGCGAGCTTGCGCACCAGCGGGGTCACGTAGGCGCCCTCGTCGGTCGGCCGCGCGGCGGCCGGAACGGCAGCCGGGGCGGCCGGAGCCGGGGCGGGGGCCGGGGCAGCCGGGGCCGGAGCGGCCTGCGGGGCAGGAGCCGGGGCCGGAGCGGGAGCCGGGGCGGCCGGCGCGGCCTGCTGCGGGGCCGGGGCGGGCTCGGGCTGCGCCGGGGCGGCCGGAGCCGCCGGTGCCGGAGCGGCCTGCGGGGCGGCACCCGGAGCGCCGATGACGGCGAGCTTCGCGCCCACCTCGGCGGTCTCGTCCTCGGCGACCGTGATCTCCAGCAGCACACCGGAGGTGGGCGCCGGGATCTCGGTGTCGACCTTGTCGGTGGAGACCTCGAGCAGCGGCTCGTCGGCCTCGACGCTGTCGCCGACCGACTTCAGCCAGCGGGTGACGGTGCCCTCGGTGACGGACTCGCCGAGCGCGGGCAGGACCACGTCCGTGCCCTTGGCGGAGCCGCCGCCGACGGCGGCCTCGGCGGTGGGAGCGGGCGCCGGGGCGGCCTGCTCGGTGGAGGGGGCCGCGGCGGCCGGCGCGGGAGCCGGCTCGGGCGCCGGGGCGGCGGGCTGCTCGGCGGCCGGGGCCGGAGCCTCGGCGGGGGCGCCGCTGCCGTCGTCGATCAGGGCCAGCTCGGCACCGACCTCGACGGTCTCGTCCTCGGCGACCTTGATGGAGGACAGCACGCCGGAGGCCGGAGCGGGGATCTCGGTGTCGACCTTGTCGGTGGAGACCTCGAGCAGCGGCTCGTCGGCCTCGACGCGCTCGCCCTCGGCCTTCAGCCACCGGGTGACAGTGCCCTCGGTGACGCTCTCACCGAGCGCCGGAAGGGTTACGGAAACCGCCATGGTTTCGGTTGCTCCTTAGATGTGCGGAAGTCTGTGTCGTCGTGCCCGTGACCGAAGGCGTCAGTCGTGGGAGTGGAGGGGCTTGCCCGCGAGGGCCAGGTGAGCCTCGCCGAGCGCCTCGTTCTGCGTCGGGTGGGCGTGGATCAGCTGCGCGACCTCGGCCGGCAGCGCCTCCCAGTTGTAGATCAGCTGAGCTTCGCCGACCTGCTCGCCCATACGGTCACCGACCATGTGGACGCCGACCACGGCACCGTCCTTGACCTGGACGAGCTTGATCTCGCCGGCGGTCTTGAGGATCTTGCTCTTGCCGTTGCCCGCCAGGTTGTACTTCAGGGCGACGACCTTGTCCGCACCGTAGATCTCCTTGGCCTTGGCCTCGGTGATACCGACGGAGGCGACCTCCGGGTGGCAGTACGTCACCCGCGGCACGCCGTCGTAGTCGACCGGGACGGCCTTCAGACCGGCCAGCCGCTCCGCCACCAGGATGCCCTCGGCGAAGCCGACGTGCGCGAGCTGGAGCGTCGGGACGAGGTCGCCGACGGCGGAGATCGTCGGGATGTTGGTCCGCATGTACTCGTCGACGAGGACGTAGCCGCGGTCCATGGCGACCCCGGCCTCCTCGTAGCCCAGGCCCTGCGAGACCGGGCCGCGGCCGATGGCGACGAGGAGGACCTCGGCCTCGAACTCCTTGCCGTCGGCGAGGGTGACCTTGACGCCGTCCTGGGTGTACTCGGCCTTCTGGAAGAAGGTGCCCAGGTTGAACTTGATGCCCCGCTTGCGGAAGGCACGCTCCAGCAGCTTCGAGCTGTTCTCGTCCTCGACCGGGACGAGGTGCTTGAGGCCCTCGACGATCGTGACGTCGGTGCCGAAGGACTTCCACACGGAGGCGAACTCGACGCCGATGACGCCGCCGCCCAGCACGATCGCGGACTTCGGCACGCGGTCCATGACGAGGGCGTGGTCCGAGGAGATGATCCGGTTGCCGTCGATGTCCAGGCCCGGCAGCGACTTCGGCACGGAGCCGGTCGCCAGCAGGACGTGGCGGCCCTGGATCCGCTGACCGTTCACATCGACGGAGGTCGGCGACGACAGTCGGCCCTCACCCTCGATGTAGGTCACCTTGCGCGAGGCGACCAGACCCTGCAGGCCCTTGTACAGGCCCGAGATCACGTCGTCCTTGTACTTGTTGACGGCCGCCATGTCGATGCCCTCGAAGGTGGCCTTCACACCGAACTGCTCGCTCTCGCGGGCCTGGTCGGCGATCTCGCCCGCGTGCAGCAGGGCCTTGGTGGGAATGCAGCCGTTGTGCAGGCAGGTACCGCCGACCTTGTCCTTCTCGATCAGGGCGACGTCCAGGCCCAGCTGCGCCCCGCGCAGCGCCGCGGCGTAACCACCGCTGCCACCGCCGAGGATCACTAGGTCGAAAACAGTGCTGGCGTCGTTCGCCACGTCACGTCCTCCATGCATGTGCGCCACGCCGGTCTCCAGTGACCGGTCGGCGGCTGGTGTCCGGCCGCTTTTGCCTTCGGCCCTTCGGTGGGGCCCTGTCCTGCCGAGCCCTATCCTCGCACTTGTCCGAGCCGAACGAGACGTGGGGCAGGGGTGTGACACGTCCCACGTTCGAACGTCCGCCCGTCACACGCGTGAGGACTTCCGGGACCGCATGCCCCGGAACCCGCGGCGGAACCCGCCCCGGAACCCGCGGCGGAACCTGCCCCGGAACCCGCGGCGGATCCGGCGCCGGATCCGCATGCGCGCCGGCCGCCGGCGGGGCCCCGTCCCACCCGGGTACGGGGCCCCGCCGGCGACCGGTCGCCGACCGAGTGGCTCAGCCCAGGTCGCCGGCCGCCGTCTGCTCCGCGAGGCGGACCAGCGTCCGTACCGCCGAGCCCGTACCGCCCTTGGGCGTGTACCCGAAGGGGCTGCCCTCGTTGAAGGCCGGACCGGCGATGTCGAGGTGGGCCCAGGTGATGCCCTCGCCGACGAACTCGCGCAGGAAGAGCCCGGCGACGAGCCCGCCGCCCATCCGCTCGCCCATGTTCGCGATGTCGGCCGTGGCGGAGTCCATGCCCTTGCGCAGGTGCTCCGGCAGCGGCATCGGCCAGGCGGGCTCGCCGACCTCCTCGGCGGCCTCGTGCACCGCCGCGCGGAAGGCGTCGTCGTTGGCCATGATCCCGAACGTGCGGTTGCCCAGCGCCAGCATCATCGCGCCGGTCAGGGTCGCGACGTCCACGATCGCGTCCGGCTTCTCCTCCGAGGCCGCCCACAGCGCGTCGGCGAGGACGAGCCGGCCCTCGGCGTCGGTGTTGAGTACCTCCACCGTCTTGCCGCTGTACATGCGCAGCACGTCACCCGGGCGGGTGGCGGAACCGGAGGGCATGTTCTCGGCCAGGGCCAGCCAGCCGGTGATGTTGACCTCGAGACCGAGGCGGGCGGCGGCGACGACCGCGGCGAACACGGCGGCGGCACCGCTCATGTCGCACTTCATCGTCTCGTTGTGCCCGGCCGGCTTCAGCGAGATGCCGCCCGAGTCGTAGGTGATGCCCTTGCCGACGAAGGCGAGGTGCTTCTTCGCCTTGGCGGAGGTGTACGACAGCTTCACCAGCCGCGGACCCGACGCCGAGCCGGCGCCGACGCCGAGGATGCCGCCGTGGCCGTCCTTGGCCAGTGCCTTCTCGTCGAGCACCTGCACCTTGATGCCGTGTTCCTTGGCCGCGGCCTGGGCGACGGCGGCGAACGCCTCGGGGTCGAGGTCGTTGGGAGGGGTGTTGATCAGGTCGCGGGCCCGGTTGAGCTCCTCGGACACCGTGACGGCACGCTCCACGGCCGCCTTGTACGTCTTGTCGCGGGACTTGTCGCAGAGCAGCACGGCCTCGGCGAGGGGCGCCTTCGCGTCCTTCTTCTTGCCCTTGCCGCCCTTGTCCTTGTTCTTGGGGTCCTTGGGGTTCTTGGGGTCGTCGTTCTTGGGGGCGTTCTTGTAGGCGTCGAAGGAGTAGGCGCCGAGCAGGACGCCCTCGGCGACCGCGCCGGCGTCGGCCTCGTCCGTCAGGGGGAGGGCGAACGCGGCCTTCCTGGACCCGGCGAGGGCGCGGGCGGCCACACCGGCCGCCTTGCGCAGTGCCTCGGGGTCGGGCGCGGCGTCCTTCTCGGGCTGGGTGCCCAGACCCACCGCGACCAGGAGCGGCGTCTTGAAGCCGGCCGGCGCGGGGAGCTTCGTCACCTCACCCTCGGCGCCGGACGCGCCGAGGGTCTCCAGGATGCCGGTGAGCCTGCCGTCGTAAGCCTTGTCGACGGCTTCAGCGCCCGGTGCGACGACCAGGCCCCCGGCCTCGGACGCAGTGCCCTTGGCGACACCGATCACGATCGCGTCGGCCTTCAGACCGGGGGTCGCGGCGGTGCTGAGAGTGAGAGCAGTCACGGTGGTGAATTCTCGCTTCCGATGTGAAGTTGCTGTGGCCGAAAAGTGTGGGTCGGCCGGGCCCGGTGCCGGCCCTGACGACGACCTGGCGGTACGGTCTCGTCGGGGCCTGCCCCGGTACGGCGCACACTGCGGACGAGCCTACGCGCGTCTGTGCGTGCGCTCCCTCGCGCGGTCTTCACCGTTCGGTGACGTGACGGACACCTTCCGGGCCCCGCCCCCCCGGAGACCACCCGGTGAGACGCGCGTGAGACGAGCCGCAGGACGGCGCGGAAGCCTGCTCGCCGCCGTGTGGACACTGGTTCCCCCGCTGCCCGCGGCCTGCACGGCCACCCCGGCCCGGCACTGGCTGGCAGTGGCGGCCCGGCGGGCGTCCGGACACCTCCGTCGACGTCCCGGTCCACGGCATCGACGGCTTCGGCCACTCCGGGGACACGGTCGCGGCGCTGCACCGCGACGGCCGGAAGGTCATCCGCTACCTGGCCACGAGCGTATGGGAGGACTTCCGCCCCGACGCCGGCGACTTCCCCGCCGCGGTGCTCGGCCGGGGCAACGGCTGGAAGGGCGAACGTCGGCTCGACATCCGGCGTACCGGCCTCCTGGAGCCGATCATGGCCCAGCGGTTCGACAGGTGCCGCGACAAGGACTTCGACGCGGCGGAGCCGGACAACCCGGACAACAGGGACGGTTGACGCAACCGCGCCGGGTTCCCGCTCACCGCCGCCGACCAGCTCCGCTACGACCGTCTGGTCGCCCGGCTGGCCCACGAACGCGGCCTGGCCGTCGGCCTGAAGGACGACCTCGACCGGATCCCGCAGCTGGTCGGCGACTTCGACTTCGCGGTCAACGGGCAGTGCGCCCGGTACGGCGAGTGCGCGCGGCTCACCCCGTTCGCCGAGGAGGACAAGGCCGTCTTCCGCGTCGAGTGCGAGCTGCCCGCCGACCGGTTCTGCGCCGACTCCCGGCGGCTGAGGCTGAGTTCGCCGCTCAAGAAGTACGAACCAGGGCTTTGGCGCCGCGCCTGCTGGGGCCGGTGCGGGCTTTGTCTCCTCAGCCCAGTACCGCGACGACGAGCGCGGTCGTCGCCGCGGTCTCCGCGAGCGAGCCGAACACGTCGCCGGTGACCCCGCCGAAGCGGCGGACGCAGTGCCGCAGGAGCAGCTCCGCGGCCGCGACGGACAGCAGTACCGCGAGAACGGCACGGACGGCACCGTCCACCCCGAGCAGGGCGCCCCCGGCGGCGGCCGCCCCGGCCACCGCGAGGGCGACGCCCACCGCCCCCGCCGGCGGGACGACCCCGGCGACGGCGGCCCCCAGCCCCCCGGGCCGGGCGGGCGGCACCCCGGCACGCGCGGCGAGGGTGAGGACGAGCCGGGCCGTGACCGCCGCGACCACGGCGGCGAGCGCGCCCCGGGCCCAGGAGTGGCCGTACGCCTGGGCCAGCGCCGCCACCTGCGCCAGCAGCACGAGGACGAGGGTGAGCACGCCGAACGGCCCGATGTCCGACTGCTTCATGATCCGCAGCGCGTCCTCGGCCGGCTTTCCGCTGCCGAGCCCGTCCGCGACGTCGGCGAGCCCGTCGAGATGCAGCCCGCGGGTGAGTGCGGCGGGCGCGGCGACGGTGGCGACGGCGGCGAGCGGCGCGCCGGCCCCGAGGAACAGCAGCAGCAGTCCGCAGGCTGCGGCCACGGCGCCGACCGCCAGCCCGGTCAGTGGGGCGCACAGCATGCCGCCGCGTGCGGCAGGGCGGTCCCAGCGGGTCACCTCGACGGGGAACACGGTGAAGGTGCCGAAGGCGAAGCGGAGGCCGTCGGCCAGGGAGGTCGGGAAGGGCGCGGGCACCGGCGCAGATTACCCGGCGGTCGGCAGGGCGCCCCCGGCAGCCGTGGATAAAGTGCGCTTATGGGACATTGGTTGCAGCGGAACATCGTCGAACCGGGCAAGCTGCCGCTGCTCCTCGCCCTCACCGCCTTCGTCCTCACCTTCCTGGTCACCCGGGCCGTCACCCGGCTGATCCGGGCCGGCAAGGGCCCCTTCGGCAACGTCGAGGCGGGCGGTGTGCACATCCACCACGTCGTACCCGGCGTGATCCTCACCGTCGTCGGCGGCTTCGGCGCGGTGGCGAGCGGACGGCACGGCTTCGGTGCGGCGCTCGGCGCGGTCGTCTTCGGCATCGGCGCCGGCCTGGTCCTGGACGAGTTCGCGCTGATCCTGCACCTCCAGGACGTCTACTGGACGGAGGCCGGCCGCCAGAGCGTCGAGGTGGTCGTCATCACCGCGTCCCTGGTCGGACTGCTGCTGGCCGGGTTCTCGCCGTTCGGCGTCGACGACGTCACCCAGGGCGAACTCCAGGGCCGTGCGAGCGTCGCCCTGGACGTGGCGCTCAACTTCCTCTTCTCGCTGATCGCCCTGAGCAAGGGCAAGGCCAGGATCGCCGTCTTCGGCGTGATCGTGCCCGTCGTCGCCCTGATCGGCGCGCTGCGCCTGGCCCGTCCCGGCTCCCCGTGGGCCAGACGCTTCTACCGGCGCCGGCACCGTGCCCGCGCCAGGGCCCTCCTGCGGGCCTACCACCACGACCGCCGCTGGTCCGGCCCCCGCAGGGCCTTCGAGGACTGGCTCGGCGGCACCCCGGACCCACCCCGCCCCTGACCAGGGGCGCGGGGAACTGCGCGAGCAACCACCCACCGGCCCGCACCTCGGGGTCGAAGGGGCAGCGCCCCTTGAGGACGGGAAGGGAAGGGGCGGCGGGGGCGAGGAAAAGGGGCGGACGCCCCCGGTCACTCGGGCTTTTTCGGCTCCCCGGGCTCTCCGGGCTTTTCCGGCCTCTCCGGAAGCTCCGCCGCCAGCGCCGCAGCCGCCTGCACCAGGGGAAGGGCCAGCAGGCCACCCGCACCCTCGCCCACGGTGACCCCGTGGGTGAGGAGCGGCTCCAGCGCCATCCGGTCCAGCGCCTTCGCCTGCCCCGGCTCCCCGCTGTCGTGCGCGGCCAGCCACCAGTCCGGCGCCCGGAACGCGATCCGCTGGCCCACCAGCGCGCACGCCGCCGTCACGACGCCGTCGAGCACGACCGGCATCTTCCGCACGGCGGCCTGCAGCAGGAAGCCCGTCATCGCGGTGAGATCGGCTCCGCCCACCGCCGCCAGCAGCCGCAACTGGTCGCCGAGCACGGGCCGGGCCCGCCGCAGCGCGTCGCGGATCGCCGCGCACTTGCGCATCCAGGCCAGATCGTCGATGGCCAGCCCGCCGCGCCCGGTGACCACGGACGCGTCCGTCCCGCACAGCGCGCCCACCAGCACGCCCGCCGCCGTGGTGCCGCCCACGCTCACATCGCCGAGCACCACCAGGTCCGTACCGGAGTCGGCCTCCTCGTCGGCCACCGCGACCCCGGCCCGGAACGCCGCCTCGGCCTCCTCGAGGGTCAGCGCGTCCTCGATGTCGACGCGTCCGCTCCCGCGCCGCACCCTGTGCCGTACGACGTCCTCGGGCAGGGTCTTCGGATCGCAGTCCAGGGCCATGTCGACCACCCGCACCGGCACCCCGAGCCGCCGGGCCAGCACGGAGACCGGACGGCCGCCCTCCAGCACCTCGCGCACCAGCTCCCCGGCGCTGCCCGCCGCCCGCGCCGAGACGCCCAGTTCGGCGATCTTGTGGTCACCGGCGAAGAGGACGACCCGCGGCCGTTCGACCGGCCGCACCGGCACCGCGGACTGCGCGGCGGCCAGCCACTCGCCCAGTTCGTCGAGGCGGCCCAGCGACCCGGGCGGTACGACCCGGCGCTCGCGGTACGCCTCCGCGTCACGGCGCACCCCGCCGTCCGGACGCTCGATCAGATCGGTGAAGTCGTCGAGATTAAGCGAGCTCATTCGCCGAACAGTACCGGCCCTGGTCGAACACCACGGAGTCCCAGGCATCGTCGTCGACTTCCCGCCCGCCGGGTGACGCCACCCCGACGTCGTTACGCCTCGGACGGCCATCCGGTCCGTAACGTTTTGCCATGGAATGTCATCCGCACGTGCCGACGTTCCGCTCGCCCGCCCCTGCGTCCCCCCGCCCCCCGTCCGCCCGCCCGTCCACTCGCCCGACCCACCGGGAGCCGCCCATGTCCGTGCCCGACGCACCCATCGCCTCCCCGTCGGCCGCCGTGTCCGGCGCCGGCGCCGTTGTCGTACCCGCCCAGCAGGCCTCCGCGCGGGTGCACGAGCCGCGCCGCGCCGACTGCCCCTGGTGCGGCTCGGCACGGCTGCGCAACCGGCTGCGCACCGGCGACCTGCGGCGGCACCGGCCGGGCCGGTTCACCGTCGACGCCTGCCGGGACTGCGGGCACACCTTCCAGAACCCCCGCCTCACCGCAGAGGGCCTCGCCTTCCACCGGCGGGTGCTGCGCGGAGCCCCCCGGGACGCCGCCACCGACGCCGTCCTCGCGCTGCGCGACGCCCCGCGCCGCCGCCGCGCCACGGCCCGCACGATGCTGCGCTTCGGCGAACCGGAGAGCTGGCTGGACGTCGGCACCGGCCACGCCCGCTTCCCGGACACCGCGCGGGAGTTCTTCCCGTACACCGCGTTCGACGGCACCGACCTCACCCCGCGCGCCGAACGCGCCCGCGCCCTCGGCCGGATCGAGGAGGCCCACATCGGCCCGCTGACGTCCCCACGGCTGCGGGCCCGGGTGGCGGGCCGCTACGACGTGGTCAGCATGCTGTACCACCTCGAGCACACCACCGACCCGAGGGCGGAACTCCACGCCGCCCTGGACGCCCTGCGCCCCGGCGGCCATCTGCTCATCGAGACCCTGGACCCCCGCAGCGCGTTCGCCGCCCTGTTCGGCCGGTGGTGGCTCTCCTACGACCAGCCGCGCCGACTGCACCTGCTCCCGCCGCGCAACCTCCGCGCCGAACTGGAGCGGCTCGGCTGCGAGATCGTCACCACCAGGTCCGGAGCCCCGTTCGGATCCGGCTCCAGGCACCGCGCGGTGCACGTTCCGTACGACCTGGCCGGTGCCACCGCGCTGGCCCTCTCCCAGGCCCTGCCCGCCCCGGACGCCCCCTGGCGCGCCATCCCGCCGACCCCGTTCCAGCGGCACGCGCGCACCGTCCTGCTGCGCGCGGGCGCCCCGGTGGTGGCCGCCGCGGCGCTCACGGACCTCGCGCTGGCCCCGCTGCTGCGGCACACCCCGTTCGCCAACGCGTACCGGATCATCGCGAGGAAGCCG
The DNA here is from genome assembly GCF_029760955.1 of Streptomyces cathayae. GTDB lineage: Bacteria > Actinomycetota > Actinomycetes > Streptomycetales > Streptomycetaceae > Streptomyces > Streptomyces cathayae. The sequence continues at coordinate 5,829,686 of NZ_CP121682.1, forward strand.
ATCGGCTGACCCGGCCCGCCCCGCTCACCCCTTCAGCATCAGCGCCTGCCCCGCCACCACCAGCAGCACCTGCTCGCACTCCTGCGCGAACGCCGCGTTCAGCCGCCCGAGTTCGTCCCGGTAACGGCGGCCGGACGCGGTGGCGGGCACGATGCCCGAGCCCACCTCGTTGGAGACCGCGACCACGGTCCGCCGGGTCGCGCGCACCGCGTCCGTCAGCTCACGCACCCGCTCCCTGAGGGCCCGTTCCCCTCCGTCGGCCCACTCGGCGTCGTCCCACGCCCCGACGGAGTCCATCGCGTCCGTCAGCCACAGCGACAGACAGTCCACCAGCAGCGGCGGCCCGTCGCCCTTCAGCAGCGGCACCAGATCACAGGTCTCGACGGTCCGCCACGACCCGGGCCGCCGCTCCTGATGGGCCGACACCCGGGCCGCCCACTCGGTGTCCCCGTTGCGGGACCCGCCGGTCGCCACGTACAGCACCTCCGGGAGCGTCTCCAGCCGGCGCTCGGCCTCCAGCGACTTGCCCGACCGGGCCCCTCCCAGCACCAGCGTCCGCCGCGGCAGATCGGGTACGTCCTCGTAGGCGCCCACCTCCAGCGTGGTCCCGTCGGGCACGGCGCGCGCCCCGGCCGCCGCGAGCCGACGGCGCGCCTCCGTGCCGGGCGGCACGTCGTGGTCCAGGTGCACGGCGACGACGTCCGTCGTCGGCCCGACCGCGCCCACCGCCCGCAACCGCGCCAGCGCGTCCGGGCGCCCCACGACGTCCAGCAGCACCATGGCGTACGGTTCGGCCGGCTCCTCGAGACCGGCCGGCGCCGCGCCCGGCGGCAGATACAGCAGCCGCTGCCCGTCCGGTCCGGTCACCGCGTACCCGGTGCCCGGCGAGTCCAGCGCCACCGCCCGCACCCGGTGGCCCGTCAGCAGTGCCAGCTCCCGTCCGTCCGGCACCCGGCCGGGCTGCGGCAGACCGGCCGGCACCTCGACCGCGGGCCCGTCGTGCGGATGGGAGAGCAGCACCTGGCGCACACCGCCGAGCGAGTGCCCCGCGCGGGCCGCCGCGAACGCCACGCCCGGCATGAGGTCGAGCAGCAGCGAGCCGTCCACCAGCAGCGCGGTCGCCGCGCGCGCATGCGGGCCGGCGGCGGACGCGCAGGCGGCGCAGGGACAGTCGGGGCGGGGCAGTCCCGCCGGGGCACCGGTACCGAGCAGAGTGAGTTCCACGGACCCGATTTTCACCCGTCCCCACGGCTCCTGCGCGCCCGACCGGGCAACCACCCCACATGATCCACCGCACGGCCCCCGCGTCCTGCCCTAGTCTCTTGCAAGGAGCCGGACCGAGATCCGGCCCCTGTTGTGCAGTGTGCTGAGACCCACGGAGGCGTACATGGCGGCATGGACGTGGCGGTTCGAGAAGGCCGACGGGACGCAGGTCGAGCCCGCGGTGCAGCCGGAGGAGTTCACCACGCAGGGGGACGCCGAGTCCTGGATCGGGGAGAACTGGAAGGCCCTGCTGGAGGGCGGTGCCGACCAGGTGCGGCTGCTGGAGGACACCACGGAGATCTACGGGCCGATGAGCCTCCACGCGGACCAGGCGAGCACCGAGGCCTGAGAGCCGGGTTCACGGGCGAGGGCCCCGGCCCTCGCCCCCTCCGGGGCCGGCCGCGTTCTCTGGGCTCGTCTGCGTTCGTCTGCGTTCGTCTGTCCGCGCCCGCGTCAGCCCCGTACGCCGCACAGGTGCAGCAGCGCCGCCACCCCGCGGTAGGGGTCCGTCCGCCCGGCCCGCTCCTCGACCTCCAGGAGGGTCGCCAGGTCGTCCGGGACGCCGGGGGCGCGCGTGCCGTCGTCCGCCGCCGTGTCCGTGAAGACCCGCACGCCGTACCAGGTGTGCAGCGGCGCCCCGAGCCCGGCGAGTGTCGCCGTCAGCTTCTGCAGCCGGTCGGCCCGTATCTCGAGCTCCGACTCCTCGTCCACGTGGCAGGTCGCGTCGAACGCGGTCAGCGCGCCGGCCCAGTCGCCGCGCAGGCCGGACCGCATCGCGGGCGCGTCACCGTTGCGCACCAGCAGCGACAGCAGTCCGCCGGGGGCGAGCATCCGGGCCAGCCCCGCCACCAGCGGGTCCGGCTCCGTCACGTGCATGAGCACGCCGTGGCAGAGCACCACGTCGAAGCTGCCCGGCAGGAAGTGCACACCGGTGTCCCGGCCGTCGCCCTCGACGACCCGCACCCGTTCCCGGATGCCTTCGGGCTCCCGGGCGAGCGCCGCACGCGCGGCGGCGAGCAGCTCCGGATCCCGCTCGAGACCGGTCACCGAGTGACCGGCCCGCGCCAGCCGCAGCGCCTGCGAGCCCCGGCCCATGCCGACGTCGAGCACGCGCAGCCGCCGCCCGACCGGGAACCGCCCCGCTATCTGCTCGTCCAGCTGACGGGCCGCCAGCTCCAGCCGTACGACCTCCCGCAGGCCACCGGGCTCGCCCGGCCCGCCAGGCCCGCCGGTCCCGACCGGCGAGGCCGGCGCGGGCACCACGGACTGCGCCGGACGCACCGCCGGGCCCGCCGAGGGCGCCCGGCCCTCGGCGAACGGCAGGGTGCTCAGGGCTGCTCTCCGCGCTTGACCTGGGGCTTGGGCAGCCGCAGCCGGCGCATCTGGAGCGAACGCATCAGGGCGTAGGCGACGGCACCGCGCCGGTTGTCGGTGGGGAAGCGCTCGGCCAGCCGCTTCTTCAGCCGGAAGCCGGTCACGATGGAGTCGAGCACGATCGTCACGATCACGAGCAGCCACAGCAGCAGCGCGATGTTCTGCAGCTGGGGGACCCGGACCATGCTCAGCACCAGGATGATCACGGCCATCGGCAGGAAGTACTCCGCGATGTGGAACCGCGAGTCGACGAAGTCGCGCGCGAAGCGGCGCACCGGCCCCTTGTCACGAGCGGGCAGGTAGCGCTCGTCGCCGCTGGCCAGCGCCTGGCGCTGACGCTCCATCGCGGCCCGGCGCTCGTCTCGCTGCCGTTTGCTCGCCTCCTTGCGCGTCATCGACGTGTTGGCCACGCTGCGACGCTGGGTCTGGGCCACGCTGCGCTTGGGCGTGGGACGGCCCTTGGGGGCCTCCGGGTGGCGGGTCTGATTGGAGTCGGTCACCGCCGCCTTGTCGGCGTGGGCCTTCTCTTCCTTGGCACGGCTACGGAACACAAAACCCAAGGGTACGGGGTATCCGGGGTTGGATCCCAGTCCCGGGGGGAACGATCCGGCAACACCAGTCGTCTGTAGAAGGACAGGCAGAGGGGACGTTGTGCACGTCTTGGGGTGTGTTGTCCCGTCCGCCCCGGGGTTCACCTACTCCCTGGGCCGGATCGGGCGGCCGCTCAGTCGTCCTTGGGGATGAGCGCATCCGTCCCCGAACAGTGCGGTAATGGATGCAGGGCCCGTACTGTGGGTTCTGTCGCAGAGCTGTGAGCCGGAGTCCGTCAGAAGGGGGCGCGCGAAGCCCATGAGCGGTGTCATGAAGCGTATGGGGATGATCTTCCGCGCGAAGGCGAACAAGGCCCTTGACCGGGCCGAGGATCCGCGCGAGACCCTCGATTACTCGTACCAGAAGCAGCTGGAGCTGCTCCAGAAGGTCCGGCGCGGTGTCGCCGACGTGGCGACCAGCCGCAAGCGTCTGGAGCTCCAGCTCAACCAGCTCCAGTCCCAGTCGGGCAAGCTGGAGGACCAGGGGCGCAAGGCGCTCGCGCTGGGCCGGGAGGACCTGGCCCGCGAGGCGCTCTCCCGCCGTGCCGCCCTCCAGCAGCAGGTGACCGATCTGGAGACGCAGCACGCCACGCTCCAGGGCGAGGAGGAGAAGCTCACCCTCGCGGCCCAGCGGCTGCAGGCCAAGGTCGACGCCTTCCGCACGAAGAAGGAGACCATCAAGGCCACGTACACGGCGGCCCAGGCGCAGACCCGGATCGGCGAGGCATTCTCCGGCATCTCCGAGGAGATGGGCGACGTCGGGCTGGCGATCCAGCGCGCCGAGGACAAGACCGCCCAGCTCCAGGCGCGGGCCGGCGCCATCGACGAACTGCTCGCCTCCGGCGCCCTGGACGACCAGTCCGGCATGCACAAGGACGACATCCAGGCCGAGCTGGACCGGCTCTCGGGTGGTACGGATGTGGAGCTGGAGCTGCAGCGCATGAAGGCCGAGCTGGCGGGAGGCCCCTCCGCCGGGCAGCAGGCCATCGAGGGCGGCGACGAGCAGTCCCGGGCCCAGCAGCCGCAGGACACCCCGCGGTTCGACAAGCAGTGACCGCCGCACGGGAAGCCGTGCCGACGACCGAGGTCCTCGCCGGGACCCAGGAGGCCGACATGATCGTACGGGTCATGGGGGAGGGGCAGGTGGCTCTGGCCGAGAGCCACCTCGCCGAGTTGAACAAACTGGACGAGGAACTCCTCACCGAGATGGAGACCGGTGACGGCCCCGGTTTCCGCCGCACCCTCACCGCCCTGCTCTCCAGGGTCCACGAGCTCGGCGAACCGCTGCCGGACGAGGCGCTGGAACCCTCCGACCTCATCCTGCCCGCCCCGGACGCCACCATCGAGGAGGTCCGGGAACTGCTCAGCGAGGACGGGCTGATCCCGGGCCCGTGAACCGCAGGTCCGTGAACCGCAGGCCCGGGAAACCCGGGCCTGCCGGGTCCTCCCACGGGCGGTCCACGACCGGCCCGCGCACCGGGTGCCGCACCGGACCTCACGGCGGCACCGCGGACGCCGTACGGTGAACGGTCGTGAGCACCCTCCAGCGCGCCCGGTGCCGGCTGCGCGCCCATCCCTTCGCCCTGGACGCCGCCCTGGCCGCGGGCGTACTGGTGTGCATGGTGGCGGGATCCTTCGTGGACCCGCACGGCCCGCACGGCGTCACCTGGGAGCTGCGCACCCCCGACCCGCTCAGCCTGACCCTCATGACCCTCGGCGCCGCCGCGCTGGTCCTCCGGCGCCGGGCACCCCGCACGGTCCTCGCCCTCACCGGCGCCGCCTCCGTGGCCGAGTCCGTCACCGGCGACCCCCGCGCCCCGGTCGCGATGTGCGTGGTCGTCGCGCTCTACACCGTCGCCTCCACCACCGACCGCCCCACCACCTGGCGGGTCGGCCTGCTCACCATGACCGTCCTCACCGGCGCCGCCATGATCGCCGGCCCGCTGCCGTGGTACGCCCAGGAGAACCTGGGGCTCTTCGCCTGGACCGGGATCGGCGCCACCGCCGGGGACGCCGTCCGCAGTCACCGCGCCTTCGTCCAGGCCATCCGGGAACGCGCCGAGCGGGCCGAACGCACCCGTGAGGAGGAGGCCCGCCGCCGGGTCGCCGAGGAGCGCCTGCGCATCGCCCGCGACCTGCACGACGTGGTCGCCCACCACATCGCCCTGGTCAACGTCCAGGCCGGGGTCGCCGCCCACGTCATGGACAAGCGGCCCGACCAGGCCAAGGAGGCCCTCGCCCACGTCCGGGAGGCCAGCCGCTCGGCGCTGGGCGAACTGCGCGCCACCGTCGGCCTGCTGCGTCAGTCCGACGACCCCGAGGCACCCACCGAACCCACCTCCGGCCTGGACCGCCTCGACGAACTCGCCGGGACCTTCCGCAGCGCCGGCCTGCGGGTCCTGGTCGCCCGCGAGGACCAGGGTCCCGCGCTGCCCGCCGCCGTCGACCTGGCCGCCTACCGGGTCATCCAGGAGGCCCTCACCAACGTCCAGAAGCACGCCGGCGGCGAGGCGAAGGCGGAGGTCAGCGTCGTCAGGGTGGGGCCCCGCATCGAGATCACCGTCCTCGACGACGGCACCGGCGACGACGGGCACGGCGACGGCGGCCACGGTGACGGCGGACAGGGCGACGGACAGGGCGACGGGCACGGCGGCGGGCACGGCCTGCTCGGCATGCGGGAACGCGTCACCGCCCTGCGCGGCACCCTCACCACCGGCCCCCGCTTCGGCGGCGGGTTCCGCGTCCATGCGATCCTGCCCCTCGAGCCCGGCACGTCCACAGCCCAGGACGGCCCGTGACCAGCGCCCCCCGGGGGGAATCCGTATGACGATCCGAGTCCTGCTCGCCGACGACCAGGCGCTGCTGCGCAGTGCGTTCCGCGTCCTCGTCGACTCCGAGCCGGACATGGAGGTGGTGGGCGAGGCGTCCGACGGCGCCGAGGCGGTCCGCCTCGCCCGTGAACGGCGCGCCGACGTCGTCCTCATGGACATCCGGATGCCCGGCACCGACGGCCTCGCGGCCACCCGGCTGATCAGCGCCGACCCCGAACTCGACGGGGTCCACGTGGTCATCCTGACGACCTTCGAGGTCGACGACTACGTGGTGCGGTCGCTGCGGGCCGGCGCCTCCGGCTTCCTCGGCAAGGGCTCCGAACCCGGGGAACTGCTGAACGCCATCCGGATCGCCGCCGAGGGGGAGGCACTGCTGTCCCCGGCCGCCACCAAGGGCCTGATCGCCCGCTTCCTCGCCCAGGGGGGCACCGCCGACGACGCCGACCGCGACCCGGCCCGCGCGCAGCGGCTCGACTCGCTGACCGGGCGGGAGCGCGAGGTGCTGGTCCTGGTCGCCGGCGGCCACTCGAACGACGAGATCGCCGAACGCCTGGAGGTCAGCCCGCTGACCGTGAAGACCCACGTCAACCGGGCCATGGCCAAGCTCGGCGCCCGCGACCGGGCCCAGCTGGTGGTGACCGCCTACGAGTCGGGGCTGGTCCGCCCGAGGGTGGAGTGAACGCCACCGCGCGTACTGCGGGGGGAGTAGCCGCCGCCCGAGGAACAGGACCTCGGGCCTACGGATCGGTCCCCGCCGATGCCCCAGTGTGGAGAACGGACGCCCCTTGGCGCCCGCCCCTGCCCCCTCCAGGTGCCTCTCCTCGCTGGACGACGTCACCGACGTCACCAGCGACCTGTCGCAGAGCGTGCCGCGCATCTCGGTCAAGGCCGACTCCGGTGCCGCCGCGGCCGGTTTCGACGACCAGACGCTCGGTGCGGCCGTCGCCCAGGCGGTACGGGGCACCCCGGCCGCCAGGGTGGTGCTGGACGACACCGAGCGGGACGTCGTCATCCGCTCGGACCGGCCGGCCACCACCCTGGCCGAACTGAAGAAGCTGCCGCTCGGTCCGGTGAAGCTGGGTGACATCGCCACCGTCGAGCTGGTGGACGGCCCGGTCTCCATGACCCGGATCGACGGCCAGCGCTCGGCCACCGTCACCGCCCGGCCGATCGGAGACAACACCGGCGCGGTCAGCGCGGAACTCCAGGCCGAGATCAACGCGCTGAAGCTCCCGGCGGGCGCGACGGCCGAGATCGGCGGCGTGACCGCCGACCAGGACGATGCCTTCGGCAACCTGCTCCTGGCGATGCTGGCCGCGATCGCGATCGTCTTCATGCTGCTGGTCGGTACCTTCCGGTCGCTCGCCCAGCCGCTGATCCTGCTGGTCTCCATCCCGTTCGCGGCGACCGGCGCGCTCGGCCTGCTGCTCGTCACCGGCACCCCGATGGGCGTCCCGGCGATGATCGGCATGTTGATGCTGATCGGCATCGTGGTGACCAACGCGATCGTGCTGATCGACCTGATCAACCAGTACCGCGACCGCGGCCACGGCATCGTCGAGGCCGTGATCGAGGGCGGCCGCCACCGGCTGCGCCCGATCCTGATGACGGCCCTGGCGACGATCTTCGCCCTGCTCCCGATGGCGCTCGGCGTCACCGGCGAAGGCGGCTTCATCGCCCAGCCGCTCGCGGTGGTGGTCATCGGCGGGCTGATCACGTCGACCCTGCTCACCCTGCTCCTGGTCCCGACCCTCTACGCCATGCTGGAACTCCGCAAGGAGCGGCGCGCGAAGAAGGGCGTAGCCGTGGAGCCGGAGGCGTCTGAGGAGCCGGAACCGGCCCAGGCCTGACACCCCGTCCGCACGCAGAAGGGGCGCCCCGTGAAGCCATCACGGGGCGCCCCTTCGTACGTGCCTACGCTTTCAGCGAGTTGACGAAGACGTCCCAGGCGGTGGCTGGGACGACGATCACGGGGCCGCGGGGGGTCTTGCTGTCGCGTACGGGGACAGTGCCGGGGAAGTCCTCGGAGATCTCGACACAATTACCCCCGTTCGCGTTGCTGTAGCTGCTCCGACGCCAAGTGGTGGAGTTCAGCTCGGGGGTGTGCTGCATGGTTTGTAGTCCTCCATTGCCTCTCGAATCGGCTCCGCCGAGGCGGCTGGCGAGAGGGCCTTGGCGCGGAGAACTTCGTACCGCCGTCGCCACTTCTTCGCCGAGTCCCGATCCTCGTAGAGGTGTCCGACCTCGATGCCCTCTTCATAGGCCACGGTGGAGCCGTTGGGAAGGGTCAGCAGGGTCAGCGAGGCGCCCATCAGGTAGTACGGGCCGGCGTTGAAGGGCATCACCTGGACCTTGCTGTCGGGAGTATCCACCTGCGCGAGCAGCAAGGCCAGTTGTTTGTACGTGCACTCCCTACTGCCCATCTGCCGCCGGAGCACGGACTCATCGATGATCGCCCAGCGCAGTGGGGACTGCACGGAGTTGAGCCGGTCCTTGCGGGACATACGTGCGTTGACGAGTTCCTCCGCCTTCTCCTGGGAGAGTTCTTCCTGGAGGCCGAGCTGGGCTTGGGCGTACTCCTTGGTCTGCAACAACCCAGGAATCACTTGTGGTTCGTAGTTCTCGATGACCTCCGCCTGCGCCTCGAAGTCCATGAACCGGCGGTACTGGTCCGGATGCGCCTCGCGCTTGGCCAGCTCGTACAGCCCGTGGAAGTGCCGGTCCGTGCCGAACGCGGCGTCCAGCCGGTCCGGCAGGTCCGGCGGCGGCATCAGCTCCGCCGTCTCGATGCGGGCCAGCGTGCTCTTGCTGGAGTTGAGGATGTCCGCGAGCTGGAGCAACGACAGCCGGGCGGCCTCGCGATGACGACGCTGTTCGGCGCCGAAGTAGTGGCGGGCGGACAGATAGGGGGTCAGGGTCTGCGGCTTGAACGTCATCGGCTGCCTCTCTGGCTGATCGTCTCGTTCTCCACGCTGGGACGCGGCGCTCCTGGTGCGAACTGGCCCCGCAGCGCGACGATGACGACACAGAAAGTAACGAAGGCGGATCCGGCTCCGCAGCGAAACGGCCGGATCTCACCGGAGGGAGCGACAGGATGATCCGCGACGCACGGGACGGCGCGCCCCTACGGCTGCTGCCGTGGACGACACCGGAGGGCGCCCCCTGCTACCTGAGCACGGACGACCCGCGCAGCCGACTCTCCTGCCTGGCCGACGAGTTGGAGGCCGACCTGCTCGACTCGGCCGAGACGGTCCTGGCCCATGCCAAGCCGCTGCTCGTCGACGAGCGCACGGGGGGGCGGGAGTTGCGCTTCGCGGGCACCCGCCTCGCCGAAGCCCTCACGGACGCACTCCGCATCGCGACAAGCCGAGGAGCCCGCCTGCCGGAGCTGTGAACGGGTTGGTCCGCGCTGCCGTCCGGTGGCTCGGAGGCGTCCGCTCCGTGGTCCGTCCCGGGCGGGCAGGGCTCGGGCATGGGCAGCGCGACCGAACTCGCCGCTGGCGGTCACGCTCTGGACGTGGTGGCCGCGTACGGCGAGGGTGCGGCGGGTCTGACCGCTGTGTTCGCCGAGCGTGATGCTGACGACGGGGGCCTGGCCGAGGGGACGTCGGCCGTGGCGTGGTGCGCCAGGGCGGTTCGGCGGCGTCGACCGTGACGGCTTTCTGTGCCCTGCTGCCGCCCGGGTAGGTGATGTCGGCGCCGCCCTTGCCGAGGACCTCGTAGGTCACCGCGGCGGTGGGGCTGGGGTCGTTGCGTTCGGTGGACTCGTCCTTGCCGGTGCTGAACGATGGTTGCTACGTCGTGAAGTGTGCCGAATCTCAGGCCGGACCTGCGGTCGGTTCGAGCGCTTTTCCCATGAGGCTCACCAGGCTGAGCAGGTCGTCGGTGTCAAGCCGGGCGAAGGGGCTCAGGGCCAGTGTTGCCTCGATCACCGCGGACCGTACCCGCCGGCCGTTTTCCGTGAGCGCCACGACGCGAGAACGGCGGTCGGCGGGGTCGGCGGAACGTTCGACGAGTCCCCGATCGGTGAGCTGATTCATGACGAAGCTGAGGTTGGGTGCGTTGCAGTACAGCCGACCGGCCAATTCCTTCATCGAGGGCGGTGCCTCGGTCGGTTCGATCGCCCAGAGTGCCTGAGCAGTTGCGTGTGTCAGACCGTGCTCAGCCAGGACGGCGTCGATCCGGTCGCTGGTCTGCATGAAGATTTCGTGGTTTGCCACCACCGCTGCCTCAAGGGAACTTCGGGTCATGGTCTCATCCTAGCCTTTTCACTTCGAGTCTCGAAGTGTTATTTTGATTCGAGACTCGAAGTATCTGCCCTCCCTCCCGCTGTGGACACGAGGCGTCGTCGGAGCGGGACGCTCCCCGGTCCCGTCTCCCCGAGACCTGTCCGCTCGGACGCGGCCCGGCGCCCAGCCGAACAGGAAGCACTCACGCATGCACGACTACACGAACACCACCGCCGTGGTCACCGGCGCTTCGAAGGGGCTGGGGGAGGCTTACGCACTGGAACTCGCCTCCCGAGGCGCACACCTCATCCTTGTCGCCCGCTCGGCCGACGCACTCCACACCCTTGCCGGGCAGATCCGGAAGGTGTACTCCGTCCGCGTCGATGTGATCGCCGCGGACCTGTCGGACCGGCGGCCCCCACAGACGGTGGTCGACGCCATCGAGGAACTCGGCCTGGACGTAGACCTCCTGGTCAACAACGCCGGGATGGGGTCGGTGGGGCCCTTCCTCGACCGCCCCCTCGAACCCAACCTTCAGTCCGTCGACGTGAACGTCACCGCACTGATCGGCCTGGCCCACCCCCTGGGCACCGGCATGGTCGAACGCGGCTGCGGCGGCATCGTCAACGTCGCCTCCACCGCCGCGTTCCAGCCCATGCCGTACCAGGCCAGTTACGCCGCCACCAAGGCATTCGTGCTCTCGTTCACCGAGGCGCTCGCCGAGGAGGCCCGCAATACCGGCGTACGCGTGATGGCGGCCCACCCGGGAGCCACCGACACAGGATTCTTCGACCGTACGACCGCGTCCATGGACCCGAAGACCACGGACACCCCAGCCGGCGTCGCTGCCAAAACACTCGACGACTTCGCACGCGGCCGGTCCGTCTCCTTCCCCGGACGCACCTCCAACCGCGCCGGAACCTGGGCGTCGCGCCTGCTTCCCCGGACCACAGTCGCCCGCATCACCGGCAACCTCAACCGCAAGGCCGGATACGACGACGTCAGCGACCTCGACCCCGCCACTTCGTGACGCCAGAACCTGCGGCACAAGACGAACAACCGCACCGACAGCCCTACCGAGGCCGCCCGGAGCCGATGCCATGGGAGAAGAGATGACCACACTGAACGAGCCGCTGCACCTGAGCAACGGCGCTCCGCTGCCCAACAGGATCGCGAAGGCCGCGATGGAAGAGTTGCTCGCAGCGCCAGGGCAGCTGCCAGGTGACGAACTCCTCACGCTCTACCGCCGTTGGGCCGCGGGAGGTGCCGGGCTCCTGATCACCGGACACGTCATGATCGACCGCAGAGCGGTCGCCCAGCCCGGCGACGTCGTCCTGGAACAGGACACGCCGCTGGAGCCGTTCCAGCGCTGGGCGGCGGCCGGTAAACCGGCAGGCGGGCAGATCTGGATGCAGATCAACCACCCCGGGCGCGTCATCCCGAAAGATCTCGCCGCCACCACCCGGGCCCCCTCTGCGGTGCCGATCGACGTCGGCGGCTTGTCCAGCATGTACCCGATACCCCAGCCGATGACCGCGCAGGAGATCGATGAGACGGTGGCTCGCTTCGCCGTGACCGCGCAGCGGGCCCAACAGGCCGGCTTCGACGGAGTCGAGATCCACGCCGCCCACGGCTATCTCCTCTCCCAGTTCCTCTCGCCCCTGGTGAACCGGCGCGACGACCGCTGGGGCGGCAGCCTGCACAACCGCGCCCGCCTGCTGCTCGATGTCGTGGGCGCGGTCCGCGAGCGCGTCGGCACGGGCTTCGCAGTGGGAGTGAAACTGAACTCGGCGGACTTCCAGCGCGGCGGATTCGACACCGGCGACGCACGTGACGTGATCAAGATGCTCGCCGATGTGGGGACCGACCTGGTCGAGTTGTCCGGCGGCAGCATCGAGAGCCTGGCCACGGCGGGCTCCCCCGCGGACGGCCGCACCCTTGCCCGCGAGGCGTACTTCCTTGAACTCGCCGAGCAGCTCGTCGCCACCTCGCCGCTGCCACTGCTGCTGACCGGAGGGATCCGGCGACGCGCCGTCGCCCAACAGGTGATCGACTCCGGAGTCGCCATGGCAGGCGTAGCCACGGCGCTGGCAATCGACCCCACTCTGCCAAGGCAGTGGCTTGCCGGTGGCGATGCGCAGGTCCGCCCGCCCCGCACCCGCTTCCGCAACAAAACGCTGGCAGCCGCAGCCGTCCAGGCTGTCACGTCGCGGCAGCTCGCCCGCCTCGGTGCGGGCAAGCCGTCGAAGAAACGCTACTCTCCGGCCGTCGCCCTCCTCCTCGAACGACTCGTCCGGGCCCGGCGCCGACGCAGTTATCTGAAATGGCATACGGCCGCCTGAAGCCGTGCCGGATCGAGTCGGCCTGAACTGCTGCCGATCGACCTGTGGCCGTCCGGCTGGTCGTCGACCTCGGAGGCGGTGCAGCGTTACGGAATGCCAGCCGCGCCGCTGGGGGTGGTGTCCGAGTTGAGGGTGTCGCTCAGGGGCGCCGGAAGCCCCGGAGATCGGGTCCTCCGGCACCCCTGGCGTCGGGGGAGGGCGGCCGGGCTGCGGGGTTCGTGGCAGCCGTCAGGCGTTGAGTTCCTCGAGTGTTCTGCCCTTGGTCTCCACCGCGAAGCAGGCGACGATCGCGCCCACCGCGGCGACGCCCGCCAGTTGGACGAAGATGACGTCGAGGCTTGCTCCGGAGGCGATGATCGCGCCGACCGTGATCGGGCCGAGGATCACACCGAGGCGGTTCCACACACCGCCGAACGCGGCGCCCTTGGCGCGGTTGCGCGTCGGGTACAGCTCCGGTGAGTAGAGGTAGAGCGAGGCGTTGATGACGAAGATGAAGAAGGTGGCGCAGGAGGCGAAGAGCGCGACCTGGCCGCCGGAGGTGGCGCCGGCCACCGCGAGCGCGGCCAGCGCGGCCGCGGTGCCGAGCAGTGCGGTGAGCAGCAGCGGCTTGCGGCCGATGCGGTCGACCACCAGCGCGGCGATCACTGTGCCCAGCAGGCCGGTGGCGTTGCTGATCAGGGAGTAGGTCAGCGCGGTGGTGAGGTCCAGCCCGAACTGCTTGGTGTAGAGCGACGGCAGCCAGGTGATGATGCCGTGGTTCACGTAGTAGGCCGTGAACCACAGGGTCGACAGGATGACGGTGCGCCGCAGATAGCGGCCCTGGAAGATCTCGCGCAGGCGGCCGCGGGACTCCTCGGCCGGGATGTCCGGGGAGGGCCGGGGCAGCGGCTCCTCGACCGAGGCCCGGACCTCGGCCTCGATCCTGGTGATGACCTCCTCGGCTTCCTCCAGGCGTCCCTGGGAGGCCAGCCAGCGGGGCGACTCGGGCACCTTGCGGACCAGGAGCAGCGCCAGCAGCACCGGCAGGCCGCCGATCAGGAACATCGCCTGCCAGCCGAGGCGGGGGACGACCCAGACGGCGGTCAGGGAGGCCACCGAGAGACCGGCGGGGAAGATCAACTCGTAGAGCAGCACCAGCTTGCCGCGGTTGTCGGAGCGAGCGATCTCGTTGATGTAGGTGGCGGCGATGGGCACCACGCCGCCGATGCCTATGCCCTGGACGAAGCGGAAGCCGGCGAACATCCCGATGTCGGCCGAGCCGGCCACCAGGATGCTGGCGAGGCCGGTGATCAGCACGCCGAGGGCGACGGTGCGCACCCGGCCGATCCTGTCGCCGAGCCAGCCGGCGCCGAACGCGCCGAACAGCATGCCGACCGAGGCGGCGGTGACGGCGAAGGTCGCCTGGCCGGTGGTCAGGTTCCACTGCTCGGTCAGGACGGGCAGCGCGGAGGCGGCGAGCAGGAGGTCGAACCCCTCGAAGAAGGTGACGGCGCCGATCAGGAAGCGGACCTTGACGTGCCACCGCGAGTGCGGCAGCCGTTCGAGTCTCGCGGCGACGGAGCTTAAACCCGGGTTTTGTTCTGTGGCCACGGTCGACATGGGAATCCTTCTGCGCGCAGTGCGGGAGCCGGCGGAGTTGCCGTGACCCCGGGAGGCGTTGTCCGAGTGGCTGACAACTTAGCGCTCGGCCTCGACGCGTCAGCGGGGTCCGGCCGCATCGGCGGAAGGCCCCGGAGGTTCCGGGCAGGGGCCCGGTACGGGTGTCCTGCGGGGGATCTCCGGGGCCTTCGCGCGGGGGAGTTCTTTGTGCTGTGAGGGACGGTCCGGTTACGGGAGGGCCAGCATGCGTTCCAGGGCCAGCTTGGCGTACTCCTCGGTCTCCTTGTCCACCTCGATGCGGTTGACCAGGTTGCCCTCGGCGAGGGACTCCAGGGCCCAGACCAGGTGGGGGAGGTCGATGCGGTTCATGGTGGAGCAGAAGCAGACCGCCTTGTCGAGGAAGACGACCTCCTTGCCCTCGGGGGCGAAACGGTTCGCCAGGCGGCGGACCAGGTTCAGCTCCGTGCCGATGGCCCACTTGGAGCCGGCCGGGGCCGCCTCCAGCGCCTTGATGATGTACTCGGTCGACCCGACGTAATCCGCCGCGGCCACGACCTCGTGCCGGCACTCGGGGTGGACCAGGACGTTGATGCCCGGGATGCGCTCGCGCACGTCGTTGACCGAGTCCAGGCTGAAGCGGCCGTGCACCGAGCAGTGGCCCCGCCACAGGATCATCTTCGCGGCCCGCAGCTCGTCCGCCGTCAGCCCGCCGTTCGGCTTGTGCGGGTTGTAGACGACGCAGTCCTCCAGGGACATCCCCATGTCCCGCACCGCGGTGTTGCGGCCGAGGTGCTGGTCCGGGAGGAAGAGGACCTGCTCCCCCTGCTCGAAGGCCCAGTCGAGGGCGCGCTTGGCGTTGGAGGAGGTGCAGATGGTGCCGCCGTGCCTGCCGGTGAAGGCCTTGATGTCGGCGGAGGAGTTCATGTAGGAGACGGGCACGACCCGGTCGGCTATGCCGGCCTCGGTCAGCACGTCCCAGCACTCCGCGACCTGCTCGGCGGTGGCCATGTCCGCCATGGAGCAGCCGGCCGCGAGGTCAGGCAGGACGACCTTCTGGTCGTCGCCGGTGAGGATGTCGGCGGACTCGGCCATGAAGTGCACGCCGCAGAACACGATGTACTCGGCCTGCGGGCGCGCGGCGGCCTCCCGCGCCAGCTTGAACGAGTCGCCCGTGACGTCGGCGAACTGGATGACCTCGTCGCGCTGGTAGTGGTGGCCGAGCACGAAGACCTTGTCGCCGAGCTTCTCCTTGGCGGCGCGGGCGCGTTCCACCAGGTCCGGGTCGGACGGCGAGGGCAGGTCGCCGGGACACTCCACACCGCGCTCGCTCCTCGGGTCGGCCTCTCGGCCGAGGAGCAGCAGGGCGAGGGGCGTCGGCTGTACGTCGAGCTCCTGGGTCTGGGCGGTGGTCACGACACGCACCCTTTCTGTTCTGCGGCTCGCCAGGCCCGTTCGGCACGGACCCGGCGGGACAAGCGGGACACCGGTTCGACGACTTCTCGTCGAATTGACACTATCTATCATATCCGGTTCACGTCACTTTGACGACGGCGATAGCGTCCATGTGACGTGAATCCCGGTGCCCCGCCGTTCATTCCCGGCGCCCCGCCGGGAACGGTCCGGAACGATTCCGAAGGGGGCCGCATGGACCGTTTTCCGCCCGCCGGGGCGTGTGCGAGCATGAAGGCGGAGCCGAGAGAACAAGTTCCCGGCCCGGAATGAATCCGCGGCCCCGCCGGTTGCAACCGTCGGCAAGCAGTCTCCGTACAACCCGGGAGAGATGTAGATGTCCGTATCGGACGAGACCACCACCGCCACCGACGGCATCATCGTGACCGACGCCGCCGCGGCGAAGGTCAAGGCGCTGCTCGACCAGGAAGGCCGTGACGACCTCGCCCTGCGCGTCGCCGTCCAGCCCGGCGGCTGCTCCGGCCTGCGCTACCAGCTCTTCTTCGACGAGCGTTCCCTCGACGGCGACGTGGAGAAGGACTTCGACGGGGTGAAGGTCGTCACCGACCGGATGAGTGCCCCGTACCTGGGCGGCGCCACCATCGACTTCGTCGACACCATCGAGAAGCAGGGCTTCACCATCGACAACCCGAACGCCACCGGCTCCTGCGCCTGCGGCGACTCCTTCAGCTGAACCGGACCCTTCCTGTTCGGGGCTCCTCCCGGACGGAACGGCGCGGCACATGACGAAGGCGGCGGCCCCCTGTGACGGGGCCGCCGCCTTCGTGCTGTCCGGACCTGCTCAGTGCTTCATCGCGTCCTGCCGGAGGAGGGTGCCGTGGGCAGCCGCGCGCCGTCCTTGTGCAGCGGCACCGGCTCGCCGTCGGCGTCCACCACCTCACGGGTGCCCAGTGGTGCGTCGAGCCGTACCGTCTGCTGGTACTGCTTGGCGATCAGGATGCACACCTTGCCCGGCCAGGGCGTCTCCGTCACGGTGACGGCGACCCGGTCCCCGCGCTCGCTCGCCGTCGCCTCGTAGTCGGCGCACACCCCGCCCGTGAAGGTCACCGTCAGCTCGCTGCCCTCGGCGGTGTAGCCCTCGACCCCGACCTCGCGCGGGGACGGCGCCGAGGTCGGCTCGTCACCGTCGCCCGGCTCGGTGGGCCGCCCGGTGCCGGACTCCCCGGGCCGCGCCCCGGAGGTGAGGTACTCGGGTTCGACCGCCGGGTAGGTCACCGTGCCGCCGTCCTGCGAGGCCGTCGGGCGCGTCTCGAACAGCCAGGACGGTACGAGCGCCTGACGGCCGTCCACCGAGTGCGCGGCCAGCCCGAACACCGCCTCGTCGACGGTGACCGTGTCCGTGGCCGGCAGGGTCGTCGCCGTGACACACGGCTCCGACTGCTCCTGCTGCTCGCCCCCCAGCGGTACGGGAGTGGCGCAGCCGCCGATCTCCGCACGGTCGCCGGAGCCCGGCGCCGTGTTCATCAGCTCCAGCGCCTTCTCGGCGCTCACCACGGGGTACGTGTCGCCCTTCACCGGCGTCGACAGCCTGCCGCTGCCGCCGACCACCTCGCCTCCGGCGCCGACGACCACACCGGTGGTCCAGCCGTGCGTCGGCAGCCCGCCGACCTCGGGTTCCGCGTTCACCACCCGCTTGACGCCCATGACCTGGCCCGCGTCGAGCTTCGCGTCGTCCTGGCCGAGTGCCTTCAGCACGGGCGCGGCGGCCTTCCGCGCGGCCTCCTCGGTGACCGCCGGGGCGTCGTCGGCGTCGGCCGGGGGCGTCCGGCAGGTCTCGCCCTTGCAGTCGTCGGTGCCCGGCGCGTACCGGCTGAACGTCCAGGTGCCGGGGGCGTTCCGGTCCACCCGCAGGGTGGGCCCGCTGCCGTCCTTGCCGCCGATCCGCCAGGAGTCGCCCTCCGCCACCGGCTTGCCGTCGACGTCGAGCGCCTTCGCCAGGCCGGCCACCTGTGCCTCGGTGATCTGTCCCCGGGCGCGGTAGACCGGCGCCGAGTCGGGGCCCTCGGGGAGGGCGCCGTCGGCGCGGTAGGCGGCGCCGTACGGGTTGGGCTCACCGGGCGCGATGCCGTGCGGTCCGCCCTCGGCGTAGGCGTCGAGGGTGAGCGGCGGGGGAGTGGCCTCCCCGGTGGCCCCCGGAACCGTACTGTCGCCCGGCCCGCCGACGGCACCGGCGGCGAGGTAGGCTCCGCCGCCCCCGACCAGCAGCACGGCCGCGGCCACCGACGCGACCAGCACCGGCGACCGCCGCCGTCCGGCTCCGCCGCGGTCTCCGTCACGATCGGCGCCACTCCCGGACTCCGGGCGGACGGCCGCCTGCGGGGCGTCGGCCTGCGGGGTGTCGGCCTGGGGGGCGGCAGGCTCAGAGCCTGCTGCGTCACCCTCCGGGACCTCGGCCCCGCCGCCCACGGCTGCCGGCTGCCCGTCCCGGTCCGGAGGGGTCTCACCGGGTTCCCTCCCGGATGCCTCGCGCTCGCCTTCCGGGGCCTTCGTGTCCTCGGGTTCCGGAGTCTGCGGTTCGGTGGCGCCGGCCCGCGTGGCACCGGCTTTCGCGTCGCTGGTCTGCGGGGTCTCGGTCTGCGGGGTCTCGGTCTGTGGGGCCTCGCCCTGATCCTGGTCGGCCGTCGAGGGTTCGTTCTTCGGGGTCCGGTCCTCGTTGCCGCCCGCCTCCGCGGCTGTGGTTTCCGGTGCCGGGTTGTCCGTGTCGTCCACCGAGGGTGCCTCGGGCTCGCCTTCCGGGAGCTTGGTGCCCTCGGGCACCGGAGCCCCGGTCTCCGAGACCTTGCCCTCCGGGTCATCGGTCTTCGCGACCGCGGCCTCCGGCGCCGGAATCTTCGTGTCGTCCGCCGACGGCGTTCCCGGCTCGCCTTCCGGGGCCTTTGCGTCCTCGGGCTCCAGCGGTCCGGTGGCGTCGGTCTGCGCGTCGCCGTTCTCCGGGCCCTCGCCGCCGTCGGCCCGAGCGGCGGCGGCTTCCCCTGCCGGGGTGGTCTCCGGGCCGTCCGCCGAGGGCTCCGGCGCCTTCCCGGCGTCGGCCTCGGCACCGGCTTCGACGGCGTCTCCGGGCGTGGCGGAGCCGGATGCGGGGGTTCGGTCCGGGGCCTGCTGCTCCGGGGCGTCCTTCGTCGGGCCGTCGGCCGAAGCGGAAGCGCCCCCGGTGTCGCGCGCGCTGCCGGAGGCCCTCGCCTCGGCGTCGTCGTTGTCGGGCCGCTCGGTGTTCACCGCATCGCTCCTTCGGCTGCACAGCTGTCCCTGAAGAGACGTCCCGGTCGCACCGGGACTGCTGGTGGGTCGTATCCCGTATCCCCTTTACGGAGGACGGCGATGGGACGCAGCGGGGGAGCGCACGGTTCCCGTCCGGTTTCCCGGGAACCGTGAGCCGGGCCTACGAAGGCCCGGCTCAGTCGCCGTAATCCGACATGGCGTCCAGCAGCCGGGCCGAGGAGGACGGCACGGACACGCCGTGGATCAGGGACGGAGGCACCGGCCGGGTGTCGCCGTGATCCGGCGCCGTCCAGCGGGAGGCCATCCGGGCGCAGTCGCCGCGCAGCGACTCCAGGTCGCCTTCGAGATCGGCCTGTGTGGGGACGTGCACCTCGAGGTTCGTCATAGCGGCACCGTATGCATGTCGAAGGTCACGAAGAAAGATCTACTATCGGGTAGTTTTGTCGGCTTCAAGTGGACGGCTGGTACCCGGTAGCGTGGGGTGTCAATCCCCCCTCCCTCAGGAGAGTCCACGCCGTGCGCATCGCAGTCACCGGCTCCATCGCCACCGACCACCTCATGACGTTCCCCGGGCGCTTCTCCGACCAGCTCGTCGCGGACCAGTTGCACACGGTCTCGCTGTCCTTCCTGGTCGACCAGCTCGACGTGCGCCGGGGCGGCGTGGGCGCGAACATCGCCTTCGGCATGGGCCAGCTCGGCACCCGGCCGATCCTCGTCGGCGCCGCGGGCCCCGACTTCGACGAGTACCGGGCCTGGCTGGACCGGCACGGCGTCGACACCGCGTCCGTCCGCATCTCGGAGACGCTGCACACCGCCCGCTTCGTGTGCACCACGGACGCCGAGCACAACCAGATCGGCTCCTTCTACACGGGCGCGATGAGCGAGGCCCGGCTGATCGAGCTGAAGACCGTCGCCGACCGGGTGGGCGGCCTCGACCTGGTCTCCATCGGCGCCGACGACCCGGAGGCCATGCTCCGGCACACCGAGGAGTGCCGCTCGCGCGGCATCCCGTTCGCCGCCGACTTCTCCCAGCAGATCGCCCGGATGAACGGGGAGGAGATCCGCATACTGCTGGACGGGGCGACCTACCTCTTCTCCAACGAGTACGAGAAGGGGCTCATCGAGACCAAGACGGGCTGGACCGACGCGGAGATCCTCGCCAGGGTCGGCCACCGCGTCACCACCCTCGGCGCCCGGGGCGTACGCATCGAACGCGCCGGTGAGGACCCCGTCGAGGTCGGCTGCGCCCAGGAGGAGCGCAAGACGGACCCGACCGGCGTGGGCGACGCCTTCCGTGCCGGGTTCCTGTCCGGGCTGGCCTGGGGCGTCTCCCTGGAGCGCGCCGCGCAGATCGGCTGCATGCTCGCCACCCTGGTCATCGAGACCGTCGGCACCCAGGAGTACCAGCTGCGCCGCGCCCACTTCATGGAGCGCTTCGCGCAGGCCTACGGCGACGAGCCCGCGGCCGAGGTGCGCAAGCACCTGGCCTGACGCCCCGACGGGCTCCCCGCCCCGCAGCAGGCGCCCGCTCAGGAGAGCCGGCGGACCAGATAGGCCGAGCCGTGGTCCGCCGGCTCCTCGCCCAGGTACTCCTGTCCGCGCATCTCGCACCACGCCGGGATGTCCAGCCGGGCCGCCTCGTCGTCCGCGAGGACCCGGACCGTGCCGCCCACCGGCACGTCGCCGATGACCTTGGCCAGCTCGATCACCGGGATCGGGCAGCGCCGGCCCAGCGCGTCCACCACCAGGACACCGCTCCCCCCGACGGTGTGCTCGGCGGCTCCCGCCGCTCCCGCCGCCACCGGAGCCCCCAGCTTCTCCCGCACCTCCGCCACCACCCGGGGCAGGACGGTCAGGAACCGCTCGACCTCCCTGGCCTCCGTCCCCGGCGGCAGCGACACCCGGACGTTGCCCTCGCTGAGCACCCCCATCGCCCGCAGCACATGGCTCGGGGTGAGCGTGCTGCTCGTGCACGAGGAACCGGACGACACGGAGAAGCCCGCGCGGTCCAGCTCGTGCAGCACCGTCTCCCCGTCGACGAAGAGACACGAGAAGGTGACGATCCCCGGCAGCCGCCGCTGCGGATCGCCGACCACCTCCACGTCCGGCACCGAGGCCGGCACCCGCGTCCGGATCCGCTCCGTCAGATCCCGCAGCCGGGCCGCCTCCGCGGCCGCCTCGGCGCGCACCGCCCGCAGCGACGCCGCCGCGGCCACCACCGCCGGGATGTTCTCGAACCCGGCCGCCCGCCCCGACTCCCGCTCGTCCGACGGCCCCTGGGGAGCGAACCGCACCCCCTTGCGCACCACGAGCAGCCCGACCCCCGGCGGGCCGCCCCACTTGTGGGCGCTCGCGGTGAGCAGCGACCAGCCACCCGCCACCGGCCCCCACCCCAGCGACTGGGCCGCGTCCACCAGCAGCGGTACGCCGGCCGCCCGGCACGCCTCGGCCACCTCGGCCACCGGCTGCACGGTCCCCACCTCGTGGTTGGCCGACTGGAGACAGGCCAGCGCGGTGTCCGGCCGCAGGGCCTTCGCGTACGCCGCGGGATCCACGGCACCGGTACGGTCCACCGCGACCTCGGTGACCGAACCGCTTCCGGCCTCGTGCGCTTCCGCCGTGTGGAGGACCGACGAGTGTTCGACCGCGGACACGATCAGGTGCGATCCGACGCGTCGCCGCCCGGCCAGCGCCCCCTCGATCCCGGCGTGCACCGCCCGGGTGCCGGACGGGGTGAACACCAGCTCGTCCGGGCGGCATTCCACCGCCTCGGCGGCCGCCTCGCGCGCCGCGTCCAGCAGCAGCCGGGCCCGCCTGCCCTCCCGGTACAGCCGTGCGGGATCCGCCCACCCCTCGTCCAGTGCTGCCAGCAGGGCCTGGCGGCCGACGGGATGGAGCGGGGCGGCGGACGCGGCGTCAAAGTAGGCCATACGGCAACGTTAAGGCGTGGCCCGGCCGCCGAGCGGCGAGGGGGCCGTCCCCCTCGACGGCCCCGCTGCGGGGAGGGGTGGACGGCCGGTCCCCTGATACCCACCGAGCCCTCACCGCACACCCGCCCGACTGCCGAATCCCCCGTGCGAGCGGTACTTTCGGGAGAGAGGGTGCCCCCTTTCCCGCCCTTCGGGGGGACGGGCGGCGCGTATGCCCCCCTCCCCGCGACCCTCCGGAAGGCGTCGGCTAGGGTTTGGTCCGCATAAACATCCAAACCCCTGCCCGACGCAGGGCGGCGACCGACCGGTGAGAAGGACAGGCCGCAGCCGTACAGCGCGGGCGAGACTCTCGGGAAGGCGCTACGTGAGTCCCAACGGCTCCGACCTCCCCCACGGCCTGAAGGGCGTGGGTGGTACCCCCAAGCCGCGGCGCCCGATGCGGCGGAAGCTGCTGCAGGCATTGACCGCGGGCCTGGTCCTGGCGACCGCCACCGGTTGCACATGGGAGGACTTCCCTCGCCTTGGTATGCCCACCCCCACCTCAGAACAGGCGGAGCGAATCCTCTCCCTGTGGCAGGGGTCGTGGGCGGCCGCGCTCGCCATCGGCGGGCTCGTGTGGGGCCTGATCCTGTGGAGTGTTTTCTTCCACCGGCGCAGCCGCACCAAGGTCGAGGTACCTCCGCAGACCCGGTACAACATGCCCATCGAGGCGCTGTACACCGTGGTTCCGCTCATCATCGTGTCGGTCTTCTTCTACTTCACCGCCCGGGACGAGTCCGAGCTGATGAAGCTCGAGGCGAAGCCCGACGTGACCGTCAACGTCGTCGGCTTCCAGTGGAGCTGGTGCTTCAACTACATCGAGAACGTCGAGGGTTCCTCGGGCGACGCGAAGACCTCCAAGGAACTCGACGCGATCCCGGACCGCTACAAGGAGGCCTTCCCGGCCGACGCCGGCGGTGTCAACGACTGCGGTACCCCCTCCACGCGGAACCCGCAGACGAACAACCCCGGCCCCACCCTGTGGCTGCCCGAGGGCAAGCGGGTCCGGTTCGTCCTGACCTCGCGGGACGTCATCCACTCCTTCTGGGTGGTGCCGTTCCTGATGAAGCAGGACGTCATCCCGGGCCACACCAACGCCTTCGAGGTCGTCCCCAACCGTGAGGGCACCTTCCTCGGCAAGTGCGCCGAGCTCTGCGGTGTCGACCACGCCCGGATGCTGTTCAACGTGAAGGTCGTCTCCCCCGAGCGCTACGAGGCGCACCTCAAGGAGCTCGCGGAGAAGGGGCAGACCGGTTACGTTCCCGCCGGCATCGCGCAGACGAGCCACGAGAAGAACCGGGAGACGAGCAAGCTGTGAGCATCCTCAACGAATCCCAGGGTGCCGCGACAGCTGTGGCCTCCTATGAGAACGAGCTGCCGGTCCGGCGCAAGCAGCCCGGCAACATCGTGGTCAAGTGGCTGACGACCACGGACCACAAGACGATCGGCACCATGTACCTGGTGACGTCGTTCGCGTTCTTCTGCATCGGCGGCATCCTCGCGCTGGTGATGCGCGCGGAACTCGCCCGGCCCGGACTGCAGATCATGTCGAACGAGCAGTTCAACCAGGCGTTCACGATGCACGGCACGATCATGCTGCTGATGTTCGCGACGCCGCTGTTCGTCGGCTTCGCGAACTGGATCATGCCGCTGCAGATCGGCGCGCCCGATGTGGCGTTCCCGCGGCTGAACATGTTCGCCTACTGGCTCTACCTGTTCGGCTCGCTGATCGCGATCGGCGGTTTCCTCACCCCGGACGGGGCCGCCAGCTTCGGCTGGACCGGCTACGCCCCGCTCTCGGACGCGGTCCGCTCGGTGGGTGCCGGCTCCGACATGTGGATCATGGGTCTGACCCTCCAGGGCTTCGGCACCATCCTGGGCTCGGTCAACTTCATCACCACGATCATCTGCATGCGCGCTCCGGGCATGACGATGTTCCGTCTGCCGATCTTCACCTGGAACGTGCTGCTGACCGGTGTCCTGGTCCTGCTCGCCTTCCCGGTGCTGGCCGCCGCGCTGTTCGCGCTCGAGTACGACCGGAAGTTCGGCGCGCACATCTTCGACGCCACCAACGGCGGGGCGCTGCTGTGGCAGCACCTGTTCTGGTTCTTCGGCCACCCCGAGGTGTACATCATCGCGCTGCCGTTCTTCGGCATCGTGAGTGAGATCGTGCCGGTCTTCTCCCGCAAGCCGATCTTCGGCTACATGGGTCTGGTCGGCGCGACCATCGCCATCGCGGGTCTGTCGGTGACGGTGTGGGCGCACCACATGTACGCCACCGGCGGGGTGCTGCTGCCGTTCTTCTCCTTCATGACCTTCCTGATCGCCATTCCCACCGGGGTGAAGTTCTTCAACTGGGTCGGCACCATGTGGAAGGGGTCGCTGAGCTTCGAGACGCCGATGCTCTGGTCCATCGGCTTCCTGGTGACCTTCCTGTTCGGCGGTCTGACCGGTGTCATCCTGGCCTCGCCGCCGCTGGACTTCCACGTCACCGACTCGTACTTCGTGGTGGCGCACTTCCACTACGTGGTGTTCGGCACCGTCGTCTTCGCGATGTTCGCCGGCTTCCACTTCTGGTGGCCGAAGTTCACCGGCAAGATGCTCGACGAACGGCTCGGCAAGATCACCTTCTGGACGCTGTTCATCGGCTTCCACGGCACCTTCCTGATCCAGCACTGGCTGGGCGCCGAGGGCATGCCGCGCCGGTACTCGGACTACCTGGCGGCCGACGGCTTCACCGCGCTGAACACGGTCTCCACGATCGCCTCGTTCCTGCTCGGCATGTCGCTGCTGCCGTTCTTCTACAACATCTGGAAGACGGCCAAGTACGGCGAGAAGATCGAGGTCGACGACCCGTGGGGCTACGGCCGCTCCCTGGAGTGGGCCACCTCGTGCCCGCCGCCGCGGCACAACTTCCTCACCCTGCCCCGGATCCGCTCCGAATCCCCGGCCTTCGACCTGCACCACCCGGAGATCGCCGCCCTCGACCAGCTCGAGAACGCCGATCACGGTGAGAAGGCCCTCTCCGGTGGCAAGGAGGCCGGCAAGTGAAGATCCAGGGCAAGATGTTCATGTGGCTGAGCCTCTTCCTGCTCGTCGTGGCGATCGTCTACGGTGTGTGGTCGAAGGAGCCGGCCGGCACCACGGCCCTCTTCCTGGCCTTCGGCCTGAGCATCATGGTCGGCTTCTACCTGGGCTTCACCGCCCGGCGGGTCGACGTGGGCGCGCAGGACAACAAGGAGGCGGACGTCGCCGACGACGCCGGCGAGGTCGGGTTCTTCAGCCCGCACAGCTGGCAGCCGCTCGGTCTGGGGCTCGGCGCCGCCGTCGGCTTCCTGGCCATCGCCGTCGGCTGGTGGCTGATGTACTTCGCGCTGCCGCTGATCCTGCTCAGCATCCTGGGCTGGGTCCTCGAGTACTACCACGGTGAGAACCGCACCCAGTAGCACATGCCGCGCACCGCAGGGCCCGGACACTCCGCAAGGAGCGTCCGGGCCCTGCGTCTGCCACGTCCTATGTCACTCGTTCGAGTCTTCCGGCGCGCCGGACTTGACGAGGCTTCCTAGCGTGAGGCCATGAGACGTGATCCGCACCACCGCACCGTCGTCGGCCGCACACTGCTGGTGATCGCCCTGGGTGCGGGCGTCGCCGGTTGCTCCGCCGTCGGCGACCCGCTGTCCGCCGAGCCCTACGACGCGGCGGACCAGATATCCTTCAGCGGCCCCACCGCCGAGGGCGGGACGGCCGACCCGGACACGCCCCTGGAGGTCGTCGCCGAGGACTCCGACGGACGTATCACCGACGTCACGGCCGTGGACACCAAGGGCCGCCACATGGCGGGCGAACTCGCCGCCGACGGCAGCCGCTGGCACAGCACCTCCCCGCTCGTCGCCGGCGCGAGCTACACGATCCGGGTGAGCACCGAGAGCGCGGACGGGGCGCCCGGCCGCAAGGTCCTCGCCCTCACCACCGGCAAGCCCGCCAGCAAGAGCCTGGGCGTCGCCTTCGGCCCCGAGGCGGGCACCTACGGCGTCGGTCAGCCGCTCACCGCCGAACTGACCGAACCGGTCAAGGACCCCGCGCAGCGCGCCGTCGTGGAGCGCGGCCTGAAGGTGTCCTCCACGCCCTCGGCGGGGGGCGCCTGGCACTGGGTGGACGACAAGAAGCTCCACTTCCGCCCGAAGGACTACTGGCCCGAGAACGCCACCGTCCGGGTGCGCAGCACCCTGGAGGGCGTCAGGATCAACGACCGCCTCCGGGGCGGCCGGAGCGAACCGCTGACGATCAGGACCGGCGACCGCCTCGTGGCCGTCACCGACGTCGCGGCGCACCGGCTGACGGTCTACAAGGGCGACAAGCAGATCAGAACGATCCCCGTCACCGCCGGAAAACCCGGGTTCGAGACACGCAACGGCATCAAGGTGGTCCTCGGCAAGGAGCGCACCGTGCAGATGCGCAGCAGCTCCATCGGCATAGCCGAGGGCTCCGCCGAGTCCTACGACATGCCCGTCCACTTCGCCGCCCGGGTGACCTGGAGCGGCGAGTACGTGCACGCCGCCCCCTGGTCCGTCGGCTCCCAGGGGTACGCCAACGTCAGCCACGGCTGCGTCGGGATGAGCACCGGTGAGGCCGAATGGTTCTACGACACCGTCCGTAAGGGTGACCTGATCACGGTCGTCAACTCGAAGGGCGCCGACATGGAGCCGTTCGGCAACGGCTTCGGCGACTGGAACCTCGACTGGACCGACTGGCGCGCGGGCAGCGCCCTGACGGGCGGCGCCGCGGCGGGCTCCGCCCCGGAGGAGACGGCACGCCTGCGCCCGCAGCCGGCCTGACCTCGAACGACAGGCCGGGAGCCACCGCGGGCGCCGAGCCGGTGCGGACCGTGCGGTCAGACGTTCAGGGCGCTCTTCTGCCGCAGCAGGGAGGCGAGGGCCGAGGCGAACTCCACCGGCTCCACCGGCAGCGTCACAGCCGCCTCCGCACGGCTCCAGGTGGCCAGCCAGGCGTCCTGGGGACGGCCGATGAGCAGCAGCACCGGCGGGCACTCGAAGATCTCGTCCTTGATCTGCCGGCACAGGCCCATGCCGCCCATGGGCGTGGCCTCGCCGTCCAGGACGCAGACGTCGATGCCGCCCCGCTCCAGCTCCTCGAGGACGGCCGGGGCGGTCGCGCACTCCAGGAACTCCACGACGGGCACGTCCGGGGCGGGCCGCCGGCCGGTGGCGAGCCGCACCTGCTCCCGGGTGTTGGCGTTGTCGCTGTAGACCAGCACCGTGGCGGTCGCCTGCATTGTTCCTCCACGCTTCTGAGGGGGCTCGGCATCGGCGGTACCGCGCGTGCCGATGGCGCGGATGCTACCCCTTCCGGCAGGTTGTCAACACTGGTTCGGACGTCACTTCGATGGGCCATCCGGGCACTACAGGAGGGGCGAACACACCGAACGGCACCCCCCGGGGTGAGGGCGGGATAAGCGACCGACATAATGTCGGCGTGGCGACAGCAACGACAGTAGACACCGGGCACGCGCTCCCGTCGGTCAACCGACCGAACCTCACCAGCGTCGGAACCATCATCTGGCTGAGTTCCGAGCTGATGTTCTTCGCGGCCCTCTTCGCGATGTACTTCACCCTGCGATCGGTGACCGGACCCGACTTCTGGTCGGAGAAGGCCGACACCCTGAACTTCCCGTTCTCGGCGACGAACACCACGGTCCTGGTGCTTTCCTCCCTCACCTGCCAGCTCGGCGTGTTCGCAGCCGAGCGCGGTGACGTGAAGAAGCTCCGGACGTGGTTCATCGTCACGTTCATCATGGGATCGGTCTTCATCGGCGGTCAGGTCCTGGAATACACCGAGTTGGTCAAGCACTACGGTCTGACCATCTCCTCCGACCCGTACGGCTCGGTCTTCTATCTGACCACCGGCTTCCACGGCCTGCACGTTCTGGGCGGCCTGTTCGCCTTCCTGCTGGTCCTCGGCCGGACCTACGCGGCTCGGAGGTTCACTCATGACCAGGCGACGGCGGCCATCGTCGTGTCCTACTACTGGCATTTCGTCGATGTCGTCTGGATCGGCCTCTTCGCCACGATCTACATGATCAAGTAGGCGGGCTCGAATCCGCGCGCTCGAAGAGCGCACTCATCCAGAAGCATCGACGCAGAAGATCCTGACACCGGGGTAATCCGTGAAAAAGCTCTCCGCACGACGACGCCACCCGTTGGCGGCGCTCGTCGTTCTGCTCCTCGCGCTGGCATGCACCGGGGGGCTGTACGCCGTGTTCGCACCCGCGAGCAAGGCGCAGGCCGACGAAACCGCCCAGTCCCTCGCCATCGAGGAGGGCAAGAAGCTCTACGCCGTCGGCTGCGCCAGCTGCCACGGCACCGGCGGTCAGGGCACCACCGACGGCCCCAGCCTGGTGGGCGTGGGTGCTGCGGCCGTCGACTTCCAGGTGGCCACCGGCCGGATGCCGGCCGCCACCTCGCAGAGCGCGCAGCTCCCGCGAAAGAAGGCCGTCTACAACCAGGCCGAGATCGACCAGCTGGCGGCGTACATCGCCTCCCTGGGCGCCGGCCCGGCCATTCCCACCGAGGAGCAGTACGGCCCCGAGGGCGCCGACATCGCTAAGGGCGGTGAGCTGTTCCGCAACAACTGCGCGCAGTGCCACAACTTCACCGGCCAGGGCGGTGCGCTCACGCACGGCAAGTACGCCCCGAGCCTCGAGGACGTGGACCCCAAGCACATCTACGAGGCCATGGTGACCGGCCCGCAGAACATGCCCTCCTTCCCCGACGGTTCGCTGTCGGAGCAGAACAAGAAGGACGTCATCGCCTACGTGAACGCGGTCAACGGCAAGGAGACCTCGAGCCCCGGCGGTCTGACGCTCGGCGGGCTCGGCCCGGTGTCCGAGGGTCTGTTCGCGTGGATCTTCGGACTCGGCGGGCTGATCGTGACCGCCGTCTGGGTCGCCGCTCGGACCGCAAAGGCCAGGAAGTCATGAGTAGCCAAGAGACCCCCGACGAGAAGCTGCCCGCAGAGCAGGGCAGCGCGCACGGCGCGGTCCGCGTCGCGGACGAGAGGAACCCGTTCGCCGACCCCGGGCTGCCTCCGCACGAGCCCCGGATCCAGGACATCGACGAGCGGGCCGCCAAGCGGTCCGAGCGTACGGTCGCCCTCCTGTTCACGCTGTCGATGCTGGCCACCGTCGGCTTCATCGCCTCGTTCGTGGCGATCCCGATCGACAAGTCCGTCTACATCTTCCCGCTCGGTCAGATCGGCGCGATGAACTTCGCGCTCGGTACGACCCTCGGTGTCGCCCTGTTCGCCATCGGCGCCGGCGCGGTCCACTGGGCCCGCACGCTGATGTCGGACCACGAGCTCACCGACGAGCGGCACCCGATCGCGGCCCCGCCCGAGGTCCGCGAGCAGGTCATGGAGGACTTCCGTCAGGGCGCCAAGGAGTCGGTGATCGGACGGCGCAAGCTGATCCGCAACACGATGTTCGGCGCGCTCGCCCTGTTCCCGCTCTCCGGAGTGGTGCTGCTGCGTGACCTCGGGCCGCTGCCCGAGGACAAGCTGCGCCACACCCTGTGGGCCAAGGGCAAGCTGCTCATCAACATGAACACGAACGAGCCGATGCGGCCGTCCGACATCGCCGTGGGCTCGCTGACCTTCGCCAAGCCCGAGGGCCTGGAGGAGGACGAGCACGGGTTCATGAACGAGATCGCCAAGGCCGCCCTGATGCTCGTCCGCATCCAGCCGGACAACATCAAGGACAAGCAGTCGCTCGAGTGGTCGCACCAGGGTATTCTGGCGTACTCGAAAATCTGTACCCATGTCGGTTGCCCGATCTCCCTGTACGAGCAGCAGACGCACCACGCCCTGTGCCCCTGCCACCAGTCCACCTTCGACCTCGCCGACGGAGCCCGGGTCATCTTCGGTCCCGCCGGACACGCCCTGCCGCAGCTGCGCATCGGTGTGAACGACGAGGGCTACCTCGAAGCGCTCGGCGACTTCGACGAGCCCGTCGGTCCTTCATTCTGGGAGCGCGGATGAGTACCACGACCAGCAGCACGAACCCATCGGGCGCGGGTCGCTCCCGTGGGAAGGCGCCGGCCGGCGAACGGGTCGCCGACTGGGCGGACAGCCGGCTGGGGATCTACTCCCTGGCCAAGGCCAACATGCGCAAGATCTTCCCGGACCACTGGTCGTTCATGCTGGGTGAGGTCTGCCTCTACAGCTTCATCATCATCATCCTCACGGGTGTGTATCTGACGCTGTTCTTCCACCCGTCGATGAACGAGGTGGTGTACCACGGCAGCTACGTCCCGATGCAGGGACAGCTGATGAGTGAGGCCTACAAGTCGACGCTGGACATCAGCTTCGACGTCCGTGGCGGTCTGCTGATCCGGCAGATCCACCACTGGGCCGCGCTGATCTTCGTGGCCGGCATGTTCGTGCACATGATGCGCGTGTTCTTCACCGGTGCCTTCCGCAAGCCGCGTGAGGTCAACTGGGTGTTCGGCTTCCTGCTGCTCGTCCTGGGCATGTTCACCGGGTTCACCGGCTACTCGCTCCCGGACGACCTGCTCTCCGGCACCGGTATCCGCTTCACGCAGGGCGCGATCCTGTCCGTGCCGATCGTCGGCACGTACATCTCGATGTTCCTCTTCGGCGGGGAGTTCCCGGGGGACGACTTCATCGCCCGGTTCTACTCGATCCACATCCTGCTGCTGCCGGGCATCATGCTCGGCCTCGTGGTGGCGCACCTGATCCTGGTCTTCTACCACAAGCACACGCAGTTCGCGGGCCCCGGCAAGAGCAACAAGAACGTCGTGGGCATGCCGCTCCTGCCGGTGTACATCGCCAAGGCCGGAGGCTTCTTCTTCCTGGTCTTCGGTGTGCTGTGCGTCGTCTCGGCGGTCGCGACGATCAACCCGGTCTGGAACATCGGCCCCTACCGGCCGGACATGGTCTCCACCGGAGCCCAGCCCGACTGGTACATGGGCTTCTCCGAGGGCCTGGTCCGTGTGATGCCGGGCTGGGAGATCAACTTCTGGGGCCACACGCTCGCCCTGGGCGTGTTCATCCCGCTGACGGTCTTCGGGCTGGTCCTGGTGTCCATCGCGGTCTACCCGTTCATCGAGTCCTGGGTCACCGGGGACAAGCGCGAGCACCACATCCTGGACCGCCCGCGCAACGCCCCGACGCGCACCGCCTTCGGCGTCGCGTGGATCACCCTGTACTTCATCTCCCTCGTCGGCGGTGGCAACGACCTGTGGGCCACCCACTTCAACCTGTCGATCAACGCGATCACCTGGTTCGTCCGCATCGGGTTCTTCGCCGGGCCCGTGGTGGCGTTCATCATCACCAAGCGGATCTGCCTCGGCCTGCAGCGCCGGGACAGGGACAAGGTGCTGCACGGCCGCGAGTCGGGCATCATCAAGCGCCTGCCGCACGGTGAGTTCATCGAGGTCCACGAGCCGCTCAGCCAGGAGCAGCTGCACACCCTCACGGCGCACGAGCAGTACAAGCCGGTCGAGATCGGCCCGCTGGTCGACGAGAACGGCGTCGAGCGCAAGGTGAAGCCGACCGAGAAGCTGCGCGCCAAGCTCAGCAAGGGGTACTACGGCGAGGGATCCCAGATCACGAAGCCGACCGTCGAGGAGTACAAGGAGATCACGAGCGGCCACGGCCACCACTGATCACCTGAGACCCGTACGACACCCACGTCGCCACACGACGGCGAAGGGCCCCCGTCCGCAGACCGGACGGGGGCCCTTCGCCGTGCTCCGGGCTGGATAAGGTGGGGGCGAAACCCCCTTTACCCCTGTCTATGACCCAGGAGCGGCAGATGAGCGCTGTGACCCCCGCAGGAGGCAGTACCGCGGCGGACCGCTCCTGGCCCGTCCTGCTGAACGGACTGCTGGACGGACACGACCTGTCCGCCGACGACACCGCCTGGGCGATGGACCTGATCATGCGCGGTGAGGCCACCGACGCGCAGATCGCCGGGTTCGCCGTGTCCCTGCGGGCCAAGGGCGAGACGGTCGACGAGATCGTCGGCTGCGTCCGGGCGATGTACGAGCACGCCGTCGCGATCGAGGTGCCGGGGGAGACCGTCGACATCGTCGGCACCGGCGGCGACGGCGCCAAGACGGTGAACATCTCCACGATGTCCTCGATCGTCATCGCGGGCACCGGCGCGAAGGTCGTCAAGCACGGGAGCCGGGCCGCCTCCTCCGCGTCCGGCGCCTCCGACGTCCTGGAGAAGCTCGGCGTCAACCTGGAGCTGACCCCGCAGCGGGTCGCCGAGGTCGCGGAGGAGGCCGGGATCACCTTCTGCTTCGCGGTGAAGTTCCACCCGGCGCTGCGCCATGTGGCCGCCGCGCGAGGACAGCTGGGCATCCGTACGGTGTTCAACTTCCTGGGCCCGCTGGCCAACCCGGCCCGGGTCCGGGCCCAGGCCGTCGGGGTCGCCGACCCGAGGATGGCGCCGATCATGGCCGGTGTGTTCGCCGACCGCGGCCACTCCTCGCTGGTGTTCCGCGGTGACGACGGCCTCGACGAGCTGACGACCACCGGCACCTCGCGGGTGTGGGTGGTCCGGGACGGCAAGGTGACCGAGGAGCACTTCGACCCGCGGGACGTCGGCATCGAGCCCGTGCCGCTGGAGGCGCTGCGCGGCGCCGACGCCTCGTACAACGCCGAGGTCGCCCGGCGGCTGCTGGACGGCGAGCGGGGCCCGGTGCGGGACGCGGTGCTGCTGAACTCGGCGGCGGCGCTGGTGGCGCTGAAGCCGGGCACCGGGACCCTGGAGGAGCAGATCCGGGCGAAGATGGCCGAGGCCGCCGAGTCCATCGACTCGGGAGCCGCCAAGCGGGTCCTGGAGCACTGGGTGGCGGCCAGCAACGCGTGAACCGCGGCGGCCGGCCCCGCCCGGCCGCCGCGACGGCGGTTCCCGCGTCCCTCTCCTCGACGCCCCGGACAGCCCGGAGCAGGCCGTACGGCCCCTGGAAGCCGGCCCTCGTCGACCGTGAGCCCCACAGGCCCGGGCCCTGGGAGGACGGATTCGACGGACGTCCGGTGGCACGACGGCACGGCCCGGTACGAGGCGGGCCCGCTCGGCGAGGCCGGGGTGGGCCGACGCGCCGGACGCCCGCGGGGAGCGGCTGATCCGCACGGTCCGGGACGGGCCGGCCGACGTGCCCGAGGTGCGGTTCCTGTCCCTGTCCGGGGACGCTGCGCCGCGCGTCGGCGTGCTCTCCCTCGTCGTCGGCCGGCACAGCTCCCGCTCCGCCGCGGGCCCTGTCCGCCGAGTACGGCATCGGCGTGCGGGACGGGCTGTTCCGCGCCCACCCGCTGCCGCGTGCCCTGCTCGGCGGCGCCCCGCGGACCCCGGGCGAGTGCGGTGCCCCGGGGCCGCCCTCCGGCGAGAGGCCCTTCGACGCGATCCGGGTCAGCTTCGGGGCGGGCACCCCGGACGAACAGGTGGAGCGCCGTCCGCGCCGTCAGGGAACCCGTGCGGGACGGCGCCCGCGGTGGAGCTACCGCACGGTCGACGGCCGCTGCGTGCCGGACACGTCCGCCTGAGCCGGGCCGCCCGGGGCCCGCGGGCCGGAGGGCGGCGGAGGCGGGACCGGGCCGGCCGGGCTGTCGGAGAGTGCGAAACCGGTCGCGGCGACACCCGCCGGGATCAGCACGACGGCGGCCGGGGCCGCCGTCCGGCGGGTGAGGAGCACGGACCCGATGCCGCGCACCCGCCCGGACCGCGCGGATGAGCCGGAGACGAAGAGTTCTTCGCCTCCGGCTCATCCGGCCGCGGTGGCCGTCTCAGCTGTCCAGGCCGATCGCGAACGCGGCCTCCAGGTCGTGCTGCGAGTACGCGCGGAACGCCACGTGCGTGTCGGTCCCCTCCACGCCCGGGATCTTGCTGATCCGGCCCGGGATGACCTCCGCCAGGTCCTCGTGCTGCTTGACCCGCACCATGGCGATCAGGTCGTAGGTGCCGGTGACGGAGAAGACCTCGCTGACGCTGTCCAGCGCGGCGATCTGCTCCGCGATCTCGGGGATCCGGTCCACGCTGGTCTTGATGAGGACGATCGCGGTGATCACGGCTGGTTCTCTCCCTCGGGGGCCGGAGCTGGGGCGGCTCTCACTGTAGTCGCCCCCTGGAAACGCGCCCACGCGCAGCAGAAGCCCAGCCCGAAGCCCACCAGGTGCGCCAGATACGCCACCCCGGGGCCGTCGGAGGCGGGCAGCGCCGCCAGCCACTGCAGCACCGCCCAGAACGGCAGCACGACCCACGCCGGGAAGCGCACCGGCAGGAAGAACAGGAACGGCAGCAGACTGGTCACCCGTGCCCGGGGGAACAGGAAGAGAAACGCGCCGAGGACCGCCGAGATCGCTCCCGAGGCCCCCACCACGGACTGCTCGGAGTCCAGGTGGGCGGCGGCGTACCCGAGCAGGGCCAGGTAGCCGCAGCCGACGTAGAACAGGAGGAACTGCAGGCGGCCCATCCGCGCCTCGGCCATCGTCCCGAAGACGTGGAGGAAGAGCATGTTGCCGAGCAGATGCACCCAGCCGCCGTGGACGAACAGGGCCGTGACGGGGGTGAGAGCGGCACCCGGGGAGCCTTCGAACAGTTCTGCGGGGATCACGCCCCAGTGGCGGAAGTAGCTCCGCTGCGCGGCCGGCAGCTCCTCCCCGGACCCGTACCCCGGATCGAGCCCCGAGGCCGGGCCCATGAGGAAGACCGCGCAGCACAGGACGATGAGGGAGTGGGTCACCGGTGCCGACGGGCGCCTCAGCGCTCTGGCGGCCGATGTCCCCCAGTCACGGATCATGGACACAGAGCATGACGTAAGGGGACGCAACCGTGCAGACCGCCTCGCCGCCGTGGACGGGCGGGCGGCGAGGACCCGCCA
Source organism: Streptomyces cathayae (assembly GCF_029760955.1). Taxonomy (GTDB): domain Bacteria; phylum Actinomycetota; class Actinomycetes; order Streptomycetales; family Streptomycetaceae; genus Streptomyces; species Streptomyces cathayae. The sequence goes on from NZ_CP121682.1 coordinate 5,864,495, forward strand.
GGCCGTAGGGTTACGTGCCACACGCGCCGGGGTGCCCGGCGCGTCACGGACACTGGAAGAAAGGCGAAGAGCCACGATGACGGTCCCTCAGCCGACTGCCTCGACGCGGTGGCGCTGCACCCTCTGCGGCAACCTCACCCGGTTCGACGTGACCCGCTCGTCCAAGGTCGTCGAGTACGTCCACCTCGACCTGGCGGGGGAGCCGAAGATCGAGGAGCGCGAGGTCCTCGGTGAGACGATCGAGTCGGTGCGGTGCCGCTGGTGCAACGCCGTGGACCAGGTGGAACTCGTCGACAGGCCGGGTGCCGGCTCCTGAGTGGAGCGGGCCCCGCTCGGAAGACCCCGTACGCGGGGTCGCGCACAGGCATTGGGGTGTGACGGATGGTGGAGACCGCGGGCGGGGAGCCGGAGGACGGTGCCGCTGAGGTACTCGACCGTCCGCTGCCCGACGGCGTGCGCCGCCGGGTCGTCCAGATCGTCTCCGACGGCTTCGGCGGACTGACGGTCACCGAGCTGCCCGCCCAGCTCAGGCAGTACGCCCGGTTCACCCCGAGCCGGCGCGCCAAGTTCGCCGGCAACGCCATGGCCGCCGCGCTGGAGAGCGAACCACTGTTCCGCCAGCGCATCGCGGAGCGGCTGAAAGAGGCCCAGCCAGAACTGTCCGGCGCCCTCGAGGCGGGCTCCCCGCCCCCGGCCGCCGACCCGCTGGACGTGGCGGCCGCGGCCTATGTCATGCGGCCGCCCGGCTGGGTGAAGCTGGTGACCGCCGCGGGCGAGGAGGCCCAGCGGGCCGACGCCGAGCGCGCCGACGAGGAGAACCGGGCCGAGGTGGAGCGGCTGCGCGCCGAACTCGCCCGGGCCCGTGAGCACGCCAGGTCCGAGACCGAGCGGCTGCGCGGAGACCTGGACTCGGCCAGGAAAGAAGCGGACTCCCTGCACCGCAAGCTGCGGTCCGCGCTCAGTGACGTCAAGCGCGGCGCGGCCGCGCTGCGCAAACTGCAGGGGGAGCTGGACGCCGTCCGCGCCGACGGGCAGGCACAGGTGTCCGCCACCGAGAGCGAGAGCCGGCGGCTCAAGGCGCGCCTCGGCGAGTCGGAGGCCGCCCTGGAGGCCGCCCGCCGGGCCGCCCGGGAGGGCCGCAGCGTCGAGGACATGCGGGTGCGGCTGCTCCTGGACACCGTGCTGGACGCCGCGCAGGGGCTCCGGCGCGAGCTCGCGCTGCCCCCCGTGTCCGTCCGGCCCGCCGAGACCGTGGACGCCGTCGAGCCGGGGCGCATGTCCCCCAAGGACATCGCGGCCCGGGCGCTGTCCGAGGACGACCCGGCCGTCCTCGACCAGCTGCTGGCGCTGCCACAGGCGCATCTCGTCGTCGACGGCTACAACGTCACCAAGACCGGCTATCCCCAGATGCCGCTGGAGAAGCAGCGCCTGCGGGTGCTCGGCCAGCTCGCCCAGCTCGCCGCCCAGACCGGCGCCGAGGTGACCTGCGTCTTCGACGGGGCCGAACTGGCCGCTCCCGTCCTGCTGGCGCCGCCGCGCGGGGTGCGGGTGCTGTTCTCCAAGCCCGGCGTCACCGCGGACGAGCTGATCCGCCAGCTGGTCCGGGCCGAGCCGCCGGGGCGGCCGGTCATCGTCGTCTCCACCGACCGCGAGGTCGCCGACGGAGTCGCCCGCGCGGGCGCCCGCCCGGTCGCGTCGGCGGTCCTGCTGAAGCGCTTCTCCCGGGCGTAGGGCACAGGGCGCGGGCCCGGTGGCGACGGAGGCGCGGTACGTCCCATCCGGAACGTAAGCCCCAACCGCAACGTACCTGCCGATTGACCGAATTGGCTCGGTATTCACGCAACGTAGCGTCAGGCCGATATCACCGCACGTGAGTTGAAGGCAAAGAAACGTACTGTGACATAGATTTCGTGCCCGAGGATTTGAACTGATCACAAGAGAATCACTAGGGTCAGGCCTCGAACCTCCGCTCGGGTGATCGTTCACATGGGGTGGCGACGGCGGAGGTCCCGCCCACCGGCGTGTCGGTAGGCGGCTGGAGGAAGAAGGAGCTCGCCTCCGTGGCGTCCCACCGTCGTCCCAAGCAGCCGAACCGGGCACGTGTCACTGTGCTCACCACCGCTGCCGCAGCTGCCGTCGTCCTGAGTTCGCAGGCCGCCAACGCGGCTCCCAGCGAAAATCCGAGCAAGGGCGAGGTGAAGGCCAAGGTCGACAAGCTCTACCAGCAGGCGGAGCAGGCCACCGAGAAGTACAACGGGGCCAAGGAGAAGCAGGAGAAGCTCCAGAAGGAGATCTCCACCATCCAGGACAACGTCGCCAAGGGCCAGCAGGAGCTCAACGAGCTGCGCGACGGCCTCGGTTCGATGGCCAGCGCCCAGTACCGCAGCGGCGGCATCGACCCCGCGCTCCAGCTCTTCCTCTCCGCCGACCCGGACGACTACCTCGACAAGGCGTCCACCCTCGACCAGCTCAGCACCCAGCAGGTCGACGCGCTGAAGAAGATCCAGGAGAAGCAGCGCGAGCTCGCCCAGCAGCGCTCCGAGGCCTCCGGCAAGCTCAAGGACCTCGACTCCACCCGCACCGAACTGGGCAAGAAGAAGAAGGAAGTCCAGGGCAAGCTGGGCGCCGCGCAGAAGCTGCTCAACAGCCTGACCGCGGAGGAGAAGGCACAGCTCGCCGAGGAGGAGGCCCGCGCCACCCGCGCCAGCGAGCGGGAGGTCCTCAAGGCTTCCGGTTCGGGTTCCGGTTCCGGTTCCGACGCGGGCACCGCCGCCGGCACCGGCAGCTCCGCCCCGGTCTCCAACGGCTCCGGCCGCGCCGGCGCCGCTTTCGCCGCCGCCCAGAGCAAGCTCGGCACCCCTTACGTCTACGGCGCCACCGGCCCGTCCTCCTTCGACTGCTCGGGCCTCACCTCCTGGGCGTACGCCCAGGCCGGCGTCGGCCTCCCGCGCACCTCCGAGTCGCAGACCGGCGCGGGCACCAGGATCTACTCGGCCAGCCAGCTCCAGGTCGGCGACCTGGTCTTCTTCTTCAACGACCTGCACCACGTGGGTCTTTACGCGGGCAACGGCCAGATCATCCACGCCCCGCGCAGCGGCACCGTCGTCCGCTACGAGTCGATGAACACCATCGGCGGCCCGTTCATGTTCGGCGTCCGCGTCTAGGAGCGGCCCAAGACGCCTCGTCACTCCTGTCGGCCGCGGCAGGGGCGCGTGCCTCCGTTCGGGGGAATCGCGGCCCCGCCGTCCGACTCCACGCCCCGCCTGTGACCTGCGGTCAGAGGCGGGGCGTCACTGTGCGTGGTCACCCGGGTCATTGGTCGGCCGCCCGCACCGGGGTTACTGTCTGCCGCGTTTCCCTGTCCGCCAGCGGAAGGAGCGCGGTCCCCGTGGGGTCCCATCGACGCCTTGCACCCTCCCCCGGTCTCGACCGGGGCACCACCGTCGCCGTAGGTCTCCTGTCCGCGGCGGCAGCCGCCCTGGGCACCGTACCGGCGACGGCCGTCCCGCACGACGATCCGACGGCCGACGTGGACCGCCTCTACGAGGAGGCCGAGCGGGCGACCGAGGCGTACCACCGGGCCGACTCCCGCGCGGGCACCCTGCGGGGGCGGATCAACACCGTCCAGGACGAGATCGCCCGGCAGCAGGAGCGTGTCAACACCCTGCGGGAAGCGCTCGGTTCGCTGGCCGGCGCGCAGTACCGCTCCGGCGGGCTCGACCCCTCCCTCACCCTGCTCCTCTCCGACGATCCGGAGGACTACCTCGAGCGGGCCTCGGTGCTCGACCGGCTCACCGCCCGCCAGGCCGGACGGCTGAAGGAACTCCAGAAGGCCGGGCGCTCCCTGGACCAGAACCGCGCGAAGGCGTCCGACGAGCTGAAAGAACTGGAGCGGAGCCGCAGGGCGGCCGCCGCCCACAAGAAGACCGTGAAGCGCAAACTCGCCGAGGCCCGGCGGCTGCTCGACGCGCTCCCCGAGGCCGAACGCGCCGCCTACGAGCGGGCTGCCCGATCCGGCGGATCCGGCCTCTTGGGACTGCCCGGCCCGGTCGGCGCCGCGGCTGCCTCCGGCCGCGCGGCCGCCGCGGTGGCCGCCGCCCACTCCGCCCTCGGCTCGCCCTACGTCTGGGGCGCCAACGGGCCCTCCGGCTTCGACTGCTCCGGTCTGATGCAATGGTCGTACGCGCAGGCCGGGGTGGCCCTGCCCCGCACCTCGCAGGCCCAGCGGCACGCCGGCCGGCAGGTCCCGCTCTCCCAGGCCCGGCCCGGCGACCTGGTGCTCTACCGGTCCGACGCCAGCCATGTCGGGATGTACGCGGGCAACGGTCAGGTGATCCACGCGCCCTACCCCGGTGCCCCCGTGCGCTACGACCCGGTCGGGATGATGCCGGTCTCGTCCGTCACCAGGGTCTGACCGGAGCTGCCCGGCGCCCGTACCCTCACAAGGGTGGCTGGTCGAAGGCGGGTGTCGGGTGCGCCGGTGACGGCGCTGTGTCTGCTGCTCGTCTCCCTGGTCGGCTGCGGAGGCCGGCCGGCCGTCGACGGCGCCCACGCCGAGGTGCAGGCACTGCTCGACCGGCGGGCCGGGGCCGTCCTCGGCCACGACGCCGCCGCCTACGCCCGTACCGGCACCCGGGCCGGGTACGACAGCCTGCGTGAGGTGCCGCTGGCCGACTGGACCTACCGCGTGACCGCGGTGCGCCGCACGGGGGACAGCGCCACCGTCGACGCCGACCTCGGCTACCGCGTCGCGGGCTACGACCGGGCCCCGGTCACCACCGCCCGCACCCTGCGCCTGACCCGGCACGACGACGGCCGGTGGTCCGTCGACTCCGACCGGCCCGCCGGGAAGACCGGCCGGCAGCTCTGGGACCAGGGCGCGGTGCGTGCCGTGCACGGGGAACGGAGCCTGGTGCTCGGTGTGGGGCAGCCCGACGGGAAACTGCGCGACTACGCCGAACTGGCCGACCGCGCGGTGCCGTCGGTGTCGGACGCGTGGGGCCCGCGCTGGGAGCGGCGCGTCGTGGTCCTGGTCCCGGGCTCCCTGGAGGAGATGGCGGGGCTGCTGGGTTCGCCCGCCTCCTCCTACCGGGGGATCGCGGCCGTCACCACCGGCGAGACCGGCGCCGGCGCCACGTCACCCGCGGACCGGGTCATCGTCAACCCGGACGCCTTCGGAGTGCTCGGCGACTCGGGCCGGCAGGTCGTGGTCACCCACGAGACCGCCCACGTCGCCACCCGCGCCCACACCACCGCCTCGACCCCGCTGTGGCTGTCCGAGGGCTTCGCCGACTGGGTCGGCTACCGGGACGGCGACCGCCTCCCGGCCGACGCGGCACCGGAACTCGCCCGTGCGGTGAGGTACGGGGAGGTCCCCTCCGGGCTGCCGGACGACGGCGACTTCGGCTTCTCCGGCGACACCGACGGCCTCGCCCGCGCCTACGAGAGCGGCTGGATGGCCTGCCGCCTCATCGCGGAGCGCTGGGGCGAGGAACGCCTCGGCGCGTTCTACCGTGCCGTGGGCGCGCACGCGCGGCGGGACGGCGCGGTCGAGGACGCGATGCACCGGGTCCTCGGCACCACACCGGAGGCCTTCACCGTCGCCTGGCAGGACTACCTGCGCGAGCAACTCCACTGACCCGGCCGGGGCGTTCGCCGCACCGGGAGACTGCACCGGAGTCGGGAGGAGACCGGTCGGGAAGAGATCGGTCGGGAGGGGCCGGTCGGGAGGGGACCCGCCGTGGGGCACCGGTCAGGGGGAGACCCGTCGGGAGGGGTCGGTCAGGTGACCCGGCCGGGGCGTTCGCCGCACCGGGAGACCGGGCCGGAGTCGGGAGGAGAGCCGTCGGGAGGGGAGCCGTCGGGAGGGAACGGTCAGGAGGAGACCGGTGCTTTCGTGGGGCTTCGGGGGTGGTCTGCGAGGTCCGCGGGCGGGAGCGACCGGGGGACCGTCGCGCGCCACAGGGTGCGGGCGGCGAGGAGGGTGGCGGCCACCAGCAGGCCGTTGCGGAGGAACAGCAGGGCGATGCCGAGCGGGTCACTGGCCACGACGTGCGCGAACCACAGCGGGAACTCCAGCACCGTCACGAACGACGCGACCAGCACCAGGGCCACCGGCAGCCGCATCCGGCTCCCGCGGTGGCACAGGCAGACCGCGGCGAGCCCGACCAGCCACACCATGTACTGCGGGCTGATCACCCGGCTGGTGGTGGTGAACATCAGCACGGCCACGAACGCGGCGTCGGCGAGGGTGTGCGGCTCGAAGCGGGTGGCCAGCAGCCGCCACAGCACCAGCCAGGCCAGGGCCGCCCCGGTCAGCACCATGGCGCCCGTGCTCACCCAGGTCACGTACGGGCCGAGGAACTCCACCGAGCCGTAGTTGAGCAGCACCCGGCCGTCCCAGCCGTAGTGCCGGGCGACATGGAAGACCAGCGCGCCCAGCGACTCCACCTCCGTGCCCCGGTCGCGCTGAAAGTCCAGGAAGGCGAACGCGCCCGGCATGGACACCGCGAACGCGCCCGCCACCGCGACACCGGTCACCGCCGCCGACACCCACGCGGAACGCCGGCGGACACCGAGCAGCAGCATCGCCGGCCACACCTTCAGCAACGCGCCGAAGGCCGCCAGCACCCCCAGCAGCCGGGGACGCCGGGCGCCGGCCAGCAGCGCGGCCACCGCCACCGCGGTCACCATCACGTCGTAGCGGGCGTACACCGTCGGCCCGAGCAGCGGCACGCCCGCCACCCACACCCAGGCGCCGCGACGGCTCAGACCCGGCCGGCCGCCCGCGTACAGCAGCAGTGCCAGGGTGGCCAGGTCGGCGAGGAGCACCAGGACGAAAAACGCCGTGGCGTACTCCAAAAACGGCAGTAAGCCGGGGGAGAGGATCGCCAGCGCCGCCGCGGGCGGGTACTGCCAGGTCACGTCGTCCAGCGGGAACGTTCCGGTGCGCAGGACCTCGTACCAGCCCCGGTAGATCCCGGACACGTCGCTGGTGACGTCCGGGCCGGGGAAGACGACCACCTTCAGGACCCACAGCAGCAGGACGGTCCTCGTCAGCCCCCAGAGCGCGAGCAGCCGAGCCGGGGACCCGCGCGAGCCCATCGTGTCCACGTGATTCCTGCCCGTCGGTGTGCGGTCCTGGGGGGCCATGATGTCGCGGACCCCGGTGTGCGTGCCACAGCGGCCCGCCGGAACCCGGAGCCGCCCGGCCCCCGGCCCCCGGCCCCCGGCCCCCCGGTCTCCGGCCCCCCGGTCTCCGGCCCCCGGCCGGTTCGGTACCGGGTGCCGGCGGTTCGGTAGGGTCGGCGACGATGCACAAGACCCTGATCGTGACCAACGACTTCCCGCCCCGGCCCGGCGGCATCCAGGCGTTCCTGCACAACATGGCGCTGCGGCTCGACCCCGAGCGCCTCGTCGTCCACGCCTCCACCTGGAAGCGCACCCGGGAGGGCGCCCTGGCGACGGCCGCCTTCGACGCCGAGCAGCCCTTCACCGTCGTACGCGCCCGTACGCCGATGCTGCTGCCGACCCCGCAGGCGACCCGGCGGGCCGTCGCCCTGCTGCGCGAACACGGGTGCACCTCGGTGTGGTTCGGGGCGGCGGCGCCGCTCGGGCTGATGGCACCGGCGCTGCGCCGGGCGGGCGCCGAGCGGATCGTGGCCACCACCCACGGCCACGAGGCGGGCTGGGCCCAGCTCCCCGCCGCCCGGCAACTGCTGCGCCGGATCGGCGAGTCCACGGACACGATCACCTACCTCGGCGAGTACACGCGCTCGCGGATCGCCGGCGCGCTCACGCCCGGGGCGGCCTCGCGGATGGTGCGACTGCCGCCCGGGGTCGACGAGAAGACCTTCCACCCCGGCTCCGGCGGCGACGAAGTCCGGGCCCGGCTCGGCCTGACCGACCGCCCGGTGGTCGTCTGCGTCTCCCGGCTGGTGCCGCGCAAGGGGCAGGACACACTGATCCGCGCCATGCCCGCGATCCTGGCCGCCGAGCCGGACGCCGTGCTGCTGATCGTCGGCGGCGGGCCCTACGAGAAGGACCTGCGCCGGCTCGCCCAGGACACCGGGGTGGCCGGCTCCGTCCGCTTCACCGGCGCCGTGCCCTGGTCCGAACTGCCCGCCCACTACGGCGCCGGGGACGTCTTCGCGATGCCCTGCCGCACCCGGCGCGGCGGACTGGACGTGGAGGGGCTCGGCATCGTCTACCTGGAGGCCTCCGCGACCGGTCTGCCCGTCGTCGCCGGCGACTCGGGCGGCGCCCCCGACGCGGTCCTCGACGGCGAGACCGGCTGGGTCGTCCGGGGCGACACCCCCGCCGAGTCCGCCGACCGCATCATCACCCTCCTCGCCGACCCCGGACTCCGCCGCAGGATGGGCGAGCGGGGCCGGGCCTGGGTCGAGGAGAAATGGCGCTGGGACCTGCTGGCGGACCAACTGAAAACCCTGCTCTGAACCCGACTCGGCCCCTCCGGCGTCTGAGGAGCGGGGGGCCGGGGGCAGAGCCCCCGGGGAAGGGAAGGGGCGGCGGGGCGAAGAACAGCGTTCCCGGCCAGGACGGACGCCCTACTTCGTGTAGAGCGCCTCGATCTCGTGCGCGTAGTCCTTCGCCACCACGTTCCGCTTCAGCTTCAACGACGGAGTCAAGTGCCCCGACTCCTCCGTGAACTGAGCCGGCAGCACCCGGAACTTCCGCACCGACTCCGCCTTGGAGACCGCCGCGTTCCCGTCGTCGATCGCCGTCTGGATCGCGGCGATCAGATCGGGGTCCTCGCTCAGCGCCGCCGCCGTGACCCCCTCCGGCTTGCCGTGCTCCGCCGCCCAGCGGACCAGGAACTCCTCGTCGACGGTGACCAGCGCGCCCACGAACGGCCGCCCGTCGCCGACCACCATGCACTCCGCGACCAGCGCGTGCGCGCGGATACGGTCCTCGATCACGGCCGGCGCCACGTTCTTGCCGCCCGCGGTCACCAGGATCTCCTTCTTGCGCCCGGTGATGCTCAGGTACCCGTCCTCGTCGAGGGTGCCGATGTCGCCGGTGTGGAACCAGCCGTCGGCCAGCGCCTCCTCCGTCGCGCCCGGATTGTTCCAGTACTCCTTGAACAGGTGCTCGCCGTGCAGCAGCACCTCGCCGTCGTCGGCTATCCGGACCACCGAGCCGGGCAGCGGCTGTCCGACCGTGCCGATCTTCGGCCGGTCCCAGGGGTTGAACGTGGTGGCCGCACAGGACTCGGTGAGCCCGTACCCCTCCAGCACCGTGAAGCCGATGCCGCGGAAGAAGTGGCCGAGGCGCTCGCCCAGCGGCGCGCCGCCGGAGATGGCGGCCTCGCCGCGTCCGCCGAGCACCGCGCGCAGCTTGCCGTACACGAGCCGGTCGAAGACCTTGTGCTTGAGCCGCAGACCGAGGGACGGGCCCGACGGCGTGTCCAGCGCCTTGCTGTACGCGATGGCGGTGTCCGCCGCCTGGTCGAAGATCCGGCCCTTGCCGTCGGCCTGCGCCTTGGCCCGCGCCGAGTTGTAGACCTTCTCGAAGACCCGCGGCACACCCAGGATCAGCGTCGGCCGGAACGCGGCCAGTTCGTCGGTGAGCTGCTTGATGTCCGGGACGCAGCCCAGCTTGATCGGCGCCATCATCGGCGCGATCTGCACCAGCCGGCCGAAGACGTGCGCGAGCGGGAGGAAGAGCAGCACCGAGCACTCACCGGTGCGGAACAGCGGGCGCAGCCGCTCCACGATGTTGCCGCACTCGGCGAAGAAGCTGCGGTGGGTGAGCACACAGCCCTTGGGGCGGCCGGTGGTGCCGGAGGTGTAGACGATGGTCGCCGGGTCGTCGGCCCTGGCCACGGAGCTGCGCTCCTCGACCGTCTCGTCGGTGACGTCCCGGCCGAGCCGTCCCAGCTCAGCGATCGCACCGCCGGCGAGTGCGCCGTCGGCGAGAGCGCCGCCCTCGATCTGCCACACGTGCTTCAGCGCGGGCAGCCGGTCGCGCAGCGACTCCACCATGGCCGCGTGGCCGTCGCTCTCCACCACACAGGCGGTGGCGCCGGAGTCGCTGAGGATCCAGGCCACCTGCTCCGGCGAACTGGTCTCGTACACCGGCACGGTGACCGCGCCGGCGCTCCAGATCGCGAAGTCCAGCAGGGTCCACTCGTAGCGGGTGCGGGACATCAGCCCCACCCGGTCGCCGGGCCGGACACCGGAGGCGATGAGCCCCTTGGCGGCAGCCCGCACCTCGTCGAGGAAGGCGGTCGCCGTCACGTCCTGCCACACGCCGCCGACCTTGCGGGCGATGACGGCGACATCGGGATGCTGCGCGGCGTTTCTGCGGACGATGTCGGTCAGATTGCCGTCCGCGGGGACCTCGTACAAAGCGGGAAGGCTGAACTCGCGCAAGACTGCTGCTCCTCTTAGGGCGCCGGCGCCACGACGTTGTGCGCTGCGGCGGCGGTGCGGTCCAAGGCTCGGTCGAGTGCTCGAGGATTCAGCTGTTGAAAACCCGAGCACGAGTGGACGGCCCGGACGTTACCCGCCGGTATGGATGCTACGACAGGGGGTCCCGGTGAGATGTTCGCTGCGTCACACAGCTGGGTGCTCCATCGCGCACACTATTCCACTGCTTCCCTGCCGAGCCAGTTACCGCAGGTCCGCGCACCACTGTTCACGCGGGACGGACACGCCTACCCTTGATCGCCATGGCTTCCACACCAGACGGGGACCGGCGCACGCGCGTCCATGTGGTCAGCGACGTGCACGGCAACGCCCGTGACCTGGCCCGCGCCGGCGACGGCGCGGACGCCCTGATCTGCCTGGGCGACCTGGTGCTCTTCCTCGACTACGCCGACCACTCTCGCGGCATCTTCCCCGACCTGTTCGGCGTGGAGAACGCCGACCGGATCGTGGAACTGCGCACCGCCCGCCGCTTCGAGGAGGCGCGCGCGTTCCAGTCCCGGCTGTGGGCGGGCATCGGCGAGGACCGCGCCGGGGCGATCGAGACGGCGGTGCGCAAGCAGTACGCCGAACTGTTCGCCGCCTTCCCCGCACCCACGTACGCCACCTACGGCAATGTCGACATACCGGCCCTGTGGCAGGAGTACGCGGGCCCCGGCACCACCGTCCTCGACGGCGGACGGGTGGAGATCGGCGGCCGGACCTTCGGCTTCGTCGGCGGCGGACTGCGTACGCCCATGAGAACGCCGTACGAGATCGGCGACGAGGAGTACGCGGCGAAGATCGAGGCCGTCGGCGAGGTCGACGTGCTGTGCACGCACATCCCGCCGGAGGTCCCGGAGCTGGTGTACGACACCGTCGCACGCCGTTTCGAGCGCGGCAGCCGGGCCCTGCTGGACGCCATCCACCGCACCAGGCCGCGGTACGCGCTGTTCGGCCATGTGCACCAGCCGCTGGTCCGGCGCATGCGGATCGGGGCCACCGAATGTGTGAACGTGGGGCACTTCGCGGCCGGCGGCCGGCCCTGGGCCCTCGAGTGGTGAGGACCTCCGACGAGTCGCGGCCGGACGAGTCGCGTCCGGACGAGTCGCGGTCGGATGAGTCGCGGTCGGATGAGGGGCGCCGGCCGGGTGCGCGATAGCCTTCCGCTGCACGTGCGTGCGCGGGGGCCGCGCACGGCGATCCGAACTACCGGCCCGCACCTGGAGGAGCCACGGCGATGGCGGAACACACCAGCTCGAGCATCACGATCGAGGCGGCACCGGCCGATGTCATGGAGGTGATCGCCGACTTCGCCCGCTACCCGGACTGGACCGGTGAGGTGAAGGAGGCCGAGGTCCTCTCCTCCGACGACCGGGGCCGGGCCGAGCAGGTGCGCCTCGTCATGGACGCCGGCGCGATCAAGGACGACCAGACCCTCGCGTACACCTGGACCGGTGAGCACGAGGTCTCCTGGACGCTGGTGAAGTCCCAGATGCTGCGCTCCCTGGACGGCTCCTACCTCCTGACGCCGGCCGGCACGGGCACCGAGGTCACCTACCGGCTCACCGTCGACGTCAAGATCCCGATGCTCGGCATGATCAAGCGCAAGGCCGAGAAGGTCATCATCGACCGGGCCCTGGCGGGACTGAAGAAGCGGGTGGAGACGGGCGAGGAGCCCGCCGCCGGCTCCGGCGGGAAGCCGGCCGCGGAGTAGCACCGGCCGGGAGGCGGCGGCGCCGGTCGGGCACGGTCCCGGGTACCGTTCACCCTCATGCGTACCCTCCTGATCACGGGCCCCGGCGGCAACGGACGTACCACCGTCGCGGCGGCCACCGCGCTCGCCGCCGCCCGCTCAGGCGCCCGCGTCCTGGTGCTGGGCACCGACCGGGTGGACACGCTGGGCGCCGCACTGGGGACGCCCGTGGGCGCCGAGCCCGTCGAGGTCGAGCAGGGACTCACCGCCCGGCGGGTCGACGCCGGTACGGACTTCCGCGCCGACCTGGCCGCCCTCCAGGACCGGGCCGCCACGGTGCTCGACCTGCTCGGCGCGTCCCGGCTCGACCCCGAGGACCTCGGCCCGCTGCCCGGTGCCGAGGAGCTCTCCGTGCTGCGCGCCCTGCGGGACGCGGCGCTGTCACAGGCGTACGACCTGCTCGTCGTCGATCTCCCGCCCACCCCGCAGGCCCTCGCCCTCCTCGCCCTCCCCGAGGACCTCCGCCGCTGCCTGCGCCGCCTGCTCCCGCCGGAACGCCAGGCCGCCCGCGCCCTGCGCCCGGTGCTCGGCCGCCTCGCCGGGGTCCCGATGCCCGCGGAGTGGCTGTACGGGACGGCCGCCCGCTGGGACACCGAACTGGCCGCGGTCGAGGCCGTCCTCGCCGACCGGGGCACCGCCGTACGGCTGGTCGCCGAGCCCGGACCGGCCGGCGCCGACGCGGTACGCGCCGCGGGCCTGGGCCTCGCCCTGCGCGGACTGCGCACCGACGCGCTGGTCGCCGGGCGCCTCCTGCCCGAGGACGTCGAGGACGGCCGGCTCGCCGGCCTGGTCGCCCAGCAGCGCAAGACCCTGGACGAGTGGCGCGAGACGTACGACGTCCACCCGGTCGCCCACCTGGGACGCGACCCGCGGGGCCCGGACGATCTCGCCGCGCTCGCCGTACCCGGCATGCCGGCCGCCGAGGGGGCGCCCGCCCGGGTCGAGTGGCCCGTCACCGGTCCCGCCCACTCCCGGCTCCCCTCGAGCGAGGAGTCCTCCACCGCCGACGACGGCGTACTGGTCTGGCACATCCCCCTGCCCGGCGCCCGGCGCGAGGAACTGGACCTGATCCGGCGCGGCGACGAACTCGCCGTCACCGCCGGGCCGTTCCGGCGGACCGTCCCGCTGCCCTCCGCGCTGCGCCGCTGCACCGTGGACGGCGCGGCCCTGCGCGAGGGCGAGCTGCGCATCCGGTTCCGGCCGGATCCGCAGCTGTGGCCGCGCACCCCGTGAAGCCGCCACGGCCGTTCGGGTAACGTCGGAGGGGCCCACCGTAGTCAGGAGTCCCTCATGAGCGATCAGCTCCCCCCGCCCGATGCCGCCGGGGACGAACCCGTGGACGACGTACGCGCAGTGGAGGACGACGTACGCGCTGTGAACGAGGCGCGCACCGCCTTTGACGCGGACGCCTGGGCGACGGCGTGCGCCGAGGACCTCGAGGCGGAGAAGGTCCGCCGCCGCGCCCGGTACGGACCGCCGCCCGGCTCGGCTGCCGAGGAACTGCGCAAGCTCGTCGACGCGGTCGCCGAGAAGTTCGACCAGCTCACCGGAGGCCTCCAGGGCCCCCTGTTCGGCGCGGTCGCCGGGCCGGCCGCGCAGCAGATGGTGCGCCAGGTCGTCCAGCAGGCCAAGGCGGCCGTGGAACCGGTCGTCGAACGCAACCCGGACGTCTTCGACCACCTCACCGCCGCGGGCAACGAACTGCTCGCCGCCTACCGCTCCGCGGTCCAGGGTCAGGAACACCGCTGGACGACCGGAGACACCCGCGCCTGGGACCCCGACGAGGCCCGGGACGAGGGCGGCAAGGGCGACCCGGGCCGGGACCGGGGCGACGAGCCGGGCCCCGGCGGGGAACGCATCGACCTGGACTGACGGCCCGAAGCCGGTGGCCGGTCCCGTCGGTGCCGGGAACCCGGCGGCAGTGCCTCGGGTACCGTGGGCGGTAGCGGGGCTCGACCGGAACTGAGGGATTCATGGGACTCACCATCGGCGTCGACATCGGCGGCACCAAGATCGCGGCCGGCGTGGTCGACGAGGACGGCAACATCCTCTCGGTCCACAAGGTGCCGACCCCGGGTACGCCCGAGGGCATCGTGGACGCGATCGCCTCCGCGGTGGAGGGGGCACGCGCGGGCCACGAGATCGTCGGCGTGGGCATCGGTGCGGCCGGATACGTCAACCGCCAGCGCTCGACGGTGTACTTCGCCCCCAACATCTACTGGCGCAACGAGCCGCTCAAGGAGAAGGTCGAGGCCCGCACGGGTCTTCCCGTCGTGGTGGAGAACGACGCCAACGCCGCGGCCTGGGGCGAGTACAAGTTCGGTGCCGGCAAGGGCCACCGCAACGTCATCTGCATCACGCTCGGCACCGGTCTGGGCGGTGGCGTCATCATCGGCAACAAGCTGCGCCGGGGCCACTTCGGCGTGGCCGCCGAGTTCGGGCACATCCGGATGGTGCCGGACGGCCTGCTGTGCGGCTGCGGTTCGCAGGGCTGCTGGGAGCAGTACGCCTCCGGCCGCGCCCTCGTCCGGTACGCCACCCAGCGCGCCAACGCGACCCCCGAGAACGCGGAGACGCTGCTCTCCCTGGGGGACGGCACCCCCGAGGGCATCGAGGGCAAGCACGTCTCCATGGCCGCCCGCCAGGGCGACCCGGTGGCCGTCGACTCCTACCGCGAGCTGGCCCGCTGGGTCGGCGCGGGCCTCGCGGACCTGGCCTCCCTCTTCGACCCGTCCGCGTTCATCGTCGGCGGCGGTCTCTCCGAGGAGGGCGAGCTGGTCCTCGACCCGATCCGCAAGTCCTACAAGCGCTGGCTGGTCGGCGGCAACTGGCGCCCGGTGGCCGAGGTCCGCGCCGCCGAACTCGGCAACAAGGCCGGCCTGGTGGGCGCAGCCGACCTGGCCCGCCAGCCCGACCCGATCATGTGACCACCTCTCGTCACACGCACGACGGCGCCCGCCCGCTCCCCTCGGGGGACGGCGGGCGCTGCCGTTTCCGCGCCGTACGTACGACGGCCGCAGGCTGCACAGGACGGTCCGCGGTGCGCGGGCTCCGCGTCCGCGTGATACGGCTTCCTCGAGCGCGTGCGGCGCTGACCCGCTCACGTCGTGCGGGGTCGGCGTATCTTGATCCCCATGGCGACGACTCCGCTGCTGCCCGACTCCCGTACCGAGCCGGACGGTTCGGCCGTGGTCCGGGTGCTGAGCTACAACATCCGTTCGATGCGGGACGACACCGGTGCGCTCGCCCGGGTGATCACCGCCTGCGCGCCCGATCTGGTGCTGCTTCAGGAGGCGCCGCGGTTCTTCCGGTGGCGCAAGAAGCTGGCGCGGCTCGCCTCCGCCTCCGGACTGGTCACGCTGTCCGGAGGTGCCACGGCCGCCGGGCCCGCCGTCCTGTGCTCCCTGCGGACGACCGTCGAGCGCACCGAGGACGTGCTGCTGCCGCTCACCCCGGGGCTGCACCGGCGCGGCTTCGCCACCGCCGTCGTACGGTTCGGGGGCGCCCGGCTCGGGGTGCTGAGCTGTCATCTGTCGCTGGCGGAGGACGAGCGGTACGAGCAGGGCGGCATGCTCCTGAACCGGCTCGCCGGGATGGGCGTGGAGCACGCGGTCGCGGGCGGTGACGTCAACGAGCGGCCGGACGGCCGCACCTTCCGGCGGCTGGGCGAATCCCTCACGGACTGCTGGGCGGCCGCGCCCTGGGGCGGTGAGTACACCTCGACGCCCACCGAACCGCATCAGCGCATCGACGCCCTGTTCGCCACGGAGGGCGTCGAGGTCCTGGGCTGCGGCGTCCCGCTCGGCCGGCCCGGGGTGAGCGGGGCCGACCTGAGGGCGGCCACCGACCACCTGCCGGTGCTGGCCGCCCTCAGAGTGCCGGCGGCCGCGTAGACCGCGTGGGCGAGGGGCCCGCTCTCAGACCACCGCGCCGCGGCCGGGATCGTCGTCCTCGTCGTCGGTGCGCATCCGCATCACCAGGGTGGCGAAGCCGCCCAGGAAGCCGCCGATGCAGAGCGTGGTCAGCCACCAGGTCATCTCCCAGCCGAGCAGGATCGCCAGCAGGAGCAGCACCGGGCCGCCCAGCACCCCCAGCCAGGCGAGCTTGGAGGCGAGGTCGGACTCGGGCAGCGGCGGCGGCTCCGGCGGTACGAAGTGGCCCTCGTCGCCGTCGTCGAAGTCGTCCTCGGAAGGCTCGGACACGCTGTAGTCGCGCGGGCCCACACCCGGCGCGAAGGCGATGGAACCGCCCAGCGGCTTGGCCGGCTTCTCCCCGGTCTTCGCCGGGGCCTCGGCCTGCGCCGACCCCTCGTCATTGGTCTCGGGCTCCAGCAACGCCAGATCCTCGACCGACTTGAACGGCTTGGCGCCCGCCGGGTCCGGCGGCTCGTCCCCGTACCCGGCGACGATCGCCGCCCACGCGGCGTCCTCGTCGAAGGGGACGGCCTGTTCCTCCGGACCCTCCGGACCCCGGCCGTCACGGCCTCCGCCGACCTCGCGCGCCTCCCGGTCCTCACGCCCTTCGCGGTCCTCGCGGTCCGAGTCGTGCTCAGCCACCTGTGGTCGTCCCTTCCTTGCCGAGACCGGGCTCGTCGACGGAGCCAGGTGCGAGCCGGCCGATGAACGCGGTGCTCTCCTGGAAGATCCGCTCCGCGTCGTAGTCCAACGTCGCCACGTGGTAGCTCTGTTCCAGCAGGATCTCCGTCACGTCGAGGGAGGAGACCCGGCCGAGGATCCGGGCCGAGTCCGCGGGCGGCACCACATGGTCCTGCGGGCTGCGCAGCAGCAGCAGCGGCTGGGTGACCTGGGGCAGTTCGCCGTCGAGCAGCCGCAGGAAGGTGCGCAGGGAGTGGGCCGCGTGCAGCGGTACCCGGTCGTACCCCAGTTCCGTGACCGACGGGTCCGCGATGTCGCTCGCGATCCCCTTCGTCGTGGGGATCAGATGGCGGGCCACGGGGAGCGCGTGCGCGCTCAGTCCGTGCACCTTGTTCGCCGGGTTGACGACCATGACGCCGCTCACCGCGTCGCCGTGCCGCGCGGCCAGCCGCAGGGCGAGCGCTCCGCCCATGGACAGGCCGGCCACGAACACCCGCGCGCACCGGTCCCGCAGCAGCCGCACCTCGCGGTCCACCTCCGCGTACCAGTCCTGCCAGCCGGTCACCCGCAGGTCCTGCCAGCGGGTGCCGTGCCCGGGGAGCAGGGGCAGCGAGACGGTCAGGCCGTGCTCGGCGAAATGCTCCGCCCAGGGACGCAGCGACTGCGGCGAACCGGTGAAGCCGTGGCAGAGGAGGACTGCGGTCTCCCCGCCCTCATGGCGATACGGCTCGGCTCCGGTCAGGAGCGGCACCTTGGCCTCCCGGTCTGAAAGTCGTAAGAGTCGTAGGAGTCGTGCAGCAGTCGTACAGAGGGGCTGTACGCCATGACGGTCAGGACACGGGTGTCATGGGGCGCGCCCGCACACGAGTTGCAGGACCTTCACCGTACGCGACCGCACTGACACCGACCAGGGCCGTCGGAGCCATTGACGGTGCTCCGGGATATGGTCTGACCCACACACACAGGAAGGCACTCGGTTGTTGTACGGCGCGACGAAGTTCACCGTCGGAGGGTCGCTGAAGCTCGCCTTCAGGCCCTGGGTGGACGGCCTGGGGAACGTACCCGCCGACGGCCCGGCCATTCTGGCCAGCAACCACCTGTCGTTCTCCGACTCCTTCTTCCTGCCGGCCGTGCTCCACCGCAAGGTCACCTTCATCGCCAAGGCCGAGTACTTCACCAGCCCGGGTGTCAAAGGCCGGCTCACGGCCGCCTTCTTCAAAGGTGTGGGCCAGCTCCCGGTCGACCGCTCCGGCGCGCGCGGCGCGGGCGAGGCGGCGGTCAGGAGCGGTATAGGGGTCATCGAGCGCGGCGAGCTGTTCGGCATCTACCCCGAGGGCACGCGTTCGCCCGACGGGCGTCTCTACCGGGGCAAGCCCGGCGGTCTGGCGCGCGTGGCGCTGGCCACCGGCGCGCCCGTGATACCCGTCGCCATGATCGACACGGAGAAGGTCCAGCCGCCCGGGAAGATCGTCCCGAAGCTGATCCGGCCGGGCATCCGCATAGGCAGGCCGTTGGACTTCAGCCGCTACCACGGCATGGAACACGACCGTTTCGTGCTCCGTGCGGTGACCGACGAGGTCATGTACGAAATCATGAAGCTCTCCGGCCAGGAGTACGTCGACATCTACGCGACCGTCATGAAGCGGCAGCTCGCGGACGAGGCCAAGGCCGACAAGGAAGCGGAGAAGGCGGAGAAGGAAGCGGAGAAGACGGAGAAGGCGGGGAAGAAGGCGCAGCGGGACGAGACCGCCGAGCAGCGACGGTCCGATCCCCAGTAGTCCGTCAGCGGGTCCGGGGCGGGAGTGGGGGAACACATGCCCAGGGGCGGGAACGTCATGAGGATGTCGGTCGAGCAGCCGCTGTGGCGCGCGCTCACCGGCTACCGGATCCTCGCCATGGTCTACGCGGTCGGCCTGTTCGCCACCGCCTACGACGAGTTCGAGCGTCCCTGGCTCGCCGTGGCCTACTTCGCCGTACTGGCCGTGTGGACCCTGGGCACCCTGCCCCGGATCGCCAACGCCGCCCGCTGCACCAAGCCCTTCCTCACCGCCGACCTGACCGTCGCGCTCGTCGGCATCCTGCTCACCCCCGTCGCCGACGCCCACGAGCGGGTCCAGGCGGGCGGCCCGACCATGCCCTCGATCTGGACCGCCGGCTCGGTGCTCGCCTTCGCGATCAAGGGCGGCTGGCGCTGGGCGGCCCTCGCCTCCAGCCTGGTCGCCGTCGCCAACCTGGTCGAGCGCGGCAGTCCCGCCCGCGACACCGTGCACAACGTGATCCTCGTCTGGGTCGCCTCCATCGCCATCGGCTACGTCGTCGAGGTCGCCCGCGCCTCCGAGCGCACCCTCGCCCGCGCCCTGGAGATCGAGGCCGCGACGAGGGAGCGGGAGCGGCTCGCGCGGGACATCCACGACGGCGTGCTCCAGGTGCTCGCGATGGTGCAGCGGCGCGGCGCGGTGATCGGCGGCGAGGCGGCCGAACTGGGCCGGATGGCCGGCGAGCAGGAGGTGGCGCTGCGCACCCTGGTCTCCGGCGGCCTGGTGCCCGTCCCCAGGGCCCCGCGAGAGGCCGTGCGCGCCGTGGGCGACACCGCCGGTGCGGCAGGGAGCGGCCCGGAGAGCGGAACCGGGGACGGCCCCGTCGACCTGCGTGCCCTGCTCGCCCCGTACGCCGGTGCCCTGGTCAACCTCGCCGAACCCGGGGCGCCGGTGCCGCTCGCGCCGTCCGCCGCACGGGAGGTCGCCGCCGCCGTCGGGGCGGCCCTGGACAACGTACGCAAGCACGTCGGGCCGAACGCCCGGGCCTGGATCCTGGTCGAGGACGAACCGGACGAGGTGATCGTCACCGTCCGCGACGACGGGCCCGGCATCGCCGAGGGCCGGCTCGCCCAGGCCGAGGGCGAGGGACGGCTCGGGGTGGCCCTGTCGATCCGCGGACGGCTGCGCGACCTCGGCGGCAGCGCGGAACTGATCTCGGTGCCGGGCCAGGGCACGGAGGTCGAACTGAAGGTGCCCAAGGACACGAAGGAAGCGGACGACCCGCGGGGGAAGGCGGAGCAGCGATGACGGACACGACAGCCGGACGGGAAGCCGGCCGGGGCCCGGTCAAGGTGATGGTGGTCGACGACCACCCCATGTGGCGCGACGCCGTCGCCCGCGACCTGTCCGAGTCCGGCTTCGAGGTGGTCGCCACCGCAGGTGACGGCGACCAGGCCGTGCGCCGCGCCAGGGCCGCCACCCCCGACGTCCTCGTCCTCGACCTGAACCTGCCCGGCAAGCCGGGTGTCCAGGTCTGCAAGGAGGTCCTCGCCGCGCACCCCGCCCTGCGCGTGCTGGTGCTCTCGGCGAGCGGTGAGCACGCCGACGTCCTGGAAGCGGTGAAGTCGGGCGCCACCGGCTATCTGCTGAAGTCGGCCTCGACCCAGGAACTCCAGGACGCGGTGCGCCGTACGGCGGCCGGTGACCCGGTGTTCACCCCGGGCCTGGCCGGGCTGGTCCTCGGCGAGTACCGCCGTCTGGCCTCCGACCCGGCACCCGCCCCGGAGAGCGGCGGAACCAAGGCGCCCCGGCTGACCGACCGGGAGACCGAGGTGCTGCGCCTGGTCGCCAAGGGCCTCAGCTACAAGCAGATCGCCGAACGGCTCGTCATCTCCCACCGCACGGTGCAGAACCACGTCCAGAACACCCTCGGCAAGCTCCAGCTGCACAACCGCGTGGAACTCGTCCGCTACGCCATAGAACGCGGCCTCGACGACGAGTAGGACCCGTCCGGACCCGGCCGCACCCCTCGTCAGCCCCGCATATTCGCATCTTCACATATTCATGTACTCGCATGTTCACGCATGAGGCGCCAAGCCCGGCACGACCCCCGGAGGGACCCTGTGGAAATCCTCGCGTTCGGTGTGCAGTCCGACGAGAAGCCCATGATCGAACGGGCCTTCCAGGGCCACCACGAGGTACATGTCCTGGACGTCTTCCTCGACGAGGACACCGCCCTCATCGCGGCCGGCCACGAGGTGATCTCCACCAGCGTCAACTGCGACCTCGGCGCAGGGGTCCTGGAGAACCTGGCGGCCGGCGGCACCCGGATGATCGCCCAGCGGTCCACCGGCTTCAACAACGTCGACCTGAAGACGGCCGAGCGGCTCGGCCTGACGGTCGCCCGGGTGTCGTACTACTCGCCCCACTCGGTCGCCGAGTTCGCCTGGACCCTCGCCATGGCGGTCAACCGCCGTGTCGTCCGCGCCTCCATCCGCACCCGCGACTTCGACTTCCGCCTCGACGGCCTGATGGGCCGCGACATGCACGGCCGCACCGCCGGCGTCCTCGGCACCGGCAAGATCGGCGAGGCGTTCGCCCGGATCGCGCACGGCTTCGGCATGCGGCTGCTCGGCTGGGACGTCGCCGAGAACCCCGCCTGCCGGGAGCTCGGCATGACCTACGTCCCCAAGGAGCAACTGCTCGCCGAGTCCGACCTGGTCAGCCTGCACGTCCCGCTGCTGCCGGAGACCCTCCACCTGATCGACGGAGCCGCCCTGCGGACGATGCGGGACGACGCGATCCTGGTGAACTCCAGCCGCGGCGGACTCGTCGACACCGCCGCCCTCGTCGCCGAACTGCGCGCGGGCCGCTTCACCGGCGTCGGACTGGACGTGTACGAGGCGGAGGCGGGCCTGTTCTTCCTCGACAAGTCCCTGGAGGCCGTCGAGGACGACACCCTGGCCCGCCTCGTCACCTTCCCCAACGTCCTGGTGACGTCCCACCAGGCGTACTACACCGTGGACGCCGTCAGCCAGATCATCGAGACCACGGTGAACAACGTCCTCGACTACACCGAGGGCCGACGCTCGGAGAACGTCCTGGTACCGCGGAGCTGACCCATCAGCTCCGCGACGAGCGCCGCGCCGTTCAGGGTGAGCACCGACTCGGGATGGAACTGGAGCGAGGCGAAGCCCGGCCCGCGCAGGGCGTGCACCTCGCCGTCGGCCGCGCGGCTCACCTCGATGCCGTGCGCGGCCAGTTCCGCGGCCGCCTCGTCGTCGCACCGGGCGACGAAGCTGTTGTAGAAGCCGACCGTCTCCGGCCGCCCGAACAGGTCGATCCCGGTCTGCACCCCCTGGTACGGCACCTCCTTGCGGACCGTGTCGAGACCCAGCTCGGCCGCGATCAGCTCGTGGCCGAGGCAGACGCCGAGGACGCCGTGCCGGTGGTCCCTGATCACCGCGGCGGTCAGGCCGCGCAGGAACCGCATCTTCGCGTCGGCCGTGTCGGACGGGTCACCGGGGCCGGGCCCCAGCACCACGGGCCCCTCGTGCGCGAGCACCGTCTCCCGCAGCCCCGGTTCGTCGTACCGCCGGACGGTGACCGTGAGCCCCGAGGAGCGCAGCACGTGCGCGAGCATCGCCGTGAAGGTGTCCTCCCCGTCGACGACCAGGGCGTGCGCCGCCGGCCCCGCCGGCAAGGCCGACGGCTCCCGCATCCGCAGCCAGAACGGGGCCAGGGAGGCCCGCCGCCCGTCCAGTGCCGCCCGCACCCGCGGATCGTCGGCCAGCCGGGGCCGTACGGACTCCGCGCGCGGCCGTCCCGGGCGCACCCCCAGCGCGGCCAGCACCCCGGCCGCCTTCGCATGGGTCTCGGCGACCTCGCCCGCCGGGTCCGAGCCCCGCACCAGCGTGGCGCCGACCGGCACCCGCAGCCGCCCCGCCGCGTCGATGTCGGCGGTGCGGATGAGGATGGGGGAGTCGAGGCTCTGCGCCCCACCGGCGTCCCGACCGAGCAAGGCCAGCGCCCCCGCGTAGTACCCGCGTCCGGCGGGCTCGTACCGCCGGATCACCCGGCAGGCGTTCTGCACCGGCGACCCGGTGACGGTCGCGGCGAACATGGTCTCCTTCAGCACCTCCCGCACATCCAGCGAGGACCGGCCGCGCAGCTCGTACTCGGTGTGGGCGAGATGCGCCATCTCCTTCAGCCGGGGCCCGACCACGACCCCGCCCATGTCGCCGACGGCGCACATCATCTTGAGCTCCTCGTCGACGACCATCGACAGCTCCTCGATCTCCTTGCCGTCGGCGAGGAAGTCCAGCAGGTGCTCGGGGGTCGGTCCCCCGGCCGGGTAGCGGTAGGTGCCGCTGATCGGGTTCATCACGACGGTCCCGCCGGACGCCCGCACATGCACCTCGGGGCTGGCCCCGACCAGCGTCCGCCCTCCCGCCTCCCGCCCGGTGTGCACCACGAACGTCCAGTACGCGCCCCGCTCGCCCTCCAGCAGCCGCCGGAACAGGGCCAGCGCGTCGGCCCGCCCGAACCCGGGGATCTCCCCCTCGTAGCTCCGCCGGATCACGAAGTTGGCGCCCTCGCCCCGCCCGATCTCCTCCCGCAGCACCCGCCCGACGATCTCCGCGTACGCGTCGTCGTCGACGTCGAAGCCGCCGTCCGTCACCCGGACGTCGTGCGCGGGCAGCTGTTCCAGGGCGGTGGTGAGCGGGATCTCGTGGCGCTCCTCGGGAGTCAGCACCAGCAGCGGGGTGCCGTCGTCGCGCACGTCGAAACCGCGCTCCCGGATCTGCCGGAAGGGGATGAGCGCCAGCCCCTCGTCGGGCAGGTCGGCCAGCCGCTCACGGGGGCTGACGGGGCCGAGCAGCAGCTCCACCACGGTGTCGTCGCGGCCGGGGGTGCGGCGGCGCAGCAGGGCGAACGGGCGGGGATCGTCCAGCAGGTCGAGCAGGTTCATCGGTCGTGGTCCCTCGGTGACGGAGGGCCGGCCGGGGCGCCGCGGGGCCCGCGAACGCCGAAGGCCGCCCCTCGGGCGGCCTTCGCGGAGTCGTGTGTACGCGCGATGATTCAGTGGGCCGCCGGAGAAGCGGTCCACCACCAGTTCCGGGCGGAAGGGTTCTGAACCGAACCGTTCCGGGTCGAAAGCGCGAACATGCGACGCACCTTAGCGCATGTCCCTCGCGTGTCCACTGAGAGTTTTTCCTGTCTCACTTGCTGGGCACAGGCCCGGAAGGCGCCATCCCACCCCGTAATGTTGAGGCGTGACCGTGAACGCTAAGACCAGCCCGAGTGCTGGCAACACCTGGCGAGAACTGCCCGCGGCGCAGCAGCCCGAGTACCCCGACACCGAGGCTCTGCGCGCAGTGATCGCGGACCTCGAGTCGTATCCGCCGCTCGTCTTCGCGGGCGAGTGTGACCAGCTGCGCGCCCGGATGGCGGCCGTCGCCAAGGGAGAGGCGTTCCTTCTCCAGGGCGGCGACTGCGCGGAGTCCTTCGACGCGGTGTCCGCCGACCACATCAGGGCCAAGCTCAAGACACTGCTCCAGATGGGCGCCGTACTGACGTACGCCGCGTCCGTGCCCGTCGTGAAGGTGGGCCGGATCGCCGGCCAGTACTCCAAGCCGCGCTCCAAGTCGACCGAGACCCGCGACGGCGTGACCCTGCCCACCTACCGCGGCGACTCCGTCAACGGCTTCGACTTCACCGAAGAGGCCCGCGTCCCGGACCCCGAGCGGCTGAAGCGGATGTACAACGCCTCGGCCTCCACGCTGAACCTGGTGCGCGCCTTCACCACCGGCGGCTACGCCGACCTGCGCCAGGTGCACGCCTGGAACCAGGACTTCGTGAAGTCGTCCCCGTCCGGCCAGCGCTACGAGCAGCTCGCCCGCGAGATCGACCAGGCGCTGAACTTCATGCAGGCCTGCGGGGTCGAGCCGGAGGAGTTCAAGACCGTCGAGTTCTTCTCCTCGCACGAGGCGCTGCTGCTGGACTACGAGTCGGCGCTGACCCGCGTCGACTCGCGCACCGGACAGCTGTACGACGTCTCCGCGCACATGGTGTGGATCGGTGAGCGCACCCGGCAGCTGGACCACGCGCACATCGAGTTCGCCTCGAAGATCCGCAACCCGATCGGCATCAAGCTCGGCCCGACCACCACGGCCGAGGAGGCGCTGCAGTACATCGAGCGGCTCGACCCCGAGCGCGAGCCGGGCCGGCTGACCTTCATCGTCCGGATGGGCGCGGACAAGATCCGCGACAAGCTGCCCGAGCTGGTCGACAAGGTCACCGCCTCCGGTGCCACCGTCGCCTGGGTGACCGACCCGATGCACGGCAACACCTTCGAGGCGGCCTCCGGGCACAAGACCCGCCGCTTCGACGACGTGCTCGACGAGGTGAAGGGCTTCTTCGAGGTCCACAAGGAGCTCGGCACCCACCCGGGCGGTATCCATGTGGAACTCACCGGTGACGACGTCACCGAGTGCGTGGGCGGCGGCGACGAGATCTTCGTCGACGATCTGCACCAGCGCTACGAGACCGCCTGCGACCCCCGGCTGAACCGCAGCCAGTCGCTGGACCTGGCGTTCCTCGTCGCCGAGATGTACCGGGACCAGTAACACCGCTCACCTGCCGAAACGGCGAGGGGTGGGGCACGGATCACACAGGATCGGTGCCCCACCCCACTTTTTTGTCCCCCGAACGACAGGTAAGGTTAGGTTTGCCTCACCGATCAGGGGTCGGTACGGCGCGACCCAGCACTACTTCGGGAGGTGGACCGCGTGTTCGTCTGCAGCTGCTTCGGAGTGACCGAGGAGCAGGTGAGGAGCCATGCGGACGCCGGGGCCTGCACCCCCCGGCAGATCGCCTCCGCCTGCAAGGCGGGCACCGACTGCGGCGGCTGCGTGCGACGCATCCAGGCGCTGCTCGGGCGTGGCGCCTGCCCCCGCCGGCAGTCGGACGGCCAGGGCCGTCCGTCCCTCACGGCGGAGCTCCCCGAGGCCGCGTAGGCCGCCCGGACGTCCTAGCGGGTCGAGAACCCGCTCGTCCCCGGGCCCGAGGGGTCCGGCTGCGACTGCTCGATCACCGTCGACAGGTACAGCGCCTCGCCCAGCTTCTCGATGAGCTCCAGCTGGGTGTCCAGGTAGTCGATGTGGTGCTCCTCGTCGGCGAGGATCGCCTCGAAGATGTTGGCGGACGTGATGTCGTTCTTGTTGCGCATGACCTCCACGCCGCGGCGCAGGCGGTCGATGGCCTCGACCTCGATCTTCCGGTCGGCCTGGAACATCTCCGTCACCGTCTGCCCGACCTGGACGTGGAAGAGCCGCTGGTAGTTGGGCAGGCCGTCGAGCAGCAGGATGCGGTCGGTGAGGACCTCCGCGTGCCGCATCTCGTCGAAGGACTCGGCGCGCGTGTACTCGGCGAGCTTGGTCCAGCCTTTGTGGTCCTGCAGCTTCGAGTGCAGGAAGTACTGGTTGATCGCGGTCAGCTCGGCGGTCAGCTGCTCGTTGAGGAATTCGATGACCTCGGGGTCGCCCTGCATCGCAGCGGCTCCTTCCACACGGATGAACGGGCCAGATGCGCCGCATGATTCCACCGGCCGAGAAGATCGTCCAGTAAGTACATGCTTACCCGGTAAGAGCCTTGTCGGCAGTATGTGATGGGTATTGTCCGACTTCATGGGGCCCCGGTCCGATGCGTCACACCGGGTCTGTCAGGATGGAAGCATGGGTCAGCCGGCGGAACGCGAATCGGGGGAGCGCACAGCAGAGGAAGCGGCGCGGTTCGAGCTTCCGCCGGGGCAGCGGCTGCAGAAGGGCTGGCCGGTCACGCACTACGGGCCCGTCCCCAGGTTCCGGCCCGAGCGCTGGGAGTTCAGGGTGTTCGGCGCCACCGCCGACGGCGGCACGCACTGCTGGAACCACGAGGAGTTCACGTCCCTGCCGTACCACAGCGTCGTGGCCGACCTGCACTGCGTCACGAAGTTCAGCATGCTCGGCGCCGAATGGGGCGGGATCCCGGCCCGTACCCTCCTGGAACTCGCCCCGCCCGCGCCCGGCGTCACCCATGTGATGGCCTGGGCCGAGTACGGATACAGCGCCAACCTCCGGCTGGCGGACTTCTCGTCCGAGCAGGCGCTCTTCGCCACCCACAAGGACGGCGAACTGCTGACCGCCGAGCACGGGTTCCCGCTCCGCCTGATCCTCCCCCACCTCTACGCCTGGAAGGGACCGAAGTGGGTCCGCGGCGTGGAGTACATGACCGCCGACCGCCGCGGCTTCTGGGAGGAGCGCGGCTATCACAACGTCGGCGACCCCTGGAGAGAGCAGCGCTACTCCTACCAGGAGGAGCCCGGGGACGGCCCCGAACTCTGACCGGGGCCGGGCCCGCGGGCCCCTGATCCGCGGGTCAGGAACCCTGATCCGCGGGTCGGGAACCCTGATCCCGGAGTTTCTTCAGACGCTCCACGTCCGCCGCGTGCCCCTCCTTGCCGCCGGGGGTCTCGATGATCAGGGGCACCCCCTCGGTCGCCGGGTGCGCCATCAGCGCGCGGAACGGTTCCTCGCCTATGTGGCCTGCGCCGATGTTCGCGTGACGGTCCTTGTGCGCGCCGACCACATCCATGGAGTCGTTGGCGTGGATGAGCTTCAGCCGGCCCTCGCCGACCGTGTCCACCAGCAGATCCAGTGTCCGGCGCATCCCGCTCGGCCCGGTCAGGTCGTGGCCGGCCGCGAAGACATGGCAGGTGTCCAGGCAGACACCCAGCTTCGGATGGGCGTCCAGCACCTCGAAGTACGGACCGAAGTCCCGGACCAGCGAGCACAGGGAGGCGCCCTGGCCGGCCGTCGACTCCAGCAGCAGGAACGGGTCGTCGTCATGGGTGAGCTCGTCGAGCAGCGGCAGCAGGTACTCCCGTACCTGCCGCAGCGCCACCGACCGCTCCCGTCCGCCGGTCGCGCTGCCGGTGTGCACCACCACACCCAGCGCCCCGATCTCGCGCCCGCGCCGCAGCGAGTGGCGCAGCGACCCGACGGACCGTTCGACGGTCGCCTCGGTGTGGGACCCGAAGTTGATCAGATACGGGGCGTGCACGTACGCCGGGATCGACCCGGCCGCACACGCCTCGCGGAACGCCGCGTCCTGCTTCGGGTCGCCGGTCGGCGTCGCCCAGCCGCGCGGGTTGGCGACGAAGACCTGCACGGCCTCCGCGCGCAGCTCACGGGCGTAGGACAGGCCGACGGAATGCAGACCGCCGGCCACCGGGACATGGCCGCCGACCGGGTTGCGGGCAGGGCCGGACAGGTGACTCTTCACCCTTCCAGGGTGTCATGCCCCGGGCCGCCGAAGCCGCCGAGCCCCTCCGTCAGCGGATCGTGAGGGTGATCGTCGAGCCCTTGGGCGCGGTGTCCCCGCCGGACACGGACTGCGCCTTGACGGTGTCGCCGAACAGACCGAGCAGCCCGCGGTCCTCCTTGACCCGGAACCCGGCACCCTCCAGCTTCCCGGTGGCCTCGTCCACACTGTCGCCGACCACGTCCGGGACCGCCACCATCTCGGGTCCCTTGGACAGCGTCAGCGTCACGCCGTCCCCCTCGGCGGCCTCACGGCCGGCCTCCGGGCTCTGCAGGGCCACCCGGCCCGCGTCGTGCTCGGAGGTGACCCGCTCGGCGGCGATGCTCACCTTCAGACCGGCCTTCTCCAGCGCGGCGCGCGCGTCGTCCAGGTCCTGGCCGACCACCTCGGGGACGTCCACCGGGCTGCCCTTGCTGACGGTGAGCGCCACCGCCGAGCCCGCACGGACCTTCGTGCCCTTGCCCGGCCCGGTGGAGACCACGAAGCCCTTGGCCACGTCCTCGCTGAACTCCTGGGTGACCATGCCCGGCTCCAGACCCGCGTCCTTCAGCACGGACCGCGCCTTGTCCAGCCGGTAGCCGTCGACATCGGGCACCCGCACGGTCTGCGGCCCCTTGGAGAGGGTGAGCGAGACCGAGTCGCTGCCGCGGATACGGGCGCCCGCCTTCGGATCCGTGCTGATCACCGTGCCCCGCTCCACGGTGTCGCTGTACGCCTCCTCGACCCGGCCGACGCCCAGCCCGGCGTCCGCCAGCCGCTCCCGGGCCTCCTTCTCGGTCTTCGCCAGCAGCGGCGGGACCTTGGTGAACTGGCCGGAGTTGATGTACCACACGCCCGCCCCGGCGCCCAGCACCAGCAGCACGGCGACGACGATCGCCATCGGTCCGCGCCGCAGCAGCGGACCGCGCAGCGACACACCGCGCCGCGGCGGCAGCGCCGGGGACTGGAGCCGACTGGTGTGGCGGTGCTCGTCGACGGGCAGCGGGCGGGATGGGGGTCCCCCCGCTCGAGCGAAGCCGAGAGTGGGGGACGTGAGCGCGCGCGGGATGACGCTCGTACGGTTCTCGGCGCCCCGGACGGTCTGGTCCTCCGAGGTCAGCGCCTGCGGCGGCACCGCGTCCAGCTGCCCGTCGTCGAGTCCGCCGCGCGCCTCGCGGACCTGCGCGAGGAGCGCCACCGCGTCGTACGGGCGGACCTCCGGGTTGCGCGCGGTCGCCGAAGCGACCAGTTCGTCCAGCGCGTACGCCATACCGGGGACGGCGGCCGACGGCGGCGGCACGTCGTCGTGCAGATGCTTGTAGAGCACGATCGCGGGGGAGTCGCCGTCGTGCGGCTTCTCACCGGTCAGCATCTCGTACAGCAGGATGCCGCACGCGTACACGTCCACGCGGGGGTCGGCGCTGCCGCTCTCGACCTGCTCCGGCGCCAGGTAGGAGACCGTGCCCAGCACGGTGCCGGTGGTGTTCGTCACCGTGTCCACGGCCCGGACCAGCCCGAAGTCGGCGACCTTGACCCGGCCGTCGTCCCCTATCAGCACGTTCTCCGGCTTCATGTCCCGGTGCACGAACCCGGCCCGGTGCGCGGCGCCGAGCGCGGCCAGCATCGGCTCCAGGATGTCCAGAGCGGCCCGCGGCTGCAGCGCACCGCGCTCGCGCAGCACGTCCCGCAGGGTGCAGCCGGCGATGTACTCCATCGCCAGGTAGACGTACGCCCCGTCGGTGCCCTGGTCGAAGACCTGGACCACGTTCGGATGGGCCAACCGGGCCACCGACTTCGCCTCGCGGATGAACCGCTCGACGAAGGAGCCGTCGGCGGCGAGCGCCGGGTGCATCACCTTGAGCGCGAGCACGCGGTCCAGACGGGTGTCCACGGCCCGGTAGACCGTGGCCATCCCGCCGACCGCGATACGCGCCTCGACGCGGTACCGGCCGTCGAGCAACTGCCCGACCAGAGGGTCCTGAAGGGTCGTGTCCACGCTGGGAGTCTACGAGGAGCCACCGACGGCGCCGACCGGATCGGTTCGGAACGGTCCCGGATCGGGGCACGACTGCAGCCGACCTGTGACGCACCCCACGAAGGAACCTCCCCACGCCCGCCGGCCTCCCACCCCCCCCGTGGCCGTCGATGCGATTCGGTCTTACGCCCGCCGGCCTCACCCGTGTCTGCGGCCGTCGACGCGATTCGGTCTTGCGGCCGTCGGTGGGGCTCGGTGCCTGCGGTTGCCGCCGTCAGCAGCAGCCGCGGCCGCCGGTGGCGCTCGGCCCCGCGGGGAGCCTCCACCTCTCGGCCGACTGGAAACGGAGTGGTGCGCGGGTGGGAGAACACCCTCAGAACGCCGGCCGCTCCGGATCCAGCACGGCCAGCCCCTCCGCGGGAGAGGACGCCTCGGCGAAGTGCCGCCGCGGAATCCGCCCTGCCCGCCGGGCCAGCCGCCCCGCCTCGACCGCGCTCCGCATGGCGGCGGCCATCAGCACCGGCTCCTGCGCCCGCGTCACCGCCGAGGCGAGCATCACCCCCGCGCACCCCAGTTCCATCGCCAGCGCCGCGTCCGACGCCGTACCGGCACCCGCGTCCAGGATCACCGGTACGCGCGCGTGCTGCGTGATCAGCTCGAAGTTGTGCGGGTTGCGGATGCCGAGCCCCGACCCGATCGGCGACCCGAGCGGCATGACCGCCGCACAGCCCACGTCCTCCAGCTTCCGCGCCAGCACCGGATCGTCGTTGGTGTAGGGCAGCACCGTGAACCCGTCGTCGACCAGGGTCTCGGCCGCCTCCAGCAGTTCGACGGGGTCCGGCAGCAGGGTGCGCTCGTCGGCGATGACCTCCAGCTTGACCAGGTCGGTGCCGAGCGCCTCCCGCGCGAGACGGGCGGTGAGCACCGCCTCCCCGGCGGTGAAACAGCCGGCCGTGTTCGGCAGCACCCGGATGCCCAGCCTGTCCAGCACCGAGAGCACCGAGCCGTGCACCGAGGGGTTCACCCGCCGCATCGCGACGGTCGTCAGCTCGGTCCCGGACGCCACCAGCGCCCGCTCCAGCACCTCGAGGCTGGGCGCCCCGCCGGTGCCCATGATCAGACGGGACGTGAAGGACGTACCGCCGAGGACGAACGGATCGTCGGCCATGATCAGCCTCCCTGCACCGCGGTCAGGACTTCCACCCGGTCCCCCTCGGCGAGGGGCGTGAGCGGCCACTGCGCGCGCGGGACGACCGTTTCGTTGAGGGCGGCGGCCACCCCGGAGTGCGCCTCGGTGAGCGTGCCGACCAGCGCGTCGAGCGCCGTACCGGGAGCCACCTCGCGCGGCTCCCCGTTGAGCGTGACCGGGACCGTGACGGTGACCGGGGTGTGCGCAGGAGTGTTCATGCGGGCTGCTCCGTGAGGACGGCGGCGGTCGCGGTGAACCGCCGGGGGGTGAAGGGGCGGGCCTGTGCCGGGAGTTCACCGGTGGCCAGGAACTCCGCCAGGACGTCGCCGGTGACCGGAGTGAGCAGCACGCCGTTGCGGTGGTGCCCGGTCGCCAGGACCAGCCCCTCGAGCCCGGACGGGCCGAGCAGGGGCGCGTTGTCGGGGGTGCCGGGGCGCAGCCCGGCCCGGGTCTCGGTGAGGGGAAGCTCGGTGATGCCGGGGACCAGTTCGTGGGCGTCGCGCAGCAGCTCGTACACCCCGCCCGCGGTGACGGTGGTGTCCCAGCCCTGCTCCTCGCTGGTCGCCCCGATCACCAGTTCCCCGCTCTCGCGCGGGACCAGATACACCTGGCTGCCCCGCACCACCGCCCGCACCGTCCGGCTCAGGAACGGACCGAACCGGTCGGGCATCGCCAGCCGGAGCACCTGCCCCTTCACGGGACGCACGGGAGGCAGCAGTTCCGCGGGGATGCCCGCGAGCCGACCGCTGAGGCTGCCGCCGGCCAGCACCACCTGCCCGGCGGCCAGCCGGGTGCCGTCGGCGGTGACCACGCCCGTGGCCCGCTCCCCGGAGACGGTGAGCCGGTCGGCCCACGCGCGGTGCAGGACCACCCCCGCCCGCTCGCAGGCGGTCACCAGCGCCGCCGCCAGCCGCCGGGGGTCGATCTGGTGGTCGCCGTCCACCCGCAGCCCGCCGCGCACACCGGGGGCGAGCATCGGTTCCAGGCGTCGGCACTCCCGCCCCGACAGCCACTGCGCGTCGAGCCCCGACTGCTGCTGCAGGGCGTGCAGTTCGCGCAGATGGGCGCGGTCGTCGGCGTCCAGCGCGACCGCGAGCGTGCCGCACCGGCGGTAGCCGAGGTCGTGGCCGGTGGCCTCGGTGAGCTCGGCCGCGAAGCCGGGGTAGCGGAGCGCGGAGGCGAGGTTCAGGCGGAGCAGGGTCTGCTCGCCGTAGTGCAGTTCCGTGACGGCGGCCAGCATTCCGGCGGCCACCTGAGCGGCACCGCCGCCCGGCTCGGGGTCCAGCACGGTCGTGGCCAGCCCGCGCTGCGCGGCCCGCCAGGCCGTGACCAGACCGATGACGCCGCCCCCGACGACGAGGACGTCGGGGGAGCGCTGCGAGGTGTGTGTGGGTGACATGGGCGTCCAGCCCCTCCCTTCGCCGGCATGACCCGGATCAGGTTCATACGGTCGGAGGCCGCCAGCCTCCCTCTCAGCCCGGTGCGCCCGGGCTCCCGCGAATGTCTTACGTTGGCCACCCTAGCCCTCGGAACAACGAACGTGTAGGGAGCCCGCGCATGGCCGCTTCGCTCGACGGTCTCGTCCTCGCCCCCGTCGCCGACCAGGCGCCGGGCCAGGTCGGCACCCGCACCCGGTTCACGTACCACGAGCAGGACGGCGGGATCTGGGCCGAGTACGCGGGCGGTGACGTCGCCCGCGGGTACCTGGTGGGCACCCGTGAGGGGGACCGGCTGGACTTCCGGTACGTGCAGCTCAAGCAGGACGGCGGCACGTCCTCGGGGCACTGCGTGTCGACGGTCGTGGAGCTGCCCGACGGGCGGGTGCGGCTGGAGGAGGCCTGGCAGTGGGAGTCGCAGCCGGGCAGCGGGACCAGTGTCGTGGAGCAGCTCACGGGTCCCGCAGGCCGACCGGCTGACTGACCGATGGTCAGGTGTCTGTGACTCCGCTCCCTCTCCCGAGGGAAGGGTGTTTCCCACCCGAGGGTTGCGGTCCAGCCCGAACCGATCCCTTGCGGGACACCAGAAACGTACATTAGGGATTCGATTCCCCCACCGGCTGAAGCCGGTGGTTCCCTCGAAAGAGGTCCGGTGGTGATCAGGTGAGCGAGCAGATGCAGCAACGGGGACCGTCCGAGCCGCGGCGCGTGGTGGTGACGGGGGCCGGAATGGCCGGCGTGCAGACCGCCGTCGCCCTCCGGGAGCAGGGATTCACCGGCACCGTGACGCTGATCGGTGCCGAACCCCACCAGCCGTACGACCGGCCCCCCCTGTCCAAGGCGGTGCTGCTCGGCAAGGCGGAGAACTCCGCCTTCGACGTCGACTTCGAGGCGCTCGGCATCGAACTGCGGCTCGGCTGCGAGGTGCTCGGACTGCGCCCCGCCGACCATGAACTGGACACGGAGGCCGGGCCGGTCCCCTACGACGTCCTGGTCGTCGCGACCGGTGCCGAACCGGTCCGGCTGCCGGGCGCGGACGGGGTCCCGGGCGTCCATCTGCTGCGCACCCTGGACGACGTCGAACGGCTGCGGCCGGTGCTCGCGGACCGCCAGGACATCGTGGTCGTCGGCGCCGGCTGGATCGGCGCGGAGTTCGCCACGGCGGCGCGCGAGGCGGGCTGCGCGGTCACCGTCGTGGAGGCGGCCGACCGGCCGCTGGCCGAGGCGCTGCCCGCCCAGGCGGCCGCCCCGATGACCGCCTGGTACGGCGACGCGGGGGTGGTGCTGCGCACCCGCGCGCGCGTGGAGCGCGTCGAGCCCGGCGCGGTGGTGCTGGACGACGGCTCGCGACTGCCCGCGGGCGCCGTCGTCGTCGGGATCGGGGCCCGCCCCGCCACCGCCTGGCTGACCGGATCCGGGGTCGAGCTCGGCGAGCGCGGTGACGTGGTCGCCGACCCGCACCTGATGACCTCCGTGCCGGACGTGTACGCGGTCGGCGACTGCGCGTCCTTCCCCTCGGGGCGGTACGGCGAACGCCTGCTGGTGCACCACTGGGACAACGCCCTGCAGGGCCCGCGCACGGTCGCGGCGAACATCCTCGGGGCGGCCACCGGCGAACCTCCGGCGGTGTACGACCCGGTGCCGTACTTCTGGTCCGAGCAGTTCGGCCGCTTCGTCCAGTACGCCGGGCACCACGCGGACGCCGACCGGACGGTGTGGCGCGGGGACGCCGACGGGCCGGCCTGGACGGTCTGCTGGCTCCGGGAGTCCCGGCTGGTGGCGCTGCTCGCGGTGGGCCGCCCCCGCGACCTGGCCCAGGGGCGCCGGCTGATCGAGGCGGGGACGGTGCTGGACGCGGAGCTGCTGGCCGACTCGGAGCGGCCGCTGAAGTCGGCGAAGGGGTGAACCCCGGCCCCCGGGGGAGGGCCGTCCGGCCGACACGTCCGTGCGCGGTGATCCGCCGGACGGACCCCGGGCGGAGGGGCTCGGCTTCCGACTGTCAGTGCCAGATGGCACGCTTGTCCCGTGACCGAGATTGACGCAAAGATCGATGCTCTCGTCCCCGCCTGGCTCACCCTGCCCGACATCGCCGAGATGCTCGGTGTCGAGGTGACGCGCGTCCGGCAGCTGGTCAAGGAGGGCCAGCTCATCGCCGTACGCCGAGGTGAGAACCGCGCACTGCAGGTCCCCGCCGCCTTCATCGACGAGGACAAGGTCGTCAAGGGCCTCACCGGCACCCTGACGCTCCTGCGGGACGACGGTTTCACGGACGAAGAGATGCTGGAATGGCTTTTCACCGCCGACGAGAGCCTGCCGGGCACGCCCGCGCAGGCGCTGAGCGAGAACCGCGGCACGGAGGTGAAGCGCCGCGCCCAGGCGCTCGCCGTCTGAGCCCGCGACGAAACACCCGGACCCTGACCCCCCGGACCCGTATCGGGGCGGGGAGCCGCGTCCGGTTGTGAACCGCCGCCCGGCGCCGCTGTCCCAGGGCGCCGGGCCGCGCTCCACCCGGCCCCGGGTTCGCCCCGGTCCGGCC
The DNA here is from genome assembly GCF_029760955.1 of Streptomyces cathayae. GTDB lineage: Bacteria > Actinomycetota > Actinomycetes > Streptomycetales > Streptomycetaceae > Streptomyces > Streptomyces cathayae. The sequence continues at coordinate 5,899,508 of NZ_CP121682.1, forward strand.
GACACCGACACACGGGGGGACACCCGCATGCCAGTCACCACCGCAGGCACCACCGCGCGTACCGCCGCAGGCACCACCGCGCGCGCCCGGCTCTCCGACGCCCTGGTCTATCTCTGCACCGACGCCCGCAAGCGGCAGGGCGATCTCGCGGAGTTCCTGGACGCGGTCCTGGCCGGCGGTGTCGACATCGTGCAGCTGAGGGACAAGGGCATGGAGGCCGGCGAGGAGCTGGAGCACCTGGCGGTCCTCGCGGACGCCTGCGCCCGGCACGGCAAGCTGCTCGCGGTGAACGACCGCGCGGACGTCGCCCACGCCGCCGGCGCCGGCGTCCTGCACCTCGGCCAGGGCGACCTTCCCGTCCCCGCGGCCCGAGCCGTCCTGGGCGAGGACGTCCTGATCGGCCGCTCCACGCACGCCGAGTCCGAGGCGGCCGCGGCGGCCGTGCAGGAGGGCGTGGACTACTTCTGCACCGGCCCCTGCTGGCCCACCCCCACCAAGCCCGGCCGCCACGCCCCCGGCCTCGGCCTGGTCCGGTACGCCGCAGCCCTCGGCACCGACCGCCCCTGGTTCGCCATCGGCGGCATCGACCTCGGCAACCTCGACGAGGTGCTGGAGGCCGGCGCCCGCCGGGTCGTCGTCGTACGGGCCGTCACCGAGGCGGACGACCCGGGCGCGGCGGCGTCCGAGTTCGCGAAGCGGCTGCGCGCGGCGTCCGGCGCCCGGTGACCGAGTTCGTCTCAGGTTTGTCCGAAGGGTGGACAAGAAAGCCGTGAATCGGGCAAATAACCCTCATTCGGTTGGGGTGGCGCTGGCCCCTGGCTAACCTGCCGGTATGGCCCTCGGAACCGCATCGACCAGGACTGACCGCGCACGCACCGTGCGCGACATGCTCGCCGCCGGAAAGACGACGTACTCGTTCGAGTTCTCGGCGCCGAAGACCCCCAAGGGCCAACGGAACCTCTGGAGTGCGTTGCGCAGGGTCGAGGCGGTCGCCCCGGACTTCGTCTCCGTCACCTACGGTGCCGGGGGCTCCACCCGCGCGGGCACGGTCCACGAGACCGAGCAGATCGTCGCGGACACCACCCTCACCCCGGTCGCCCACCTCACCGCGGTCAACCACTCCGTCGCCGAACTGCGCAACATCATCGGCCAGTACGCCGACGCCGGGATCCGCAACATGCTCGCCGTGCGGGGCGACCCGCCCGGCGACCCGATGGCCGACTGGATCCCGCATCCGCAGGGGCTGACCTATGCCGCCGAACTCGTCCGGCTCATCAAGGAGTCGGGTGACTTCTGCGTCGGCGTCGCCGCCTTCCCGGAGATGCACCCGAGGTCGGCCGAGTGGGACACGGACGTCGCGCACTTCGTCGACAAGTGCCGGGCGGGCGCCGACTACGCGATCACCCAGATGTTCTTCCACCCCGAGTCGTACCTGCGCCTGCGTGACCGGGTCGACGCGGCGGGTTGCGACACGCCGGTGATTCCAGAGGTTATGCCGGTGACCAGTGTGAAGATGCTGGAGAGGTTGCCGCAGCTCAGTAACGCGTCGTTCCCGGATGCCCTGAAAGAGCGGATCCTCACAGCGGCGGACGATCCGGCGGCGGTACGCTCCATTGGCATCGAGTTCGCCACGGAGTTCTGCGCGCGGCTGCTGGCCGAAGGAGTGCCCGGACTGCACTTCATCACGCTCAACAACTCTACGGCGACGCTGGAAATCTACGAAAACCTGGGCCTGCACCACCCGCTGCGGGCCTAGACCGGTCGCACCGGTGTACGACACACTGCGTAGCGGCCGCTGGGAGAGGGGCGTACATGGGCTGGACGGTCCTCTACATCGCGTTCGGTGTGGTCGCGTTGTGGCTGCTCGGCGAGGTGTTGCTGCAGTACAAGGCACGCCTGCGCTGGCGGCTGCTCGCCTTCGCCGGCTTCCTGGGCGTCGTGCTCGGTGTGCTGATCCAGACCGTCCTCGTCATCGGACTGGGCGCCGTGGCCTTCGCGATCGGCCAGACCTACGTCACCCTGTCGTTCCGCCGCGGCTTCGCGGCAGGCTGGGCGGTCAACGCCCCGGCGCTGGCCGCCGTCAAGGGCGGCCGGGGTGACCGCGCGCGGCAGGAACCGACCCTGGAGGTCTCCGGCCTGGAGGCCACCGGCGACGGCCACGGCGGCGGGGACGGCTACGGGGACGAGGCCGCCGCCTACCGCACCGACCGGAACACCTACGCCGCGGACGACTACGACCGCGACGACGTGTTCACGCCGACGCGCACCGAGCAGCCGACGGCCGCCGAGACCACCGCCGTCTACGAGCCGCAGCCCATGCCCGACGACACCGGCTCGTACGGCGTCTACGGCGACAACGGCGGTAACGGTGACAACGGCGGCAACGGGTACGGCACCCCGGCCCAGGACCAGTACGCGGCGACCGCGCAGAGCCCCGACCAGGGTTACGCCACCGACCAGAACTACGCCTACGACTACTCCGGTTACGGTCAGCAGCAGGCCGCCTACGACAGCACGGGCCAACAGCAGCAGTACGCCGCCTACTCCGACCCGTACATCGGCAACTCGAACTACGGCGACGCCTCGTACGGCACCGGTTACGCCGACCCGCAGCAGTACGGCCAGCAGGGCTACGGCCAGGACCAGTACGGGGGCGGCGCCTACGGCGGCGAGACCCCGGCCGGCGGCCTGTGGGTCCCGCAGCAGCGCAACGCCGACGACCTGTACGGCGGTGAACTCCCGCAGGAGCAGCCGTACCCGTACCAGGGCGAGGACCAGACGGGCCAGACGGGCCAGGCGCCGGGGAACGGCAACGGGTACGACGAGCAGCAGTACCGTTACTGATCCGCCCGGATCCGCTCACATCCAGAAGCGTCCCGGTCGTTCACTGGGAACCGCGGAACTCCGGCCCCTCCACGATCAGGCCGGCGACCAGCGCGCCCGACATCCCGGCGTGCGGCAGCCCCCCGCCGGGGTGCGACCAGCCGCCGACCGTGAACAGCCCCGGTACGCGCGTGCCGTTGGACGGGTGGAGCAGCCGCCCGCCCGCCGCGGCGAGCGCCGGTACGGGCACCGCTCCGCCCTCCGCGCCCGTCGCCTCCGCGATGTCGGCCGGGGTGCGCACCTCGTGCCGGAGCAGCCGGTCGCGCAGTCCGGGCACCGCCCGCTCGGCGGCGGTGATCATGCGCTGTGCGTGCTCCTCCAGGCCCGGCCCGGCGCCCTGGGGCACCACCGAGGTGAGGGTGACCGCCTCATGGGCGTCGTCGGGGACCAGCGCCGGGTCGTCGGGCCGCAGGACCGTGACCGTGGGGTGCGCGGGCAGGCCCGCCGGGGAACCGGTCAGGGAATCCAGCTCGGCCTCCCGGTCCTCCGTGTGCACGACCGTCCGGTGCGGTGTCCCCTCCGGACGCCCCCCGCGCAGCGCCAGCAGCACCGTCAGACGGCTCGCCGCCCCGGTCCTGCCCGGCACCTCGCCGTCACCCCGCACCCGGCTCCCCCGGGTCAGCCGGTCCAGCACCGCGGGCGTCACCCCGGCGACCACGTGGTCCGCCTCGGCCACCGCTCTCCCCCCGGAGGCGGGGGAGGTGCCCTCGGCGAACTCCACGCCCGCCACCCGGCCGTCCTTCTCCAGCAGGCCGGTGACCTCGGCGCCGAAGCGGAACTCCACCCTGCGGGCCACACACCGCTCGTACACCGCGCGGGCCAGCTCCCGCATGCCGCCGCGGACGTACCAGGTGCCGAAGGCGTGCTCCATGTACGGCAGCACCGCCGCGCTCGCCGGGGCGGACCGGGGGTCGAGGCCGTGCTCGAGCGCGTAACTCCCCAGCAGGGAGACCAGCCGGGGATCGCGCAGCTCCCAGGCGCCGACCTCGGCGAGCGTGCCCGCGGTGCGCGTGCGCAGCAGCTTCCGGTGAGGGACGGCCGGGTAGGGCTCGCGGTCGGCGAGCACCCGCCAGTCGGGCCACAGCGGCTCCTCCAGGAGCGGTCTGCGGGTCCTGGCCCAGGCCTCGCGGGCGCGCACCAGGAAGTCGCCCCAACGCTGTCCGGCAGCGGGACCGAGGGCCTCCTGCAGGGCAAGGACGACACCCGCGCGGGACGCGTTCGGCAGCGAGACACGCGTGCCGTCCGCGAACACATGGTGGGACGACGGGTCGACCTGGACCAGGTCGACGCAGGCGTCCAACGGCTCCTTGCCGGTCTTGACGAACAGATCGCGGTAGACCGCGGGCAGCGGGAGCAGTCCGGGGCCGGTGTCGAACGCGAAGCCGTCCCGCTCCAGCCGGCGCAGCGCGCCGCCGTACGTGTCCGTCCGCTCGTACACCGCCACCCGGTGGCCCGCGACGGCCAGCCGGGCAGCGGCCGCCATCGCGCCCATCCCGGCGCCGATCACCGCAATCCGTGCCATGCCAGGGACTTTATCCGCCCCCACCGACACCCCGGTCCCGAGTACCGGCACCCCCGCTCCGGTGACCAGCCGGCGACACGGCGTGGTGGGGGTGGGTGCGCAGGACTGAGTACCCGTACCTAGTCCCCGAGATGAGTACGCGCGCGGATGGGCCAGGACCTGCGGAAACGAGAAAGTGGAGAGCACGGAGAGGGGAACGGCTCCGCAACCGGCGACACGGGGCGCCGGAGACGGACCGGCCCGCGATCCGCTCCTTCCACCGGCGCCGTCGGTGGGAGCGAGGCACGGGGGTCCCGGGGGGACGACCGCAACGGGGGTCCTGCGGGGGGACGTACAGGGGAACCACGGGGGAGCAGGAAGGTGCCGGTCCGGCAGTGGCTCGCGGGGGACGCAGCCACCGCCGGACCGGCGTCTTCGTGCGCGCCGGGGTACACGACCCGGTAGCTCCGCCCGGCCGGTCGGCTCAGTGGCGGCCGCCCACGCGTCCCTGCAGCAGCCGGGACAGCGCCGCGTGCACCTCGTCCAGGGAGCGCCCCGGCTGGAAGGACTGCCAGTCCAGCGCGGCCACCAGCACCATGCCGACCAGCGCCGCCGCCGTCAGCGGAACGTCGGTCTCCGCGCTGAACTCGCCGCTCTCCACGCCCTCGCGCAGCACGTCCTCGACGACCGCCACGGCCTGCTGCCGGACCACCAGCAGCGTGGACTGCCAGGCCCGGTTGGTGCGCCACAGTTCGGCCACGTACAACTGGGTGAAGGCCGGATAGCGGTCGATGAAGACGAGCCCCGCGCGGATCATCGCGTCCAGGGCGTCGCCCCTGCCGCCGCCCCGGAGGGCCGTCCGGTCGGCCGCCTCCCGCAGCGAGGAGGCGAGGAGCCCGACCCCGTGCCGCAGCAACTCCTCGAAGAGAACCGACTTGCTCGCGAAGTTGTAGTAGACCGTGCCCTTCGCGACCCCTGCCCGCTCGGCGATCTCGTCCACCGTGGTGGCGGAGAAGCCCTGTTCGGCGATGAGGGTGACGGCCGCCTCGTAGAGCTTCTGCCGGGTGGCCTCGCGGCGGGTACTGCCGCCCGACGTGGTGCTGCTGCGTTCCATGGCCCTGATTGTCACAGGGCCGCCGCCCCGCCCCTCCACAGGCTCGGCCCAGGAGGCGGCCGACCCGGGATCGAACTGTCGAGCGACGTACAACCCGGTAAAACCCCAGGTCGGAACGGATTGTCAGTGCCATACCGCACGATGAGCACATACGGCACCCGGTAGCAGGGGATGCCGTCACGAAGACGACAGGAGGTTCGTCATGGCCCACTCCTCCGCAGCCGCCGCCCGTCGGCGCCGCGCCACCGGCCCTGCCCCCTCACTGACCGGCCCGGCGGACGACGTCCACCCCGTGCTGCGCCGTGCCACCGCCCCGCCCGCCGCCCTCGGCCTGCTCGCCCAGGCCCGTGCCGGACTCGACGAGGCCACCGTCCTCGACACACCCAACGAGCGCTATGCGACGGCCCACCTCGCCGCCCTGCGCACCGCCGCCGCCGTGCTCGCCGCGCGGGGGCGGCCCGAGACCTCGCCCCGGGCCCGGAGCAGGATCCGCAGCGCCTGGGAGGTGCTCCCCGAGATCGCGCCCGAACTCACCGAGTGGAGCGCCCTGTTCGCTTCGGGCGCCCGGCGCCGCGCGCGGGCCGAGGCGGGCATCCGGGACGCGGCGAGCGGCCGGGACGCCGACGACCTGATACGGGACGTGGCGATGTTCCTGCGCCTGGTGGAGCGGATGCTCGTCCTCCAGCCGGTCCTCCCGCAGCCCCGTACCGACGCGGAGCGCCCGCACCACACCGCCCGCGCCGCCCACCCCGACGGCCACGACCCCGGTGGCGGCGCGGACCGGGACATGCCCGACACCGGCTGACCCGCGCGGGCGCACCGGCGCCCGCCACCGCGGGGCGGCCCGGGGCGCCGCCCCGCGGTGGCCGGGGAGCGTGCCGCAGGCAATAGGGTGGAAGGCGCCCGAAGCCTCCGCCGTCCTCCGTACGTCCGGGCAGGGGAGGCAGCCCGATCGCTCCGCCGTGAATGAGGCGGTGCCGCGCCGAGGAGTCAACTGCCGTGTCGGACACCCTGCGCCCCCGCGCCGCTCTCCGTACCGCCGTGGTCTGGGAGGTCCTTCAGGACGCCCTGCGAGGCCGGGCCGAGGCGACCGGACGGCCGGCGCTGGACGTCCTCGACACCGGCGGCGGCAGCGGCAACTTCGCGGTGCCCCTGGCCCGTCTCGGCCACCGGGTCACCGTCGTCGACCCCAGTCCCGACGCGCTGTTCGCCCTGGAACGCCGTGCCGTCGAGGAGGAGGTCGCCGACCGGGTCAAGGGCGTCCAGGGCGACGTGCACGGCCTCTTCGACGTGGCCGAGCGCGGCGGATACGACGTGGTGCTGTGCCACGGCGTCCTGGAGTACGTCGACGACCCGGCCGAGGGCGTGCGCAACACGGTGGCGGCCCTGCGCCCCGGAGGGGTCCTCAGCCTGCTCGCCGCCGGCCTCGGCGGCGCCGTGCTCGCCCGCGCCCTCGCCGGTCACTTCAAGGAGGCCCGGCAGGCGCTCGATGACCCGAACGGCCGATGGGGCACGGGCGATCCCGTACCGCGCCGCTTCACCGTCGACCAGCTCACCGGTCTGGTCGAGGACGCGGGGCTGCGGGTCGGCGCCGTGCACGGGGTGCGGGTCTTCGCGGATCTCGTTCCCGGCGTGCTCGTGGACACCGAGCCCGGGGCCCTGGACGCACTGCTGAAGCTGGAGGCCGCGGCGGCGGAACTCGACGCCTTCCACTCCGTGGCCACCCAACTCCATGTGCTCGGTGAGGCGCGGGGGACCACCGGGACCTGAGTGATCTTCTGTGACGCGTCGCTGATCAGCGACGCGTCCGTCGGCCCGCCGGTGCATGGAGTGGGCCACAGGCCCCCCGAATGGCGGCGGGGCACCGTATGATCGAGGGAGACCGACCGGCATGACGGCTCGGCCATCGGGGAATGAGAAGTCTCGAGCGGCCCGGGACGCGCATGGCGGGTTTCGGTCGGCCAGTTGGCGCAGAGGGGCGGGTTTCACGGGGTCGAAACCCCGCCTATCCTGAAGGGACCCCCCGGGTCGCCCCGGCGACTTGCACGATGAGGAGGACGCCGTGCCGCTCTCGGAGCACGAGCAGCGCATGCTCGAGCAAATGGAGCGAGCGCTGTACGCCGAAGATCCCAAGTTCGCGTCGGCGCTCGAGGGAAGTGTCCTGCGTACGTACACCCGTCGGCGGGTCTACCAGGCGGTCGCGGGCTTCCTCGTAGGTATTGCGCTCCTCATGGCCGGAATGGTCGCCCAGCAGGTCTGGCTCAGTGTGGTGGGCTTCCTCGTCATGCTGGGCTGTGCGGTCCTCGCCGTGACGGGCTGGCGCAAAGCCCCCAAGCCCGGTGAGCAGCCCGTCGGAGCCGTGGGCTCCACGGGTCCGCCGCAGTCCGGCCGTCAGAGCAGGCAGCGACGCTCCGTGATGAACCGCATAGAGGAGCGCTGGCAGCGCCGCCGCGACGAACAGGGCGGCGGGCAGTAGCTCCCGCACCCGGCTCCCGCAGACAGTTCCAGGACACCTGAAGACCGAGAGCACGGATCAGGGGGTGGCCACCGGACCGGTGGCCACCCCCTGATCCGTGTCCGCACCGGGACTCGGAGGCGGGGGCCGCACCACTCCACCCGGCCCCCGCCTCACCCCGCCTGCCTCACTCCCGCTTCACCCCTGCCGCCGCGAGGGCTCCCGCAAGAGCTCCCGCGGCGGCTTCCGTCAGGTGGGCCGCCGCCCGGTGGGCCGCCGCCCGGTGGGCCGCCGCCCGGTGGGCCGCCGCCCGGTGGGCCGCCACGTCGGCCGCAGCGCGAGGGCGCGTTCCCGGACGCCGGCCCACCGGGCCGACACCGACCACACCACCCGCACCGTGGAACGCGGGGCGAACAGCGCGCGCAGCCACGTGCCACGGCCGACCACGGACCGCAGACCGGCCGTCACCCGGCGCACGTCGTCCGCCGACCCCGCCGCGGGGCGCGGCCGCGGCGCGTAGAGGACCTGCTCCACGGCGTCCGCCACCCGGTGCGCCGCGGCCGCGGCATCCGGGTCGAGCCGGCCGAGCCGGACGATCCGGGCCGCCGCCTTGCGCGGGGTCAGCGACTCGTCTGGGGAGATGCCGAAGTCCCACGCGGTGTCGGTCAGCTCGTCCCAGACGGCCAGGACGTGCGCGGCCGCGTCCGCCTCCGAACGGCCGTGCGCGCCCAGGCGCACCGCCCGGATCCGCAGCCGCCACGCCATCGGCGCCAGCGGCAGCACCAGGACGGCGAGACCCGCCAGCGCCCACGCCAGCACCGCGTACCACCGGGGACCGTCACCGTCCGTGGGCAGCGCCGCCGACGGTGCCTCGCTCTCGCAGCCACCGTCCAGCCTCCGCTGCTCCAGCGTGCAGCCTTCGCGCGAGGACGGGGCGGCCGAGGGCTCCGAGGACGCGGCCTCGGACGGCCGGGCCGGGTCGGGCACCGCGCTGTCCGAGGTGTCCGGCACGGTGTAGGAGGGTGTCGAACCGCGGGTGGGGGTCGGCTCGAAGCGGGTCCAGCCCACGCCCTCGAAGTACAGCTCCGGCCAGGCGTGCGCGTCCCGCAGTCCCACCGACACCGAACCGTCCGCCTGCGGGGTGCCGGGCGCGAAACCCACCGCGACCCGGGCGGGTATGTCCAGCGACCGGGCCATCGAGGCCATGGCGAAGGAGAAGTGGACGCAGAAGCCCTCCTTGTCCCTCAGGAAGCGGGCGATCGCCTGCGAGCCGCTGCCGACGGCGACCTCGGTGTCGTACGTGAAGCCGCCGGTCGAGGCGAAGTACTCCTGGAGCTCGACCGCCCGGTCGTAGTCGTTCGTCGCCTCCTCGGTGACCTGGCGGGCGATCCGGGACACCAGCGCGGGCAGCGAGTCCGGCAGCTCGGTGTAGTCCCGCTTCAGGGCGGCCGGCGGCGCCGACGCGCCGGCCAGCTGCTCCGCCGTGGGCCGCACGTCGAGACTGCGCACGCCGTACGTCAGCCCCTGGGTGTTCTGGCCGTGGTCGCCGACCAGCGTCATCCCGACGGGCTCGTAGCGCCAGTTTCCCCTGATGTCCACGCCGCTCGGCGGGTACGGCATCGGCAGCCAGTCCTGCCCGTACCAGTCGGCGGTCGAGACCGTCGTGGCGATCTCCGCGCGCTCGACGTCCTGGCCGAGACCGGCCGGAGCCGGGAAGCCGCCGCCGGGCACGGTGGTGATGGACCGCTTGGACGGCTTCCAGGTGGTGCCGTCGAAGTCGTCCAGGGAGACGATCCGCAGATACAGGTCCGAGACGTCCTCCATCTCGGTGCGCACGGACATGACCTGGCGGTCCTCGTCCGCGTTCAACGAGTCGCGCAGCGACACCAGCGGGTTCACCGCGGAGATCGTGCCGCCCCCGCCGGAGCCCGAGCCGGAGCCCGAACCCGCCGGGTCCAGCAGGCCGCCGTTCATCGTGGGCAGGGCGAGCGGCACCACCAGGGCGATGCCCACCGCCAGCAGCCCGATCCGCCGTCCGGTGCGTACCGGGGCCCAGGCCCCGGTCGACTCGGTGGCGGGGCCCCGCGCCGCCCCGCCGAAGACCCGTCCCCACCGGGAGAGCCGGTCACGCCCCTCCACGAGGAGCAGCGTCAGATAACCGACCGCCGCCAGCAGGAACCACAGCCAGTCGTTGCCGCCGTCGGACAGCCCCGCGGCCACCGAGTACAGCGCGAGCAGGGGAAGCCCGGCCGGGGCCGCGCTGCGGAAGGTCACCGCGAGGGTGTCCACCAGCAGCCCGATCACCAGGACCCCGCCGACCAGCATCAGCCGGATGCCGTCGGACAACGGCGCCGGTATCGCGTAACGGCCGACGTCGGTACCGCCCTGTCCGAGCAGCTCGGCGAAGAAGCGGAAGGCGTCAGGCCCCGGAACCAGGCCGGCGAACGCGTGCTCACGCGCGAACACCAGGGTCAGCAGCACGAGCGCCACCAGCGCCTGCACGGCCACGGTCAGCGGGCGGGCCAGCGGCACCCGCCGGGCCAGTGCGCCCGCACCGGACTGCACAGACAGGAGAAAGGCCGCCTGCACGATCCAGGAAGCCGGCCTGACCAGAGGCAGCAGCGCGCACGCGGCCAGCAGCGTGGCCGCCCACGAGGCCAGCGTCAGCCGTAGTCGTCCGCTCACCCTGCCCCCTCCCCACCGCGCGCCGTCACCAGACCGAACCGCTCCCGGCCGGCCAGCTGCCACTGATCCTCCAGGGAGGCGCCCCGCGGCACGCTCACGGCCGTCCAGCCCGCTTCGCGCAGCATCCGCAGCCGCTCCCCGCCCCCGTCCAACGGGCCGGAGACGTCCGACGGTTCCCGCAGCCAGGTCCCGCTGTCCAGCACGAAGGCGACGGCGCCCCCGCTGCGTTGCCGCATCCGGGCGAGCACCGACGTCTGCTCCTCGTCGAGATCGCCGAGGAAGGCCACCAGCAGCCCCTCGTTCCCACCGCGGACCATGTCGTAGGCCCGGGACAGGCCCGCCCCGTCGGAGTGGCCGACCACGGCGAGGGCGTCCATCATCAGCCCGGCCGCGTCCGCCGACTCCTGGCTCGCGCCCGCGAACCCGTCGGAGCCCTCGCCCGGCACCGCATCGCCGGTGTCGGTCAGCAGCCGCACCGAGAAGCCCCGCTCCAGCATGTGCACCAGGACGGAGGCCGCACCCGACACCGCCCACTCGAACGCCGCGTCGGGCCCCGCGCCGTCGTAGGCGACGGCGCGGGTGTCCAGCAGCACCGTGCAGCGGGCCCGCTGCGGCTGCTCCTCGCGGCGCACCATCAGCTCGCCGTAGCGCGCGGTGGAACGCCAGTGCACCCGGCGCAGATCGTCGCCGTAGCGGTAGCCGCGCGGGATCACGTCGTCCTCGCCGGCCAGCGCCAGCGAACGCTGCCGTCCGTCGCCGTAGCCCTTGGCCTCACCGCTCAGCCGCACCGGCGGCAGCGGCTCCACGCGCGGGATCACCGTCAGCGTGTCGTAGGTCGAGAAGGACCGGGTCAGCTCGCACATCCCGAACGGGTCGGACAGCCGCAGCTGCAGCGGGCCGAGCGGGTAGCGGCCGCGCAGGTCGGAGCGGACCCGGTAGGACACCTCGCGACGACCGCCCGCCTCCACCCGGTCCAGCACGAACCGGGGGCGCGGCCCGAGCACGTAGGGCACCCGGTCCTGGAGCATCAGCAGGCCCGTGGGCATGCGGGAGACGTTTTCCATCCGCAGGTGCACCCGCGCCTCGGAGCCGGCGGGCACCCGGGCGGGGGACAGCCGGCGGCTGCCCGCGACCCGGTAGCGGGTGCGGTGGAGCACGCCCGCGCACATCAGCGGCAGCACCGCCAGCAGCAGACCGACCCGCAGCAGATCGCTCTGCCCGAGCACGTAGGCGCAGACCACGGCGGCCGCACCGGCGGCCAGGAAGGAGCGCCCGCGGGTGGTCAGCCCGGCCAGAGCCGTGCGCAGGCCACCCCTGTCACCGCGGGCGCCCTCCGCGCGGGCGGATCCCGCGGTACTCATCACAGCCTCCGCGGCTGGTGCCGGCCGTACCGCAGGCCGACCCGGCCCAGGCCGATGCCGGCCTGCTGCGGAGCGGCATCGGCGGGTACCGGGGTGTGCTGCAGGATCTCCTGGACCACCTGCTCCGCGGTGCGGCGGTTGAGCTGGGCCTGGGCGGTGGGCAGCAGCCGGTGCGCCAGCACGGCCGCGGCGAGCGCCTGCACGTCGTCCGGCAGGGCGTAATCCCGGCCGTTCAGCGCCGCCGACGCCTTCGCCGCGCGCAGCAGGTGCAGTGTCGCGCGTGGCGAGGCACCGAGTCTGAGGTCGGGGTGCGTGCGGGTGGAGGAGACCAGCTCCACCACGTACCGGCGTATCGGCTCGGCGACATGGACGGCGCGCACCGTCTCGATCAGCTTCAGGATCTCGTGTGCGTGGGCCACCGGCTGGAGGTCCTCCAGCGGGGAGAGCCCGCCGTGCACGTCCAGCATCTGCAGCTCGGCCTCCGCGCTCGGGTAGCCGACCGAGACCCGGGCCATGAACCGGTCGCGCTGGGCCTCCGGCAGCGGATAGGTGCCCTCCATCTCGACCGGGTTCTGCGTCGCCACCACCATGAAGGGGCTGGGCAGTTCGTAGGTCCTGCCGTCGATGGTGACCTGGCGCTCCTCCATCGACTCCAGGAGCGCGGACTGCGTCTTCGGCGACGCGCGGTTGATCTCGTCACCGATCACCACCTGCGCGAAGATGGCGCCCGGCTTGAACTCGAAGTCCTGCTGCTGCTGGTCCCAGATGGACACGCCGGTGATGTCCGACGGCAGCAGGTCCGGTGTGAACTGGATACGCCGCACCGAGCAGTCGATGGACCGCGCCAGCGCCTTGGCCAGCATCGTCTTGCCGACTCCCGGAACGTCCTCGATGAGCAGATGTCCCTCGGCGAGCAGCACGGTCAGCGAGAGCTGCACGACCTCGGGCTTGCCCTCGATCACGCTCTCCACCGAATCCCGCACCCGCTCGATCACGGCGGTCAGGTCATCCCCCACGCTGGGCTGCGCTCGCGTGGGGGAACCCCCAAGGCTCGCTCGATCGTCATAGGTCGGCACCCGGCCCTCCTCGGCCTTTCCCCTTGCTCCCGAGGAACAAGGGCCCCAAATGTCCGGGCCGGCACCTTGCTGTGCGGCCCGGCTCACCCCGAATCACGGACACCGCGCGGGAAAAGTTCCGCGCGGTACCACTCCCGCATTCTTGCCGCCGTTACCGATTCGTGTCACTCGCCTGTGGACAACCGGCGGCGATATGTCAGGCCGTGCGACCTTCGTGGAGCCGGGGACCGGTCACCCTCGGGGCGGGGCAGCAGGTCAGACGGGGTCGATCTCGCGCAGCAGGCCGGTCTTCACGTCGAAGACGAATCCGCGCACGTCGTCGGTGTGCAGCAGGAACGGCGAGGTGCGCACCCGCTGCATCGACTGCCGTACGTCCTGGTCGACGTCACGGAAGGACTCCACGGCCCAGGCCGGACGCTGACCGACCTCCATCTCCAGTTCGTGCCGGAACTCCTCGGTGATGGCCTCCAGGCCGCAGTTGGTGTGGTGGATGAGCACCACGCTGCGGGTGCCCAGCGCGCGCTGGCTGATGGTCAGCGACCGGATCACGTCGTCGGTGACCACACCACCCGCGTTGCGGACGGTGTGGCAGTCACCGAGCTCGAGGCCGAGCGCGGCGTGCAGGTCGAGCCGGGCGTCCATGCAGGCCACCACGGCCACGCGCAGAACGGGGCGGGCGTCCATCCCGGGATCGATGAAGGCGCCGGCGTACTGTCCGTTGGCGTCGACCAGCCGGTCGGTGACCGTGCCGTGGCCGACCGTCGCACTTCCGGAGCTCGCGGGAACCGATGCAGAAGTCGTCATAGCCATGACGTTACTGGCCACGTGCTCTCCGGTCCTGCTGTGAGACAGGACAAAGAACGCCATCATGCTTTGGAGTGAGATGACCCACAAGGGGGGCGTGATCCTCCTCGTACGGGTGGTTTCCCCCGACGCGGGGTGTCGTCCGGCCGAGGGCCGCGCCGCACAGGCCGGTTGATTGACCGGGCGAAACCGTGGACTAAAGTGACGCGGAGCGGGAGGCGAGACTCTCCCTGCTGCACTGATTTCCCCCGGAGACCCGGGCAGCGTCCCGGAGATCCCCCGCGTGCGCTGCGCGTACGTACGGCTCGGCCTCCTCCCGTTCCCGGCCGGCTGACGCCTCCGGCGCCGGCAGGCCGCCCCGTCCACACCGGGGGAGGGGCGGGGACCCGGCGGTGCGTCACGGCCGCGCCGGACCTTGAGAGGGCCCAGATCCAATGGGGCGCGAAGCGTTTGCGAACACGGGCGGGCAGAGTCGGCACGTTCCGGTGATGCTCCAGCGGTGCCTGGACCTGCTGGCGCCCGCCCTGGAACAGCCGGGAGCGGTGGTCGTCGACTGCACCCTCGGTCTCGGCGGCCACAGCGAGGCCCTGCTGACGCGGTTCCCCGAGGTGAGGCTGGTCGCCCTGGACCGGGACAAGGAGGCCCTGCGCCTGTCCCGCGAGCGGCTCGCCCCGTTCGGCGAGCGCGCCACCCTGGTGCACGCCGTCTACGACGAACTCCCCGAGGTGCTCGACCGGCTCGGTATCGCGCGCGTGCAGGGCGTCCTGTTCGACCTGGGCGTGTCCTCCATGCAGCTCGACGAGGCCGACCGGGGCTTCGCCTACGCCCAGGACGCCCCGCTCGACATGCGCATGGACCAGACGGCCGGCGTCAGCGCCGCCGAGGTCCTCAACACCTACCCGCCCGGTGAACTCGTCCGCATCCTGCGCGCCTACGGCGAGGAGAAGCAGGCCAAGCGGATCGTGGCCGCGGTGGTGCGCGAGCGGGAGAAGGAGCCGTTCACCACCAGCGCACGCCTGGTCGAGCTGATCCGGGACGCGCTTCCGCAGGCCGCCAAACGCACCGGTGGCAATCCGGCGAAGCGCACCTTCCAGGCGCTGCGGATCGAGGTCAACGGCGAACTCTCCGTACTGGAGCGGGCCGTCCCGGCCGCGGTGAAGGCGCTCGACGTCGGCGGCCGGATCGCCGTGCTGTCGTACCACTCCCTGGAGGACCGGCTGGTCAAGCAGGTGCTCGCGGCGGGTGCCGCCACCACCGCGCCTCCCGGACTGCCGGTCGTCCCCGAGCGCTACCAGCCCCGGCTCAAGCTGCTGACACGCGGTGCCGAACTTCCCACCGAGGAGGAGATCGCCGAGAACCGGCGTGCCGCACCCGCACGGCTGCGAGGTGCCCAGCGGATCAGGGAGCACCTTGAACGAGACGTGTGAGGCGAAGGGGCGCGTGAGGCGGTCACGGCACGTGAGCCCGGCGCCGTACGGGACATGCGGGTACGGAAGGCAGGCGAACCCAGGGGAGCGTGAGTGAGCAGGAAACCCGAACTGCCCGAGCTGAAGGGGAGGGCGGCCCGTCTCGCGGGGCTCCTCCCCACGGGACGGGCCCAGGCCGCCCGCACCCCCTTCGTGCTGCTCGTCGTCCTTCTCCTGGGCGGTGGCCTGATCGGGCTCCTGGTGCTGAACTCGGCCCTCAGCGAGGGAGCGTTCGAACTCGACGACCTCAAGCGGGAGACGAAGAGCCTCACCGACGAGGAACAGGCCCTGCAGCGGGACATCGACGCCCACTCCGCTCCCGACGCCCTGCAGCGCCGCGCACGCGAACTCGGCATGGTGCCCGGCGGCGACCCCGTCTTCCTGAGCCCCGACGGCAAGGTCAAGGGCGCCCCCGCCCCGGCCTCCGCCGCCCGCGCTCCCCTGGTGATCCCTCCCGAGGCACTGGCCACCGCGACGGCCCCGCCCCCCTACGCGGTACCGAGCATCGCAGCCGTTCTCCCGACCTCCGCGGTCACGCCCACGCCCGCATCGACTCCCGGCAGGTGACGGAAGTGGCCGACGACACCGGAAACACCGCCGGGCAACCGCCGCGCCGTCGCGTGCCCGGACCCGCCGGTCCCGCCCGCCCGGGCGCCCGGCAGCGCCCCGGACCCGGCCACCGCCCGGCCCGCCGCCCCGCTCCGCCCCGCCCGGCGGCCCCGAAGGCCCTCCGGCTGGGCAGCCCGCGCCCCCGCCTGCGCCTGGTCGGCCTGGCCCTGACCCTCGTCCTGAGCGTCTTCGTCGTACGCCTGCTCCAGGTGCAGGCCGTCGAGGCCGACACCTATGCGGCGAAGGCCGGGCAGAACCTCCAGGTCGGCCAGGTGCTGGACGCCGAGCGCGGCGAGATCACCGACCGCAACGGTGTCGCCCTGGCGACCAGCGAGGACGCCTACGACATCACCGCCGACCCCACGATGTTCGCCCCCGACCAGCTGGAGATCCCCGACGGCCCAGAACAGGCCGCCGTCCTCCTCGCCCCGATCCTCGGCCAGGACCAGGACAAGCTGGTCGAGAAGCTGCGGCCGGACAACAAGGCCCTGCGCTACGTCAAACTCGCGAGCCGCCAGACCCCGCAGGTCTGGAAGCAGATCAAGGACCTGAAGACCGCGCTGGCGAAGAAGGCGAAGACCGACACGTCCTCCGCCAACGTCCTCGCGGGCGTCCTGTCCGTGCCCACCAGCAAGCGGGTCTACCCGAACAACGAACTCGCCGCCGGGATACTGGGCTGGGTCAACGCCGAGGGCAAGGGCGGCGGCGGCATCGAACTCCAGCTGGACAAGCGGCTCGCCGGTGAGGACGGCAGCATCCGCTTCGTCCAGTCCGGCGGCCGTCTGGTGCCGACCGCGGGGTCCAGCGAGACGCCGGCCGTGCCCGGCAGCGACGTCGAGCTCACCATCGACCGCGACATCCAGTGGGCCGCGCAGAACGCCATCAGCGAGCAGGTCGAGAAGTCCGCGGCCGACCGCGGCTACGTCATCGTCCAGGACACCCGCACCGGTGAGGTCCTCGCCCTGGCCAACGCGCCCGGGTTCGATCCGGGCGACCTCTCCGAGGCCGATCCGGCGGCGCTCGGCAACGCGGCCCTCCAGGACGCCTTCGAGCCCGGTTCCACCGCCAAGGTCATGTCGATGGCGGCCGTGCTGGAGGAGGGGGCGGCCACCCCGCAGACGCACGTCGTCGTGCCCAACCGGCTGCACCGCGGCGACCGGCTGTTCAAGGACGACGTCGACCACCCGACCTGGTACCTGACGCTCAACGGGGTGCTCGCCAAGTCCAGCAACATCGGCACCATCCTGGCCACCGGCCAGCTCGGCAAGACCCAGGCCCAGGCCAACAAGGTCCTCTACGACTACCTGCGCAAGTTCGGCCTCGGCGACCACACCGGACTGGGCTTCCCCGGCGAGACCAAGGGCATCCTCGCCCCGCCCGGCGCCTGGTCGACCTCGCAGCAGTACACGATTCCTTTCGGCCAGGGCGTGTCGGTCAACGCCATGCAGGCCGCGTCCGTCTACTCGACCATCGCCAACGGCGGCGTACGCATCGAGCCCACGCTCGTACGCGGCACCAAGGGACCCGACCAACGCTTCACCCCCGCCCCGGAGCCCGAGAAGTCACGGGTGGTCAGCGAGAAGACGGCGAAGACCCTCGCCCGGATGCTGGAGTCGGTCGTGGACGACGAGGAGGGCACCGGAACCAAGGCGCGCATCCCCGGCTACCGGGTCGCGGGGAAGACGGGTACGGCCAACCGTGTGGATCCGGCCACCGGCAAGTACCACGGCTACACCTCCTCCTTCGCCGGGTTCGCACCCGCGGACCAGCCCCGGATCACCGTCTACTGCGCCATCCAGAACGCCACCGAGGGCAGTTACTTCGGCGGCCAGATCTGCGGACCCGTCTACAAGAAGGTCATGGAGTTCGCCCTCAAGACCCTCCAGGTGCCGCCGACCGGCGCCGAACCGGCCAACCTCCCGGTCACCTTCACACGCTGACCGGCCGCGAACCCCTCGCGTCCGGCCGGCACGGAACCACCCAGGAACAGCCCGTGACAACGATCACCCCCGATCCCGGGAACCGGGACACCCCCCGCCGAGGACCGGACCCCTCGTTCCCGCCACCTGCCCCATCACCCCCACCACCCGCCCCGTCGCCCCCACCGGACGGGGCCGCAGGCGAGCCCCGCTTTGGCTCCGCGGCGGGTACGCCCGGTACGCTCACCGCCGTGCCACACGCTGATCAGTCGCAAACCACTCAGAAGGGCCAACCCGTGACATTTCCCGGGCCGCCCCGGCCGGCGCGGGTCTCCGCCACACCTCTCGCGGAACTCGCCGGTCAACTGGGTGTCACCGCACCGTCCCGGACCGCCGACGTCACGGGCATCACCCATGACTCGCGCGCCGTACGTCCCGGCGACCTGTACGCCGCCCTCCCCGGTGCCCGCGCGCACGGCGCCGACTTCGTCACCCAGGCTGCGGGCCTCGGCGCGGTCGCCGTGCTCACCGACCCGAGCGGTGCCGAACGCGTCGCCGCGGCCGGACTGCCCGCGCTGGTGGTCGACGACCCCCGCGGGGAGATGGGCGAACTGGCGGCCACGATCTACGGCCACCCGGGCCGCGACCTGCTCCAGATCGGCATCACCGGCACCTCCGGCAAGACCACCACCGCCTATCTCGTCGAGGGGGGCCTCAGGTCCGTGCACAGCACGGGACTCATCGGCACCGTCGAGATGCGCGTGGGTGACGAGCGCATCAAGTCCGAGCGCACCACGCCGGAAGCCACCGACCTCCAGGCCCTGTTCGCCGTCATGCGCGAACGCGGGGTCGACGCGGTCGCCATGGAGGTCTCCAGCCACGCCCTGGTGCTGGGCCGGGTGGACGCCTGTGTCTTCGACATCGCCGTCTTCACCAACCTCAGCCCGGAGCACATGGAGTTCCACTCCGGCATGGAGGACTACTTCGCGGCCAAGGCGCGCCTGTTCACCCCGCAGCGCAGCCGGCTCGCGGTGGTCAACGCCGACGACGAGTACGGCCGCCGCCTCACCAAGGAGGCCGGCGTCCCCGTCATCACCTACTCCGCGGAGGGACACCCCGACGCCGACTGGCGCGCCGCGGACGTCGAGGTCGGCCCGACCGACTCGACGTTCACCGTGATCGGGCCCGAGAACGAGCGGATCACCGCCCGGTCGCCGCTGCCGGGCCCGTTCAACGTGGCCAACACCCTCGCCGCGATCGTCGCCCTCGCCGCCGCCGGACTCGACCCGCAGGCCGCCGCCGACGGTGTCGCCGCCGTCCCCGGTGTGCCCGGCCGGCTGGAGCGGGTGGACGAGGGCCAGCCGTACCTCGCGGTGGTCGACTACGCCCACAAGACCGACGCCGTCGAGTCGGTGCTGCGCGCCCTGCGCAGGGTCACCGAGGGCCAGGTGCACGTGGTGCTCGGCTGCGGCGGCGACCGGGACGTCACCAAGCGCGAGCCGATGGGCGCCGCGGCGGCCCGGCTCGCCGACACCGCCGTACTGACCTCAGACAACCCCCGCTCCGAGGACCCCCTCGCCATCCTCGCCGCCATGCTCCAGGGCGCGGCCTCCGTGCCCGCCCACGAGCGTGGCGAGGTGCAGGTCTTCGAGGACCGGGCCGCGGCGATCGCCGCCGCCGTCGCCCGCGCACAGCCCGGCGACGCCGTGCTGGTCGCGGGCAAGGGCCACGAGCAGGGACAGGACATCGCCGGGGTGGTGCGTCCCTTCGACGACCGCCAGGTGCTCCGCGAAGCTATCCAGCAGACCCAGGGATGAACTTGTGATCGCCCTCTCCCTCGCCGAGATCGCCGAAGTCGTCGGCGGGCAGACGTACGACATACCGGATCCGTCCGTCCAGGTCACCGGAGGTGTCGTCCGGGACTCGCGGGAAGCGGGTCCCGGCAGCCTCTTCGTCGCCTTCGTCGGCGAACACGTGGACGGCCACGACTTCGCGGCCGCGGTCGTCGAGGCGGGCGCGGCCGCCGTGCTCGGCTCCCGCCCCGTGGGCGTGCCCGCGATCGTCGTCGACGACGTCCAGAGAGCGCTGGGCGCCCTCGCCCGGCACGTCGTGCAGCGCCTCGGCGCGACCCTCGTCGCGCTCACCGGCTCGTCCGGCAAGACCAGCACCAAGGACCTCATCGCGCAGGTGCTGCGGCGCAAGGCGCCCACCGTCTTCACCCCCGGATCCCTCAACAACGAGATCGGGCTGCCGCTGACCGCGCTCACCGCTACCGAGGAGACGAAGTTCCTCGTGCTGGAGATGGGTGCCCGCGGGATCGGCCACATCCGCTACCTCACCGACCTGACGCCCCCGAAGGTCGGTCTGGTCCTCAACGTCGGCACCTCCCACATCGGCGAGTTCGGCGGCCGGGCGCAGATCGCCCAGGCCAAGGGCGAGATGGTGGAGGCCCTGCCGCCGGCCGAGGAGGGCGGCACCGCGATCCTCAACGCGGACGACCCGCTCGTACGCGCCATGGCGTCCCGTACGAAGGCGAAGGTGCTCCTTTTCGGAGAGACCGACGAAGCGGACGTTCGGGCCGAGAACGTGCGACTCACGGACAGCGGACAGCCCTCGTTCAGGCTTCACACACCCTCCGGTGCAAGCGATGTGACCATGCGCCTGTACGGTGAGCATCACGTGTCGAACGCGCTCGCCGCGGCCGCCGTCGCCCACGAGTTGGGCATGTCCGCAGAAGAGATTGCACTCGCGCTCTCCGAGGCGGGCTCCCTCTCCCGCTGGCGGATGGAGGTCACCGAGCGCCCGGACGGCGTGACGGTCGTCAACGACGCCTACAACGCGAACCCCGAGTCCATGCGAGCCGCCCTGCGCGCGCTCGCGGCCATGGGCAAAGCCTCACAGGCGAAGGGGGGTCGTACGTGGGCGGTGCTCGGCAAGATGGCCGAGCTCGGGGACGAGGCGCTCGCCGAGCACGACGCGGTCGGACGGCTCGCCGTCCGGCTCAACGTCAGCAAGCTCGTCGCGGTCGGGGGCAGGGAAGCCGCCTGGCTGCAACTGGGCGCATATAACGAGGGTTCGTGGGGTGAGGAGTCGGTGCACGTGTCCGACGCACAGGCGGCTGTCGACCTGTTGCGCAGTGAATTGCGCCAGGGAGACGTCGTTCTCGTGAAGGCGTCCCGTTCGGTCGGTCTCGAGAGCGTGGCGCAGGCGCTGCTCGCGACCGGTACCGAGGGTGAGGTCGTCACCCGATGATGAAGCAGATCCTGTTCGCAGGAGTCATTGGTCTCTTCCTGACGCTGGTCGGCACTCCGCTGCTGATCAAGCTGCTCGCACGCAAGGGGTACGGGCAGTACATCCGCGACGACGGCCCGCGCGAGCACGCCAGCAAGCGCGGTACGCCGACGATGGGCGGTATCGCCTTCATCCTGGCGACGGTCGCCGCGTACTTCCTGGCGAAACTGGTCACCGGCTACGTGGACCCGAAGGCCGACGCGGCGCCGACCTTCTCGGGTCTGCTGGTGCTCGGCCTGATGGTGGGCATGGGCCTGGTCGGCTTCCTGGACGACTACATCAAGATCGTCAAGCGGCGTTCGCTGGGCCTGCGGGCCAAAGCGAAGATGTCCGGCCAGCTGATCGTCGGTATCACCTTCGCCGTACTCGCCCTGCAGTTCGCGGACAACCGGGGCAACACCCCGGCGTCCACCAAGCTCTCGTTCATCACCGACTTCGGCTGGACCATCGGCCCGGTGCTGTTCGTCATCTGGGCGTTGTTCATGATCCTCGCGATGTCGAACGGCGTGAACCTGACGGACGGTCTGGACGGTCTGGCCACCGGCGCCTCCGTCCTGGTCTTCGGCGCCTACACCTTCATCGGCGTCTGGCAGTTCCAGGAGTCCTGCGCCAATGCGACGACCCTGACCAACCCGGGTGCCTGTTACGAGGTGAGAGACCCCCTCGACCTCGCGGTGGTCGCCTCCGCGCTGATGGGCTCCTGCCTCGGCTTCCTGTGGTGGAACACCTCGCCGGCCAAGATCTTCATGGGTGACACCGGTTCGCTCGCGCTCGGCGGCGTCCTCGCGGGTCTCGCGATCTGCTCCCGCACCGAGCTGCTGGTCGCCATCCTGGGCGGACTGTTCGTCCTCATCACCATGTCGGTGGTCATCCAGGTCGGCTCCTTCAAGCTCACCGGGAAGCGCGTCTTCCGCATGGCGCCACTCCAGCACCACTTCGAACTCAAGGGGTGGTCCGAAGTCCTTGTGGTGGTCCGCTTCTGGATCATCCAGGGCATCTGTGTGATCGTCGGACTCGGCATCTTCTACGCGGGATGGGCAGCGGACAAGTGACCGACTGGCAGGGCAAGCACGTCACCGTGGCCGGGCTCGGAGTCTCCGGTGTCCCGGCGGCGAAGGTGCTGCACGGACTCGGCGCGCGGGTCACCGTCGTCAACGACGGCGACGACCCACGCGCCCGCGAGCAGGCCGCCGAACTGGAGGCGCTCGGCATCGCCGTGCGCCTCGGTGACGGCGCGACCCTGCCCGACGGCACCGAACTGATCGTCACCGCCCCCGGCTGGAAGCCGGACAAGCCGCTGTTCGCGGCGGCGGACGAGGCCGGGGTGCCGGTGTGGGGCGACGTCGAACTCGCCTGGCGGCTCAGGAAGCCCGACGCGGCACCCTGGCTCGCGGTCACCGGCACCAACGGCAAGACCACCACCGTCCAGATGCTCGCGTCGATCCTCCGCGCCGCGGGCCTGCGGACGGCCGCCGTCGGCAACATCGGCGTCTCCCTGCTCGACGTCGTCACCGGCGAGGAAGAGTACGACGTGCTCGCCGTGGAGCTGTCCAGCTACCAGCTCCACTGGGCGCCCTCCTTGCGCGCCCACTCGGCGACGGTGCTGAACCTCGCCCCCGACCACCTCGACTGGCACGGCTCCATGGAGGCGTACGCCGCCGACAAGGGCCGTGTCTACGAGGGCAATCGGATCGCCTGCGTCTACAACGCCGACGCCACCGACAAGCCGTCCACCGAGGACCTGGTCCGCGCGGCCGACGTCGAAGAGGGCTGCCGCGCCGTCGGCTTCACCCTCGGTACCCCCGGCCCCTCCCAACTCGGTGTCGTGGAGGGCATCCTGGTCGACCGCGCCTTCGTCGAGGACCGGTACAGCAGCGCCCAGGAACTCGCCGAGGTCACCGACGTCGACCCGCCCGCCCCGCACAACATCGCCAACGCCCTTGCCGCGGCCGCCCTCGCGCGCGCCTTCGGGGTGCCGGCGGCGGCCGTACGGGACGGGCTGCGGGCCTTCACCCCGGACGCCCACCGCGTCGCGCACGTCGCCGACGTGGACGGGGTCGCCTATGTCGACGACTCCAAGGCGACCAACACCCATGCGGCACAGGCGTCGTTGGCGGCCTACGAGTCGATCGTGTGGATCGCCGGCGGACTCGCCAAGGGCGCCACCTTCGACGAACTGGTCGCGGGGGCGGCGAAGCGGCTCCGCGGCGCCGTCCTGATCGGCCGGGACCGCGAGCTGATCCGCGAAGCCCTGGCGCGACACGCCCCGGAGGTACCCGTGGTCGACCTCGACCGGACCGACACTGGGGCGATGCTCCAGGCTGTCCAGGAGGCGAAGCGGCTCGCACGGCCCGGCGACACGGTGCTGCTGGCCCCGGCCTGCGCATCGATGGACATGTTCGCCGACTACAACAGGCGCGGTGAGGCGTTCGCACAGGCGGTGCGCGAACTCGGTGCCTGACCCGGCCGCCTGCGCCGGGCGACCCTGGGAGGGACCTGTGGGACCGTCGAGGCACCGTGGGGCGCACAGCGGAGGCCGCCATGTCCACTAGCCGCACCGGGCGGCCGCCCGCGCGACGGGCGCCCCGCCCGCCCGCCGTGCCCCGGCCGGTCCGCCGGAACACCGTCCGCGCCCTCGGCACACGGGCGCGCAGGGCCTGGGACCGGCCGCTGACCGCCTACTACGTGATCCTCGGCGGCAGCGCGCTGATCATCGTGCTCGGCCTGGTGATGGTCTACTCGGCCTCCCAGATCACCGCGCTGCAGAACTCGCTGCCGGGCTCGTACTTCTTCCGCAAGCAGCTCCTGGCCGCCGGCATCGGGACGGTGCTGCTGCTCGCGGCCGCCCGGATGCCCGTGAAACTGCACCGGGCGCTGGCCTACCCCCTCCTCGCGGGCTCCGTCTTCCTGATGATCCTGGTGCAGGTGCCGGGGATAGGGATGGCGGTCAACGGCAACCAGAACTGGATCGACCTCGGCGGCTCCTTCCAACTCCAGCCCAGTGAGTTCGGCAAGCTCGCCCTGGTGCTGTGGGGCGCCGACCTGCTCGCCCGCAAGCAGGACAGACGGCTGCTGGCCCAGTGGAAGCACCTGCTGGTGCCGCTCGTACCGGTCGCCTTCATGCTGCTCGGACTGATCATGCTGGGCGGCGACATGGGCACGGCGATCATCCTGACGGCGATCCTGTTCGGCCTGCTCTGGCTGACGGGAGCGCCCACCCGGTTGTTCGCCGGGGTGCTGGCGGTCGCCGTGCTGATCGGCGCGTTCCTCATCTGGAGCAGCCCGAACCGCATGGCCCGGCTCTCCTGCCTCGGCGCCACCGAACCCCAGGCGGGTCCCGTCGACTGCTGGCAGGCGGTGCACGGGATCTACGCCCTCGCCTCCGGCGGGATCTTCGGTTCCGGACTGGGCGCGAGTGTGGAGAAATGGGGCCAACTACCGGAAGCCCACACCGACTTCATCTTCGCCGTCACCGGTGAGGAACTGGGCCTGGCGGGGACGCTGTCGGTACTCGCCCTGTTCGCGGCTCTAGGCTATGCGGGTATCCGCGTGGCCGGACGCACGGAGGACCCCTTCGTGAGGTATGCCGCGGGAGGCGTGACCACCTGGATCACGGCGCAGGCCGTGATCAACATCGGTGCGGTCCTCGGACTGCTGCCGATCGCCGGTGTCCCGCTCCCGCTGTTCTCCTACGGGGGGTCCGCCCTGTTGCCGACCATGTTCGCCATCGGGCTGCTGATCGCCTTCGCGCGTGACGAGCCCGCTGCGCGGGCGGCGCTTGCGATGCGGCAACCTCGCTTTGGTAGAAAGCGGGCCGGGGGTTCTCAGCAGCCCCGGAGATGGAACACGATGCGACGGCGCGCCACGGCGGCACGTTCGTCCGGAGAGCGGTGAATTTCGGTGCATGTCGTACTCGCCGGCGGAGGAACCGCGGGCCACATCGAGCCCGCGCTCGCCCTCGCGGATGCCCTGCGCAGGCATGATCCGACCGTGGGCATCACGGCCCTGGGCACGGAACGCGGTCTCGAGACACGCCTGGTACCCGAGCGCGGGTACGAACTGGCGCTGATCCCCGCCGTACCGCTGCCGCGCAAGCCCACCCCGGAGCTGATCACCGTCCCGGGCCGGCTGCGCGGCACCATCAAGGCGACGGAGCAGATCCTGGAACGCACCAAGGCGGACGCCGTGGTCGGCTTCGGCGGCTACGTCGCCCTGCCGGGCTACCTCGCCGCCAAGCGGCTCGGGGTGCCGATCATCGTCCACGAGGCCAACGCCCGCCCCGGCCTGGCCAACAAGATCGGCTCCCGGTACGCGGCCCAGGTCGCCGTCTCCACCCCGGACAGCAAGTTGCGCGACGCCCGCTACATCGGGATCCCGCTGCGCCGCTCCGTGGCCACCCTGGACCGGGCCGCCATGCGCCCCGAGGCCCGCGCCGCGTTCGGGCTCGACCCCAACCTGCCCACGCTGCTGGTCTCCGGCGGCTCGCAGGGCGCCCGCCGGCTGAACGAGGTCGTCCAGCAGGTCGCGCCGTGGCTGCAGCAGGCCGGGATCCAGATCCTGCACGCGGTCGGCCCGAAGAACGAACTGCCCCAGGTGCAGCAGATGCCGGGAATGCCCCCCTACATCCCGGTAAGTTACCTGGATCGGATGGATCTGGCGTACGCCGCGGCCGACATGATGCTCTGCCGCGCGGGCGCGATGACCGTCGCCGAACTCTCCGCCGTCGGGCTCCCGGCCGCCTACGTTCCGCTGCCGATCGGCAACGGCGAGCAGCGGCTGAACGCCCAGCCGGTGGTCAAGGCCGGCGGCGGTCTGCTGGTCGACGACGCGGAGCTGACGCCGGAGTGGGTGCGGCAGACCGTGCTGCCGGTGCTGTCCGACCCGCACCAGCTGTACGAGATGTCCCGCGCCGCCGCCGAGTTCGGCCGCCGGGACGCCGACGACCTGCTCGTCGGCATGGTGTACGAGGCGATCGCCGCCCGTGCGCGGCAGTAGAGCCTGACCGGCGGATCGGGCCGCAGGAGACCGGCGCGCCTCGTCGGCGCGGGCGCGGCGGCCCCCGCGTCTGCGGCATGATCCGCCGGGTAGGCGCTGAACAGGCCCTGGACGCGTAGGTGAACGCGGATGACGGGAGGCAGGATTCGTGGCCGGAACGACGACCGCCGAGCGCGGTGGACGCCAGCGGGAGTCGTCCGGCCCGCCGCCCGTCAGGCGCTTGAGGCGGCGGCACCTTCGTCTGATCATCATCCTGGCGATCGCCCTGGTGTTCCTCGGGAGCGGGGCGTTCTGGCTGCTGTACGGCTCCGATCTGGCCAGGGCGGAGCGGGTCTCCGTGTCCGGGACCCGTGTGCTGACTCCCGGGCAGGTGCGCGAGGTCGCCGCCGTTCCCCTCGGGGGCCCGCTGGCCATGGTGGACACCGAGACGATCGCATCGCGGCTCCGCCGGGAGATGCCCCGGATCGCGGCAGTTGACGTGGTTCGTTCCTGGCCGCACGAAATCGGATTGAAAATCACCGAGCGCACCCCGGTTCTTCTGATGGAAAAGGGCGGGGAGTTCGTCGAGATCGATGCCGAGGGTGTCCGGTACGCCACGGTTTCGAAGGCCCCCCGAGGTGTTCCCCGGCTGGAATTGACCGTCCGTCGAAGCGGCACCACGGCCGCGAGTCTGCGCCGCTTCGGCGAGGAGCGGCTGGTGCGGGAGGCGGTCCGGATCGTCCGCGACGTCCCGGACTCCGTCGCCCGGGTCACCCGGAGCGTCAACGTCCGTACCCACGACGACATCTCGCTGAAGCTGACGGACGGCAGGGAGGTCGTCTGGGGGAGCGCCGAGAAGGGTGCCGCGAAGGGGCGCACCCTCACCGCTCTGCTGAAAGTGGCGCCGGACGCACGGCACTTCGACGTGAGTGTTCCCACCGCCCCCGCGTCATCGGGGGGTTGACGTTCATCAGTGCAGGTCAACCCCCTGGTTGGGCGGTGCCACGGCTGATCACATAGGGTGAAAAGAAAAACGGGAGGTTCGGCGTGTTCGTTGAACGCGCGCCGCTTGTCGACTTAGTGTCCTGTTCAGAAGACTCCAGAGAACAGACACACTGGTAACCCTAAACTTCAACGTTAGGGTTCGGGTCGGTGATACGGACCGTCCCCATCGGCATCAGTCGTCGGACCGCGGCAAGGCCGTGAGACGGCGACACGTAACTCGAGGCGAGAGGCCTTCGACGTGGCAGCACCGCAGAACTACCTCGCAGTCATCAAAGTCATCGGTGTCGGCGGCGGTGGTGTCAATGCCATCAACCGGATGATCGAGGTCGGTCTCAAGGGCGTCGAGTTCATCGCCATCAACACCGACGCGCAAGCCCTGTTGATGAGCGACGCCGACGTCAAGCTCGACGTCGGCCGGGAACTCACCCGCGGACTCGGCGCCGGAGCCAACCCGGCCGTCGGCCGCAAGGCGGCCGAGGACCACCGCGAGGAGATCGAGGAGGTCCTCAAGGGGGCCGACATGGTCTTCGTGACGGCCGGTGAGGGCGGCGGCACCGGCACCGGCGGGGCCCCCGTCGTGGCCAACATCGCCCGCTCGCTGGGCGCTCTCACCATCGGCGTGGTCACCCGCCCGTTCACCTTCGAGGGCCGGCGCCGCGCCAACCAGGCGGAGGACGGCATCGCCGAGCTCCGTGAAGAGGTCGACACCCTCATCGTCATCCCCAACGACCGGCTGCTGTCCATCTCGGACCGCCAGGTCTCGGTCCTGGACGCCTTCAAGTCGGCGGACCAGGTCCTGCTCTCCGGTGTCCAGGGCATCACCGACCTCATCACCACGCCCGGCCTGATCAACCTCGACTTCGCCGACGTCAAGTCGGTCATGTCCGAGGCCGGTTCGGCCCTCATGGGCATCGGCTCGGCCCGCGGCGACGACCGCGCGGTGGCGGCGGCCGAGATGGCGATCTCCTCGCCGCTGCTGGAAGCCTCCATCGACGGCGCCCGGGGCGTGCTGCTCTCCATCTCCGGCGGCTCCGACCTCGGCCTGTTCGAGATCAACGAGGCCGCCCAGCTGGTCAGCGAGGCCGCCCACCCGGAGGCCAACATCATCTTCGGCGCGGTCATCGACGACGCCCTGGGCGACGAGGTCCGGGTCACCGTGATCGCGGCCGGCTTCGACGGCGGCCAGCCGCCGGCGAAGCGGGACAACGTCCTCGGCTCGTCCTCGGCCAAGCGCGAGGAGCCCGCTCCCGCGCGGCAGCCCGAGAGCCGGCCGTCCTTCGGCTCGCTCGGCAGCGTCACGCCCCGGGAGGAGCCGGCGCCGGCCCCCGAGCCGGTCAGTGACATCCCGGTGGCCCAGCCGCCGGTCCAGCCGACGAGGGCGTACTCGGACAGCGCGGCCGAGGAGCTGGACGTCCCGGACTTCCTCAAGTGATAGGACAACGCGAGAGCGTGCGCGGCGCGCACTTCGCCTTCACCGACCGGTGGGGCGGGGTGAGCGCCGCTCCGTATGCGGAGCTCAACCTCGGCGGAGCGGTCGGCGACGATCCCGACGCCGTACGCGTCAACCGCGAACTGGCCGCGAAGTCCCTCGGCCTCGATCCGGCCCGGGTGGTGTGGATGAACCAGGTGCACGGCGCCGACACCGAGGTGGTCGACGCGCCGTGGGGCGACCGTCCGGTCCCCGGGGCCGACGCGGTCGTCACCGCGCGACGGGGTCTCGCCCTGGCCGTGCTCACCGCCGACTGTGTGCCGGTGCTGCTCGCCGACCCCGTCGCCGGCGTGGCCGCGGCGGCCCACGCGGGACGGCCCGGACTGGTCGCGGGGGTGGTTCCCGCCGCCGTGCGGGCCATGACCGGACTCGGTGCCGACCCGGCCCGGATCGTCGCCCGCACCGGGCCCGCCGTCTGCGGACGGTGCTACGAGGTGCCGGAGGCGATGCGCGCCGACGTGGCCGCCGTCGAACCGGCGGCGCACGCCGAGACGAGCTGGGGGACACCGGCGGTCGATGTGGACGGGGGCGTACACGCCCAGCTCGAACGGCTCGGGGTGCGCGACCGGGAGCGGTCGCAGGTGTGCACCCGGGAGTCGGACGATCACTTCTCGTACCGGCGCGACCGCTCCACCGGGCGGCTCGCCGGCTATGTGTGGCTGGACTGATGGGGCATGACGGAACGACGTAGGGACGAACTCGCCGCGAACCTCGCGGATGTGGAGCGACGGATCGCCGCCGCGTGCGCGGCCGCCGGACGCGGGCGCGCCGAGGTGACCCTGATCGTGGTCACCAAGACCTTTCCCGCCGGTGATGTGCGGATCCTGTCGGAACTCGGCGTACGCCATGTCGCCGAGAACCGTGACCAGGAGGCCGCCCCCAAGGCAGCCGAATGCTCGGATCTTCCCCTTTCCTGGCATTTCGTCGGACAGCTTCAGACCAATAAGGTGCGATCCGTGGTCGGTTACGCGGATTTCGTGCAGTCCGTCGACCGTGCCCGTCTTGTCACGGCCCTCGCCAGGGAAGCCGTACGGGCCGGACGTGAACTCGGCTGTCTCGTCCAGGTCGCGCTCGACGCCGACGAGTCCGCGGCGGGCGGGGGCCGGGGGGAGCGCGGCGGCGTCGCGCCGGGCGCCGTCGCGGAGTTGGCCGATCTGATCGCCGGGTCCGAAGGGCTGCGGCTGGACGGGCTGATGACCGTCGCCCCGCTCACCGGGGAGTACGCCGGGCGGCAACAGGCGGCGTTCGAGCGTTTGATGGATTTGTCGACCGACCTGCGCACGGCTCATCCGGCTGCGAACATGGTTTCCGCGGGGATGAGTACGGATCTCGAACAGGCCGTTGCGGCCGGAGCGACACATGTGCGCGTCGGCAGTGCGGTACTCGGAGTCCGCCCCGGGCTCGGGTAACGTCGCCAGGAAGTCGGACCACAGTAGAAAATATGGTCATTGCCGCTGATGGGCGGACTTGAGGACCTTGTGGATCGCGGGCACTTGGCGGTCGTCAGCGGATCCACCACAGAGGAGGACTCGGAGCATGGCCGGCGCGATGCGCAAGATGGCGGTCTACCTCGGCCTCGTGGAGGACGATGGGTACGACGGCCGCGGATTTGATCCAGACGACGACTTCGAGCCCGAACTCGACCCGGAGCCCGAGCGGGACCACCGGCGGCACGAGCCGTCGCACCAGTTGCACGGGGCGCATCAGCTCCAGAGGGACGAAGAGGTGCGGGTGGCGCAACCGCCCCCGCCCCGTGAACCGGTTGCCCGGGCCGCTTCGCTTCCCGCTGAATCGGCACGCCCGGCGCGCATCGCGCCCGTGGCATCCATCACACAAGAACGCGCGAACCTGGAGAAGAACGCACCGGTGATCATGCCCAAGGTCGTGTCGGAACGAGAGCCTTACCGGATCACCACGCTTCACCCGCGGACCTACAACGAGGCCCGTACCATCGGGGAACACTTCCGTGAGGGCACTCCGGTGATCATGAATCTCACGGAGATGGATGACACGGACGCGAAGCGACTTGTCGACTTTGCGGCCGGTCTGGTGTTTGGTCTTCACGGCAGCATCGAGCGGGTGACGCAGAAGGTGTTCCTGCTGTCTCCTGCTAACGTCGATGTCACGGCGGAGGACAAGGCCCGTATCGCAGAGGGCGGGTTCTTCAACCAGAGCTGAGACGCAGGACCGGACAGAAGCAGGACACAGGGGAGAGGGACCGACAGACCATGAGCGTGTTCGCGCAGGTGATCTACATCGCGCTGATGGTGTTTCTCATCGTGCTCATCTTCCGTCTGGTCATGGACTACGTCTTCCAGTTCGCCCGCTCGTGGCAACCCGGCAAGGCGATGGTGGTCGTCCTGGAGGCCACCTACACTGTCACCGATCCACCGCTCAAGCTCCTGCGGCGGTTCATCCCGCCGCTGCGTCTCGGGGGCGTGGCGCTCGACCTGTCCTTCTTCGTACTGATGATCATTGTCTACATCCTGATCTCCCTCGTGGGCAGTGCGCTGAGGTGACTGTGGACGACATGGGCCTGCCGACTGCCGATGACTACGTTGAGGTGAAGAGATGCCGTTGACCCCCGAGGACGTGCGGAACAAGCAGTTCACGACCGTCCGCCTCCGAGAAGGCTATGACGAGGACGAGGTCGATGCCTTCCTCGACGAGGTCGAAGCCGAACTGACGCGCCTGCTCCGAGAGAACGAGGACCTGCGCGCCAAACTGGCCGCGGCCACGCGTGCTGCTGCCCAGAACCAGCAGAACATGCGCAAACCCCCTGAACCGCAGGACCAGCAGCAGGGGCAGCAGGGACCGCCTCCCCAGGGCATGCCCCAGCAGGGCATGCGAGGTCCCGGCGGACCGGTGCCCGCCGGCATATCGGGCCCGCCGCAGCAGCAGATGGGTGGCCCCATGGGTGGTCCGCCCCAGCTGCCGAGCGGTGCGCCGCAACTGCCCGCCGGCCCCGGTGGACAGGGCGGTCCGCAGGGTCCCGGCCCGATGGGCCAGGGTCCCATGGGTCAGGGTCCCGGGCCGATGGGCCAGGGCGGTCCGATGCAGGGGCAGATGGGTCCCGGCGGTCCGATGCAGGGACAGATGCAGGGGCAGATGGGTCCCGGCGGTCCGATGCAGGGACAGATGGGTCCCGGCGGCCCGATGGGCGGCCCCGGCGGCCCCATGGGCGGTCCTCCCGGCCTCCCCGGTCAGCAGCAGGGCGGTCCCGGTGGCGACAGCGCGGCCCGCGTGCTCTCGCTGGCCCAGCAGACCGCCGACCAGGCGATCGCCGAGGCCCGTTCCGAGGCCAACAAGATTGTCGGTGAGGCGCGTTCCCGTGCCGAGGGTCTCGAGCGGGACGCCCGCGCCAAGGCGGACGCCCTGGAGCGGGACGCGCAGGAGAAGCACCGCGTCGCGATGGGCTCCCTGGAGTCCGCCCGCGCCACGCTGGAGCGCAAGGTCGAGGACCTGCGCGGCTTCGAGCGCGAGTACCGCACGCGGCTGAAGTCCTACCTGGAGTCGCAGCTGCGTCAGCTGGAGACCCAGGCGGACGACTCGCTCGCCCCGCCGCGTCAGCCGGCCGCCCCGTCGCTGCCGCCGTCCCCGGCGCCCTCGATGGCTCCGGCCGGTGCACCGTCCTACGGCGGCAGCCAGCCGATGGGCGGCGGTCCGGGCGCCCAGCCCGGTCCGTCCTACGGCAGCCAGCAGCAGATGCAGCCGGCGATGACCCAGCCCATGGCGCCGGTGCGCCCGCAGGGGCCGTCGCCGATGGGTCAGGCCCCCTCGCCGATGCGCGGGTTCCTGATCGACGAGGACGACAACTGACGGCCTCACGGCCATGAGTACGGCCTGACGGCCGGCAGCGTTCAGGGCGGGGCCCCGGGTCGGACGACCCGGGGCCCCGCCCTTTCGTCCTGCGCGTTCGGGCCCTGCGCGGCGGTTGTGCGAGGCCCGGGGGCAGTTGTCCGGCGGACACAGTGCCGAGGGCCCGGGCCCGCCGAACTCTCTCGGCGGGCCCGGGCCCTCGGGGGTGCCGGGCGGGTGCCCGGGGTGTGCCTAGGCCTTGCGCAGCCGGAACGTCAGGGACAGGCCCTCGTCGGTGAACGCCTGACCGTAGGAGTCGTCCGCCTCGCCCTGGGCGAAGTCCGTGGCCAGGACCTCTTCGGCGATCAGAGCGGAGTGCTCGGTCAGGGCCGCGACGATGGCGGCCTCCGTGGCCGTCCAGCGCAGAGCGATCCGGTCGGCCACGTCGAGGCCGCTGTTCTTGCGGGCCTCCTGGATCAGCCGGATCGCGTCCCGGGCCAGGCCCGCGCGGCGCAGCTCCTCGGTGATCTCCAGGTCCAGCGCGACCGTGGCACCCGCGTCGGACGCCACCGACCAGCCCTCACGCGGGGTTTCCGTGACGATCACCTCGTCCGGGGAGAGGGTGATCGTCTCACCGTCGACCTCCACCGAGGCGGTGCCCTCGCGCAGCGCCAGGGAGAGCGCGGCGGCGTCCGCGTCCGCGACGGCCCGGGCCACGTCCTGGACCCGCTTGCCGAACCGCTTGCCCAGCGCGCGGAAGTTGGCCTTCGCCGTCGTGTCCACCAGCGAGCCGCCCACCTCGGACAGCGACGCCAGGGACTCGACGTTCAGTTCCTCGGTGATCTGCGTGTGCAGCTCGGGGTGGAGGGCGCCGAAGCCGCTCGCCGCGATCAGGGCGCGCCTCAGCGGCTGGCGGGTCTTGACCCCCGACTCCGCGCGGGTGGCCCGTCCCAGCTCCACCAGGCGGCGCACCAGCACCATCTGGGTGGACAGCTCCGGGTCGATCGCCGTCAGGTCCGCCTCGGGCCAGGAGGACAGGTGGACCGATTCCGGGGCGTCCGGGACGACCGGCACGATCAGGTCCTGCCAGACCCGCTCGGTGATGAACGGGGTCAGCGGGGCCATCAGCCTGGTGACCGTCTCCACGACCTCGTGCAGGGTGCGCAGCGCGGCCTTGTCGCCCTGCCAGAAGCGGCGCCGGGAGCGGCGGACGTACCAGTTGGACAGGTCGTCGACGAATGCGGACAGCAGCTTGCCGGCGCGCTGGGTGTCGAAGCCCTCCAGCGCCCGGGTCACCTGGTCGGTGAGCGCGTGCAGTTCGGAGAGCAGCCAGCGGTCCAGCAGCGGACGGTCGGCGGGCGCCGGGTCGGCCCCGGAGGGGGCCCAGCCGGAGGTGCGCGCGTATAGCGCCTGGAAGGCGACCGTGTTCCAGTACGTCAGGAGCGTCTTGCGGACGACCTCCTGGATGGCGCCGTGCCCCACCCGGCGGGCCGCCCACGGGGAGCCGCCGGCCGCCATGAACCAGCGGACCGCGTCCGCGCCGTGCCGGTCCATCAGCGGGATCGGCTGCAGGATGTTGCCCAGGTGCTTGGACATCTTGCGGCCGTCCTCGGCGAGGATGTGGCCGAGGCAGACGACGTTCTCGTAACTCGACTTGTCGAAGACCAGCGTGCCGACGGCCATCAACGTGTAGAACCAGCCGCGGGTCTGGTCGATGGCCTCGCAGATGAACTGCGCCGGGTAGCGGGCCTCGAACAGTTCCTTGTTCTTGTACGGGTAGCCCCACTGCGCGAACGGCATCGAACCCGAGTCGTACCAGGCGTCGATGACCTCCGGCACGCGCGTGGCGGTCTTCGCGCAGCCGTCCTGCGGGCAGGCGAAGGTGACCTCGTCGATGTACGGGCGGTGCGGGTCGAGGCCCGACTGGTCGGTGCCGGTCAGCCCGGTCAGCTCGGTGAGCGAGCCGACACAGGTGAGGTGGTTGTCCTCGCAGCGCCAGATCGGCAGCGGGGTGCCCCAGTAGCGGTTGCGGGACAGCGCCCAGTCGATGTTGTTGTTCAGCCAGTCGCCGTACCGGCCGTGCTTGACCGAGTCCGGGAACCAGTTGGTGTTCTCGTTCTCCTCGAGCAGCCGGTCCTTGACGGCCGTGGTCCGGATGTACCAGGACGGCTGCGCGTAGTACAGCAGCGCGGTGTGGCAGCGCCAGCAGTGCGGGTAGCTGTGCTCGTACGGGGTGTGCCGGAAGAGCAGGCCGCGGCGGTCCAGGTCCTCGGTCAGCTTCTCGTCGGCCTTCTTGAAGAAGACGCCGCCGACCAGCGGGACGTCCTCCTCGAAGGTGCCGTCGGGCCGGACCGGGTTCACCACCGGCAGACCGTAGGCGCGGCAGACCTTGAGGTCGTCCTCACCGAAGGCGGGGGACTGGTGGACCAGACCCGTGCCGTCCTCGGTGGTGACGTAGTCGGCGTTCACCACGTAGTGCGCCGACTCGGAGCTGTGCCCGCCGGTTCCCTCGCTCGCGCTCGGGAACTCGACGAGTTCGAAGGGGCGCCGGTACGTCCAGCGCTCCATCTCGGCGCCGGTGAAGGTCTGCCCGGTGGTCTGCCAGCCCTCGCCGAGGGCCCCCGCGACCAGCGGCTCGGCGACGACCAGCTTCTCCTCGCCGTCGGTGGCGACGACGTAGGTCACCTCGGGGTGCGCGGCGACCGCGGTGTTGGAGACCAGGGTCCAGGGTGTGGTCGTCCACACCAGGAGCGCGGCCTCGCCGGCCAGCGGGCCGGAGGTGAGCGGGAAGCGGACGTAGACGGACGGGTCGACGACCGTCTCGTAGCCCTGCGCCAGCTCGTGGTCGGACAGGCCGGTGCCGCAGCGCGGGCACCAGGGGGCGACACGGTGGTCCTGGGCCAGCAGACCCTTGTTGAAGATCTCCTTCAGCGACCACCAGACGGACTCGATGTACTCCGGGTCCATGGTGCGGTAGGGGTCGTTGAGGTCCGCCCAGTAGCCCATCCGGGTCGTGAGCTCTTCGAAGGCGTCGGTGTGGCGGGTCACCGACTCGCGGCACCTGGCGTTGAACTCGGCGATGCCGTACGCCTCGATGTCCTGCTTGCCGGAGAAGCCGAGCTCCTTCTCCACCGCGAGCTCCACCGGGAGACCATGGCAGTCCCAGCCGGCCTTGCGGCCCACGTGGTAGCCCTGCATGGTCCGGAAGCGGGGGAAGACGTCCTTGAAGACGCGTGCTTCGATGTGGTGGGCACCCGGCATGCCGTTGGCGGTGGGCGGGCCCTCGTAGAACACCCACTCGGGGCGGCCCTCGGACTGCTCGAGGCTCTTGGCGAAGATCTTCTGTTCCCGCCAGAAGTCGAGCACGGCGTGCTCGAGGGCGGGCAGGTCGACCTGGGCTGGCACCTGTCGGTACGTCGGCGTTGTCATCAGCGGGCTTCCTCCGGCGGACTTGCTGCCTTCCGTCCGGAGGGACGAGAGCTGTGTCGATCCCTGCGCCGCCGTCGGCGCGCTCCCGCGGTACCACCCTCCTTGGCCCCCCGGTGCGTCGTGTGCTCCGGTGAGCCCCCTCATTGGGGTCGCGATGCCGGTTCTACTCGCCCGGGCGGGCCTGTGGGCCGGGCCCACGGTCCAGGACTTTCCTCCGGCGGCTCCGGGGTGATCTTCACGTCGGGCTCGCCCCCGGGCTCACACCGTCCCCGGGTCGCTCTGGGCTGCGTACGCCGCTACTCGTCCCCATCCACGCTTCTCGCTGCGCCCAGTGTACGGCGCGGAGGCGACAGCGGCCGACCGGTTTGTCGCACAGACGGTCGACGGAGCGGCACGCGCGCCGTGGAGGCCCCGTGGAGGCCCCCCCATGGGGTGACATACGCCCGAATGGAGTGGTACAGGCGTTCGGATGTGTGGACGTCCGGCTTGATGGCATACCCGGCGGGGAGCTGGGCACAACGCATGCAGGTCCGCCGCGCGGCGTCGGCGGGGCGGGCGAATCGGACGGTGCGCCCCGTTGCCGCGGGGTCCGGGCCGATTTATCGTCCCAGCACGATTCGCGTGCAAGATCACGGTATGTGAAGGGGCCGCGGCCATGGTGGCGAAGAAGACCGCCGACGAGAAGTCGGCGCCCAGCAGGGCCGCGCCCGTTTCCGGCGGCGGAGCCGAGGGGGAGGGCGGGAGGAGGAGCGCGGAGGAGGGCGGGAAGGCGGCGGCCGCGAAGGGAGCGGCCGCGCGGAAGGCGGCTGCGAAGACGGCGGCCGAGAAGAAGACGGCGGGAAAGGCCGCGAAGGGAACGGCGGCGAAGAAGGCGGCCGGGAAGAAGGCGGTCTCCGCGGCGGCGGCCGACGGCTCGGGCGGGGAAACGGCCGGAGCGGGGGCCGGCGTCGGGCGGGCCGGTGCTTCGCGGGGCGTCGGGGAGCGGGCCGGCCGGGGCGCCGCACACGAGGGCACCACCAGGACCAGCGGGGGCACACAGGACATGGCCGGGCGCGGCACGGCCACTGACGCGGGCGCGGCCGAGGCCGCGACGCAGACGGGAGCGACCACGGTGGGTGCTAAGAAGACTCCTGGTACGGCGACGACGGCGAAGACCGCCGTACCCAAGGCGCGGATCGCGGCGGTGGAGCCCGGCGATCTCGCGGTGCGCCCGGGCGAGGATCCCTGGACACTGAAGGAGGTCGAGGACGCACGGGTCGAACTGATGACCGAAGTGCTGCGACTGCGCGAGGAGATCAGCTCGTCCGAGCGGTCGCTGGCCGGCCTGATGCGGGACTCCGGTGACGGCGCGGGCGACGACCAGGCCGACACCGGTACGAAGAACATCACGCGGGAGCACGAACTGGCGCTCGCCGCCAACGCGCGCGAGATGCTCACCCAGTACGAGCACGCCATGCAGCGCCTGGACGCCGGCACCTACGGCCTGTGCGAGAACTGCGGCGACCCCATCGGGAAGGCCCGTATGCAGGCCTTCCCCCGGGCCACGCTGTGCGTCGAGTGCAAGCAGAAGCAGGAGCGACGCTACTGATCACCTCCACATGCCTCCTGAGCACGAGGGCCGCACGGAGTGTGTCGTACCCTCGTCCTCAGTCAGGTACCTAGGTTGAGGGACTCACGTGGCAGAGGCGGAGCGCATCATCGGTACGCCGGAGATCCCGGACGCGGACCGGGACGGACAGGACCGTGCCGAGCACGACCGGGCCGAGGAGACCCGGGCCGATGCCCGGACCGATGCCCAGGAGGCAGCGGAGGCCGGGACATCCCGCGGCAAGCGGCGGGTGGCCGTGCTGTTCGCCGTCGCCGCCGTCGCCTACGCCCTCGATCTGATCAGCAAGATGATCGTGGTCGCCGAGCTGGAACACCACGAGCCCATCGAGATCATCGGGGACTGGCTGAGGTTCGAGGCCATCCGCAACGCGGGCGCGGCCTTCGGTTTCGGCGAGGCCTTCACCGTGATCTTCACGGTGATCGCGGCGACGGTGATCGTGGTGATCGTCCGGCTCGCCCGCAAGCTGTACAGCCTGCCCTGGGCGATCGCGCTGGGGCTGCTGCTCGGCGGTGCCCTCGGCAACCTCACGGACAGGATCTTCCGCTCCCCGGGCGTCTTCCGGGGCGCGGTCGTGGACTTCATCGCGCCCAAGCACTTCGCCGTCTTCAACCTGGCGGACTCGGCGATCGTCTGCGGCGGCATCCTGATCGTCCTGCTGTCCTTCCGGGGCCTCGACCCGGACGGAACCGTCCACAAGGACTGACCGGCCCGCTGAACGCGCGTACGGGGTTGTCCGAGCGGTCCGGCATACTCGACGGGTGAGCACCATTCCCGAGATCCGTACCCTGCCCGTGCCCGACGGCCTGGAGGGCGAGCGCGTCGACGCCGCCATCTCCCGCATGCTCGGCTTCTCCCGGACCAAGGCGGCCGAGCTCGCCGCCGCGGGAAAGGTCACGGTCGACGGATCGGTGGTCGGCAAGTCGGAGCGGGTCAGCGGCGGCGCCTGGCTCGAGGTGGAGATGCCGCAGGCGCCCGCGCCGGTCCAGGTGGTCGCCGAGCCCGTCGAGGGCATGGAGATCGTGCACGACGACGACGACGTGGTCGTCATCGTCAAGCCGGTCGGGGTCGCCGCCCACCCCTCGCCCGGCTGGACCGGACCGACCGTGATCGGCGGTCTCGCCGCCGCCGGGTACCGCATCTCGACCTCCGGCGCCGCCGAGCGCCAGGGCATCGTGCACCGCCTGGACGTCGGCACCTCCGGTCTCATGGTGGTCGCCAAGTCCGAGTACGCGTACACCTCGCTGAAGCGCCAGTTCAAGGAGCGCACGGTCGACAAGCGCTACCACACGCTGGTCCAGGGCCACCCCGACCCGACCAGCGGCACCATCGACGCGCCCATCGGCCGCCATCCGCACCACGACTACAAGTGGGCGGTCATCGCCGAGGGCAAGCCCTCCGTCACGCACTACGACCTCGTCGAGGCCTTCCGCGCCGCCTCCCTCCTCGACGTCAAGCTGGAGACCGGCCGCACGCACCAGATCCGCGTCCACATGGCCGCCCACCGGCACCCCTGCGTGGGCGACCTGACGTACGGCGCCGATCCCACGCTCGCCAAGCGGCTCCGCCTGACCCGCCAGTGGCTGCACGCCGTGGGGCTCGGCTTCGAGCACCCCGGGGACGGCCGGTGGGCGGAGTTCACCAGCGACTACCCCGAGGACCTGCAGCAGGCGCTGGACCAGGTCCGGGAGGAGACGTACGCGTGAGCACCCCGTACGTGGTCCGCGAGGCGGTGGGGCCCGGCGACCGGGAGGCGTGCTTCGCGGTGCGCAAGGAGGTCTTCGTCGCCGAGCAGGGCGTGCCGGAGGACCTCGAGTACGACGCGTACGACTCCGGTGCCGTGCACGTGCTGGCACTCGGCGAGGACGGCACGGCATTCGGCACCGGGCGTCTGCTGCACGGCGAGGCCGCCGCCGCGAAGAACGGCGGGGACGCGTCGACCGGCGCTCTGGGGCGGCTCGCGGTGACCCGCCGGGCGCGCGGGCTCGGCGTCGGGGCGGCGCTGGTGCGGGGCATCGAGGAGGCGGCCCGCACGCGCGGACTCACCGCCGTCGACCTGCACGCGCAGACCCATGCCCTGGGGTTCTACGAGCGGCTGGGATACGAGGCGTACGGGCCGGAGTTCCCGGACGCGGGCATGCCGCACCGGGCCATGCGGCGCGTTCTGTAACCGGGGCGTCGAACGGTCTGCCGAGGGCAGGGGCGCGGTCGCCCTCGTCCGGCTGCCGGCGACCTGGCCGACGAAGCGGCTGGGAGCGGAGGCCGACCCCGAAGCGGTGGACCGGGTGCCGCGACATCCGGATGTGCGGAGCGTGCGGTGAGTTCGTCCTCCGGCGCGGCCTTCTGTTCGTAGGGTCGGGGTATGACGCGAAACGTGGTGATCAGCGGGGGCGGTACGGGGATCGGGCTGGCGGCGGCACAGATGTTCGCCGCGGACGGGGACCGGGTGCTGCTGCTCGGGCGGCGCGGGGACGTGCTGGAGCGGGCCGGGGCCGGGGTGCCGGGGGCGTCGGTGTACGCCGCCGACCTCGCCGACCCGGTGGCCGTGCGCGGTGCCAGCGGCTTCGTGGGCCGGGAGTTCGGGGCCGTCGACGTGCTGATCCACAGCGCCGGGGGCAACGGCCTCCTCGAGCCACCTGCCGGCGGCGACGACCCGCTCGACGCCGTCGCCCGCCACTGGACGGTCAACTTCCGGCTCAACCTGCTGACCGCCGTCCTGCTCACGGAGGCCCTGAAGGACCGGCTCGCCGAACCCGGCGGGCGGCTGCTGTTCCTGAGCTCCATCGCCGCCTACCGGGGGTCCGGGCAGCTCGCGTACGCGGCGGCCAAGGCCGGACTGCACCCGTACGCCCACGACCTCGCCCGGAAGCTGGGGCCGCACGGCATCACGGTCAACGTGGTCGCGCCCGGCTACGTCGAGGACACCGCCTTCTTCGGCGACGGCCTCGACGACGAGCGGCGGGCCCGGCTGATCGCCGAGACGTCCGACGGCCGGGCCGGGAGGCCCGGGGACGTGGCCGCCACCCTGCACTGGCTGGCCTCCCCGGGCGCCGCACACATCACCTCCCAGATCATCCAGGTCAACGGCGGAGCGGAACGCGGTCACTGAGACGCCGTCAGCGTTTGTTGGTGTTGGCCGTGCTTGATGTGTTCGCCGTGCTCGCCGTGCTCGCCGGGCTTACGGGCGTTTCCCGCTTCCCGGCGGTCTCGTGCGGGCTGCGGGCCGCCGGTACGGTGCCGGAGGAGCGACGGTGGCCGCCGAACTCCGGTGCCGGGCCCGGCGGAAGTTCCGCGGCGGCCGTGCTGACCCGGGGCAGGGCGTAGGGGTGCTCCTCGGTCAGCCAGCGGATCATCTGCTCGCGGACCGTGACCCGTACCGTCCAGATGTCGTCCGCGTCCCTGGCCGTCACCAGGGCCCGCACCTGCATGGTGGTGGGCGTGCTGTCCGTCACGGTCAGGTTGTAGGCGCGGCCGTCCCAGGCCGGGCACTCCCGCAGGATGTCGCGGAGCCTGTCACGCATCGCCTCCAGCGGGGCCGAGTGGTCCAGGTGCCAGAGGACGGTGCCGGTCATCTGCGGTGTGCCGCGCGACCAGTTCTCGAACGGCTTGGACGTGAAGTACGACACCGGCATGGTGATCCGGCGCTCGTCCCAGGTGCGCACGGTCAGGAAGGTCAGGGTGATCTCCTCGACCGTGCCCCACTCGCCGTCCACCACGACCGTGTCGCCGATGCGCACCATGTCGCCGAAGGCGATCTGCAGTCCGGCGAACAGGTTGCCGAGCGTGGACTGGGCGGCGACACCGGCGACGATGCCGAGGACACCGGCCGAGGCCAGCAGCGAGGCGCCGGCCGTGCGCATCGCGGGGAAGGTCAGCAGCATCGCGGCCGCCGCCACCACCCCGACGACGGCCGAGACCACCCGCCTGATCAGCGTCACCTGGGTGCGCACCCGGCGGACCCTGGCCGGGGCGCGTTCGCGGTGCACGTTGGCGTACCGGGTGTACGAGGTCTCGACGACGGCCGCCGCGATCCGGATCGCCATCCAGGCGACCGATCCGATCATCACCAGCGTCAGGATCCGCCCGATGCCTTCCCGGTGGGCCTCGAACAGCCGGGCCTGGTCGTACGTCCCTCTCAGCAGGGCCGCGCAGATCAGCAGCTGGTAGGGGATGCGGGCGCGGCGGAGCAGCTCCCACATCGGGGTCTCGGGATGCCGTTCGTCGGCCTTGCGCAGCAGTCGGTCGGTGGCCCAGCCGAGCACCAGGGTGAGCACGACCGAACCGCCGACCACGATCAATGGGCGGAGCACGTCTTCCATGCCCTCGAACGTAACCGGCCTCGCGCGGAGTGAACATGTGAGGTTCGCGCCGTCGTGGGTACGGCCCCCCGGCCCCTGGCCCGGTCGGCACACCCGGCTGGCACCATGGGCGTCTTGACATCTTCCCCCTCCCGAAGGGAGGGGGATTCCTACGGCTCGCGCCGTGGGGTTTTCTGCTTCGTCGCCGACCGCCCGCCCGGAGTTCTCCGTTGAGGTCTTACACCGGCTCCACAGACCGACACGGCCAGCCCGGCCGCCAGAAGGTTCTCCGCCGCGTTCACATCCCGGTCGTGGACCGTGCCGCAGCCGTCGCACGTCCAGGTACGGACGCTCAGAGGCATCTTCTTTTGCAAGGTGCCGCAGGAGGAGCACAGCTTGGAGGAGGGGAAGAAGCGGTCGACCGCGATCACTTCCCGCCCGTACCAGGTGGCCTTGTACTCCAGCATGGAGCGGAACTCGCTCCAGCTCGCGTCCGAGATGGCCCGGGCGAGCGTGTGGTTTTTGACCATGTTGCGCACGGTCAGGTCCTCGATCACGAGCGTTTGGTTTTCACGCACGAGCCGAGTGGTCAGCTTGTGCAGGCTGTCTCGCCTGCGGTCGGTGATCCGGGCGTAGATCTTGGCGACCCTGATCCGGGCCTTGCGCCGGTTGGCTCCGTCGCCCCTGGCCTTTTTCGCGAGGTTTTGCTGGGCCTTGGCAAGACGGGTACGGTCGCGGCGCTCGTGCCTCGGGTTGGCGATCTTCTCGCCGGTGGAGAGGGTCAGCAGGTGATCCAGACCGACGTCGACGCCGACCGCCGTATCGGCGGCGGGCAGCGGTTTCACTCCCGGGTCCTCG
This sequence comes from Streptomyces cathayae, assembly GCF_029760955.1. Taxonomy (GTDB): domain Bacteria; phylum Actinomycetota; class Actinomycetes; order Streptomycetales; family Streptomycetaceae; genus Streptomyces; species Streptomyces cathayae. Next base: position 5,942,129 of record NZ_CP121682.1, read on the forward strand.
CACAGCAGCGACACGAACCAGCGCCCTGCCGCGTCCTGCGACACGGTCACCGTGGAGGGCGTCGCCCCCTCGGGGAGCGGACGGGACCACACGATGTCCAGCGGGTCGGCCATCTTCGCCAGCGTCAGCGTCCCCTCACGGAAGCGGAAACCGCTGGTGGTGTACTCGGCGGACTTGCGGGACTTCTTCCGGCTCTTGAAGCGGGGGTACCTGGACCGCTTGCCGAAGAAATGGGTGAACGCCGCCTGCAGGTGGCGCAGGCTCTGCTGCAACGGCACGGAGGAGACTTCGGAGAGGTAGGCGAGTTCCTCGGTCTTCTTCCACGCGGTCAGCATCGCCGAGGTGGCGTTGTAGTTGACCCGCTCCTGCCGCGCCCATGCCTCGGTACGGGCGGTGAGGGCGAGGTTGTAGACCTTGCGCACGCAGCCGAATGTGCGCGACAGCTCAGCTGCCTGCGCCTCGGTTGGATGGAAGCGGTACTTGAAGGCCCGCTTCACGCACGTTTCGGTCACGCTCACAAACTAGCGTCATGGTGCCTTACCGCCAAACGTGCGGGTCAGAGCACCGGCATCCGCCCTGGGAGCGGATGCCGGCGTCTTTGTCCTGCTCCGCAGGGATCCGTTTCTCCCCCGCAAGCGGGGGCACCCCCACTCCGCCCCGAACGGCGGAGCATCCACGGAGGAACCTGATGAACATCATGCTGTTTCACTCGACCTACGGCCTTCGGCCCGCGGTGTCCCAAGCCGCGGACCGGCTGCGCGGCGCCGGACACGAGGTGTGGACGCCCGACCTCTTCGAGGGCCGTACGTTCGACACGGTCGAGGAGGGCATGGCCCACCAGGAGTCGATCGGCAGGGACGAGTTGCTGAGACGGGCCGTCCTCGCCGCCGCGCCCTACTCGGAGCGGGGGCTGGTGTACGCCGGCTTCTCCTTCGGCGCCTCGGTCGCCCAGACGCTGGCCCTCGGCGACGGCAGGGCGCGCGGGCTGCTGCTTCTGCACGGCACCTCGGACATCGCGGCCAACGCCCAGGTGGACGACCTGCCGGTGCAGCTGCACGTCGCCGAGCCGGACCCGTTCGAGACCGACGACTGGCTGAGCGCCTGGTACCTGCAGATGGGCCGCGCCGGAGCCGACGTCGAGGTGTACCGGTACGCCGGGGCCGGCCACATCTACACCGACCCCGACCTGCCGGACCACGACGAGGAGGCCGCCGAGGCCACCTGGCGGGTGGCGCTCGGCTTCCTCGACTCGCTGGAGGACTGATCCGGGGACGTCAGACCGGTCCGGGGCGTCAGACCGGGGTGTGGACGCGCTCGACCCGCTGCGTGCCGCTGCGGGTCCGGTACGAGCGGGCCCACGCGGAGGTGGCGGCCGGGTCGGTGCGGCCGGACAGCACGTAGTAGTCCATCTGCGTCCGCTCGGCGGTGACGTCCAGCACGCCGTAGCCGTGGCGGTCGGTGTCGACCCAGTGGACATGCCGGTTGGTGGCCCTGATCAGCGGTGAGGCGACCGTGGAGACGGTGCCCTCGGCAACCTTGACGATGTCGTCGAGGTTGTCGGAGGTGACCGAGGTGACGACGAACTCGGTGGCCGCCGACGGGGACAGCGGATAGGTGCCCGCGTTCACCGGTACGTCGTTGGCCCACGCCATGTGGATGTCGCCGGTGAGGAAGACCGTGTTGCCGATCGCGTTCGTCCGCAGATGGGTGAGGAGTTCGCGGCGGTCGTCGGTGTAGCCGTCCCACTGGTCGGTGTTGAGGGCGAGGCCCTCCTGCGGCAGGTCCAGCAGCTCGGCGAGCGGCTTCAGCAGACTGGCCGGGAGCGCGCCGAGGGCGAGCGGCGAGATCATCACCGAGGTGCCGACCAGCCGCCAGGCGGTGTCGGACGACGACAGTCCCGCCTTGAGCCAGTCGAGTTGGGCGCGGCCGGTGAGCGTGCGGTCCGGGTCGTCGACCTCGCCGTCGCCGAGTGCGGCCTGCTGGGAGCGGAAGGAACGCAGGTCCAGCAGCGAGAGGTCGGCGAGCTTGCCGAAGCGCAGTCGGCGGTAGGTGGTGCCGGCCAGCGCGGGGCGCACCGGCATCCACTCGAAGTAGGCCTGCTGGGCGGCGGCCTGACGGGCGGCCCAGGCGCCCTCCGCACCCTCGGTGTGGTTCTCGGCGCCGCCCGACCAGGCGTCGTTGGCGAACTCGTGGTCGTCCCAGATCGCCACGACCGGCGCCTTGGCGTGCAGTGCCTGGAGGTCGGGGTCGGTCTTGTACGTCGCGTGCCGGACGCGGTAGTCGGCGAGGGTGACGATCTCGTGGGCGGGCGCGTGCGGGCGGACGGTCCTGCCGCGGGTGCCGTACTCGCCGGTGCCGTACTCGTAGATGTAGTCACCGAGGTGCAGCCAGGCGTCCAGGTCGCCGCGGGCCGCGAGATGGCGGTACGCCGAGAAGTGCCCGGCCTCCCAGTTGGCGCAGGAGACCACGCCGAAGCGCAGACCGGTCACCGCGGCGTCGGCGGCCGGGGCGGTGCGGGTACGGGCGACGGGGGAGTCGGTGCCGTCGGCGGAGAAGCGGAACCAGTAGTCGGTGGCCGGCCTGAGGCCGCGGATGTCGGCCTTGACGGTGTGGTCGGAGGCGGCGGTGGCGCGGGTCGAGCCCCTCGCGACGACCGTGCTGAACGCCTTGTCCAGGGCGACGGTCCAGCCGACCTCGGTGTCCGGGCCGAGTCCGGAGCCGGGTATCGCCTCCGGCGTCGGCGTCACCCGCGTCCACAGCAGGACGCCGTCCGGCAGCGGGTCGCCGGAGGCCAGCCCGTGCAGGAAGGCGGGGGCCTGGGCGGTGGCGGCGCGGGCGGCCGGCGCGGCGGCGAGCGGCCCCGCCAGGACCGCGCCGGCGGCAGCCGCCTTGACGACCGTACGGCGGCGCGGAGCAAGGGAGTCGGAGTCCGCGACGGCGGAGAAGGTGCTCTCGGATGATCTGTGTCGACTGGTCACAGCCGATCAGGTTACTGACAGGTACGCGCGAGAGCGGGCGAACTCACAAAAGTTCGCCCGCTCTTCGGCGCGGGGTCGGCCGGCCGGGGGTCAGGCCTTGAGGGCCTTGTCGATCGCCGCGGTGAACTCGGGGGCCGTCATGGGCGCGTTCTGCCCGTCCGCCCCGGTGAGCTTCTTGCCGTCCATCATCAGCGTCGGGGTGCCCTTGACGTCGCTGTCGTCGAACTTCTTGGACATCTCCAGCGCCCACCTGTCGTAGGTGCCGTTCTCCACGGCCGTCTGGAACTTCTTGTTGTCCTTCAGTTCCTCGACGGAGTTCGCCACCTTGATCAGGTAGGAGTCGTCCTTGAACGTGTCCTGGCTCTCCGCGGGGTGGAACTCGGCCGAGTAGAGCGCGGCCTTGTAGGCGAGGAACGCCTCGGGGCTGACGTTCAGCGCGGCGCCCATGGCGCTCAGGGCGTTCTTGGAGCCCTCGCCGGTCAGGTTGCGGTCCAGGAACGAGGCGCCGATGAACTGGACCTTGTACTTGCCGTCCGCGACGTCCTTCTGGATCGTCTCACCGACGCCCTGCTCGAACGTGGCGCAGATCGGGCAGCGCGGGTCCTCGTACAGCTCCAGGGTCTTCTTCGCGTCGGCCTTGCCGACGACGACGGTCGTGCCGTTCTCGCCGCTGCTGTTGGCCGGCTTGACGAGCTTGGCGTCCTCCGCGGCCTCCCACGCGCTGGGCTGGTTGGCCTGGACGATGAGGTAGCCGGCGCCGCCGGCTATCGCCAGGACGCCGACGATCGAGCCGGCGACGATGAGCTGGCGCTTGACCTTGGCCTTCTTGGCCTCGCGCTCGCGCTCGACGCGCAGACGCTCACGGGCCGCCGTCTTCGCCGACTGGCTGTTCCGCTTGCTCATGGTGATGCTCTCCACGGGGGGACGCGCACAGTGTTGTGCGGGATGTGTACGGGGGGACTGCAGATGCTCGGACTCGGGCCGCCGACGCCGGGGCGGAGGGTCGCCTCAGCCTCAGCCTCAGACGCCTCAGCCTCAGACGCCTCAGGCGAAGGCGGCGGAGCGCGGCGGTCCGCGTCGTCCCAGGGAGTGCACGAGGAACCGGTCCACGGCCGTGGTGGTCCGGAGGGCCGGGCGATGCGGCCGACGGGCCTTCGGGGCCCGGTGCACGGTCACCGCGGCGACCGCCAGCAGCAGCGGCCGGAACGTGTTCGCCGCCATCGCGCCCAGCAACTGGGCCAGCGCGCGCTCGCCGCGGTACAGCCAGGCGGCGGCCAGCAGGCCGACGCCGATGTGCGCGCCGAGCAGCAGCCAGGCGGTGGCGGGACCGGCCTGGGCGAACAGGCCCACGAACCGGTCACCGCCGTCGGCCGCGGTGCCGGCCACCCGGGCCAGCGGGGTGCCCACACTGCCGCCGTCGCCGCACAGGAGGTCGAGGCCGACCGAGCGCAGCGGGCCCGCGACCGGGCCGCCCATCCGTCCGTAACAGAGGTGCTGCCCGGTGGTGAACACGGTGTCGGCGGCGAGCTCCAGCGGGATCAGCAGGGCGGCGATCCGCCCGAAGGAGCCCTCCCGGCCCGCGAGCGCGTAGGCCAGGACGAACACGGCGGCGGCGATCACCGCCACCGTGTTCAGCGGCAGCGGGGCCCCGGACAGCAGCACGTGCGACGCGGCGCTGAGGGTCACGACCATGGTCGTGAACAGCGCCGCGCGCACGGCTCTGAGCGGGGCTCCGGGTATGTCCATGATGGGAACGAGTGTGTCACGTGCTCCGGTAAGGGATCCCTAAAGGGGTCCTGTGGACTGTGTCTCCCCGGCGGGCTGTGCCTCCCCGGGCGGGAGGAAGGTCACAGGCCCGGGATCCTGCCGTTGCGGAACAGGTCCAGGAAGATCTGGTGGTCACGGCGCGCGCGTGCGCCGTAGGTGTGCGCGAAATCGACCAGCAGGGGCTCCAGCCCGTCCTCGTCGGCCGCGATCGCCGCGTCGATGGCGCGCTCGGTGGAGAACGGCACCAGGGACTCGCCGGAGGTGTCGTCCGCGGCCGCGTGCATCGTGGCCGTGGCCCGGCCGAGGTCGGCGACGACCTGGGCCATCTCCTCCGGCTCGTCGATGTCGCCCCAGTCCAGGTCCACGGCGTACGGCGAGACCTCGGCGACCAGCTGCCCCGCGCCGTCCAGCTCGGTCCAGCCCAGCCACGGGTCGGCGTGCGCCTGCAGGGCGCGCTGGGAGATCACCGTGCGGTGGCCCTCGTGCCGGAAGTAGTCCCGGATCGCCTGATCGGTGATGTGCCGGGAGACGGCCGGGGTCTGGGCCTGCTTGATGTAGATCACGACGTCGTTCTCCAGGGCGTCGCTGTGCCCCTCCAGCAGGATGTTGTACGACGGCAGCCCGGCCGAGCCGATGCCGATGCCGCGGCGGCCCACGACGTCCTTCACCCGGTAGGAGTCCGGGCGGGCCAGCGAGGCGTCCGGCAGCGTCTCCAGGTAGCCGTCGAAGGCGGCGAGGACCTTGTAGCGGGTGGCGGCGTCGAGCTCGACCGCGCCGCCGCCGGAGGCGAAGCGGCGCTCGAAGTCACGGATGACGGTCATCGAGTCCAGCAGCCCGAAACGGGTCAGCGAACGGGCGTCGCGCAGCGCGTCGAGCAGCGGCCCCTGCGCGGTGTCCAGCGTGAACGGCGGCACCTCGTCGCTCTTCGCCCCGGTCGCCAGCGCGTGGACGCGCTCCCGGTACGCGGCCGTGTAGATCCGCACCAGCTCGGTGATCTGCTCGTCGCTGAGCGCCTTCGCGTACCCGATCAGCGCCATGGAGGCGGCGAAGCGCTTGAGGTCCCAGGTGAAGGGGCCGACGTAGGCCTCGTCGAAGTCGTTGACGTTGAAGACCAGGCGGCCGTTGGAGTCCATGTACGTGCCGAAGTTCTCCGCGTGCAGATCGCCGTGGATCCACACCCGGGACGTCCGTTCGTCCAGGTACGGTCCGCCCCGCTTCTCCGCGTTCTGATCATGGTAGAAGAGGCACGCCGTGCCCCGGTAGAACGCGAACGCCGAGGCCGCCATCTTCCGGAACTTCACGCGGAACGCGGCCGGGTCGGCGGCCAGGAGTTCGCCGAAGGCGGTGTCGAGAACGGCGAGGATCTCCTCGCCGCGGTGCTCGTCGTCGAGCTGCGGGACCGACATCGCTGAGTGCCTCCTGGTGCGGGACGTCCGGGAACGGCTGATCCGTCCCCTGCCTAACGCGCGGCGCGTCACGGGAGTGCCCGCGCCACTCGCCAGAAGGTACGACGGCGGAGCCTGTAGGTGTCAGTGCCGGAGCATAGACTTCGACGTTGATTACCGGAGAGCCCACCTGCCCGTCACTCACTGCCCACCCGTCACCCGACCACCGCCCCTCAACGAGGCGCTCCGCGCCACAGCAATCATCCTTGGAGGCCGTACCGTGCCGAAGTCGCCCTTCACGCACCTGCACGTCCACACCCAGTACTCGCTGCTGGACGGTGCCGCGCGGCTGACGGACATGTTCAACGCCTGCAACGAGATGGGCATGAGCCACATCGCCATGTCCGACCACGGCAACCTGCACGGCGCGTACGACTTCTTCCACAGTGCGCAGAAGGCCGGAGTCACCCCGATCATCGGGATCGAGGCGTATGTCGCGCCCGAGTCGCGGCGCACCAAGCGCAAGGTCCAGTGGGGCCAGCCGCACCAGAAGCGGGACGACGTCTCCGGTTCCGGCGGTTACACCCACAAGACCATCTGGGCGGTCGACAGCACGGGCCTGCACAACCTCTTCCGGCTCTCCTCCGACGCGTACGCCGAGGGCTGGCTGCAGAAGTGGCCCCGGATGGACAAGGAAAGCATCGCCCAGTGGTCCACCGGGCTCGTCGCCTCCACCGGCTGCCCCTCCGGTGAGGTCCAGACCCGGCTGCGCCTCGGCCACTTCGACGAGGCGGTCAAGGCGGCCGCCGAGTACCAGGACATCTTCGGCAAGGACCGGTACTTCCTGGAGCTGATGGACCACGGCATCGACATCGAGCACCGGGTCCGCGACGGCCTCCTGGAGATCGGCAAGAAGCTCGGCATCCCGCCCCTGGTCACCAACGACTCGCACTACACGTACGCGCACGAGGCGACCGCCCACGACGCGCTGCTGTGCATCCAGACCGGCAAGAACCTCTCCGACCCCGACCGCTTCAGGTTCGACGGCACCGGCTACTACCTCAAGTCCACCGAGGAGATGTACGCCATCGACTCCTCGGACGCCTGGCAGCAGGGCTGCGACAACACCAGGCTGATCGCCGAGATGGTCGACACCACGGGCATGTTCGAGAAGCGCGACCTGATGCCCAAGTTCGACATTCCGGAGGGGTACACCGAGGTCAGCTGGTTCCGCGAGGAGACCCTGCGCGGCATGCACCGCCGCTTCCCGGGCGGCATCCCGGACGACCGCATGAAGCAGGTCGAGTACGAGATGGACACCATCATCTCGATGGGCTTCCCCGGGTACTTCCTCGTCGTCGCCGACTTCATCATGTGGGCCAAGAAGCAGGGCATCGCGGTCGGCCCCGGCCGTGGCTCCGCCGCCGGCTCGATCGTCGCCTACGCCCTCGGCATCACCGACCTCGACCCGATCCCGCACGGCCTGATCTTCGAGCGGTTCCTCAACCCCGAGCGCGTCTCCATGCCCGACGTCGACATCGACTTCGACGAGCGCAGGCGCGTCGAGGTGATCCGGTACGTGACGGAGAAGTACGGCGCCGACAAGGTCGCCATGATCGGCACCTACGGCAAGATCAAGGCGAAGAACGCCATCAAGGACTCCGCGCGCGTGCTGGGCTACCCGTACGCCATGGGCGACCGGCTCACCAAGGCCATGCCCGCCGACGTCCTGGGCAAGGGCATCGACCTCGACGGCATCACCAACCCCTCGCACCCGCGGTACAACGAAGCGGGCGAGATCCGGTCGATGTACGAGAACGAGCCGGACGTGAAGAAGGTCATCGACACCGCCAAGGGCGTCGAGGGCCTGGTCCGGCAGATGGGCGTGCACGCGGCCGGCGTGATCATGTCCAGCGAGCCGATCGTCGACCACGCCCCGCTCTGGACGCGGCACACCGACGGCGTGACCATCACACAGTGGGACTACCCCCAGTGCGAGTCGCTCGGGCTCCTGAAGATGGACTTCCTGGGCCTGCGCAACCTCACCATCATGGACGACGCCATCAAGATGGTGAAGGCCAACAAGGGTATCGACCTGGAGATGCTCGCCCTCCCGCTGGACGACCCCAAGACCTTCGAACTGCTCTGCCGCGGTGACACCCTCGGCGTCTTCCAGTTCGACGGCGGCCCGATGCGCTCGCTGCTCCGCCAGATGCAGCCCGACAACTTCGAGGACATCTCCGCCGTCTCGGCCCTCTACCGGCCGGGCCCGATGGGCATGAACTCGCACATCAACTACGCGGAGCGCAAGAACGGCCGCCAGGAGATCACACCGATCCACAAGGAACTGGAGGAGCCGCTCCAGGAGGTGCTGTCGGTCACCTACGGCCTGATCGTCTACCAGGAGCAGGTGCAGAAGGCCGCCCAGATCATCGCGGGCTACTCGCTCGGCGAGGCCGACATCCTCCGCCGCGTGATGGGCAAGAAGAAGCCCGAGGAACTGGCGAAGAACTTCGTCCTCTTCCAGGCGGGCGCCCGTAAGAACAACTACAGCGACGAGGCGATCCAGGCCCTGTGGGACGTGCTGGTCCCCTTCGCCGGCTACGCGTTCAACAAGGCCCACTCCGCCGCGTACGGCCTGGTGTCGTACTGGACCGGGTACCTCAAGGCGAACTACCCGGCCGAGTACATGGCCGCGCTGCTCACCTCGGTCAAGGACGACAAGGACAAGTCGGCCGTCTACCTCAACGAGTGCCGTCGCATGGGCATCAAGGTGCTCCCGCCGAACGTCAACGAGTCCGAGTCGAACTTCGCCGCGCAGGGCGACGAGGTGATCCTCTTCGGCCTCTCCGCGGTCCGCAACGTCGGCACCAACGTCGTCGAGTCGATCATCAAGAGCCGCAAGGCCAAGGGGAAGTACGCCTCCTTCCCGGACTACCTCGACAAGGTCGAGGCGGTCGTCTGCAACAAGCGGACCACGGAGTCGCTGATCAAGGCGGGCGCCTTCGACTCCATGGGGCACACCCGCAAGGGCCTCACCGCCCACTACGAGCCGATGATCGACAACGTGGTCGCGGTCAAGCGCAAGGAGGCCGAGGGACAGTTCGACCTCTTCGGAGGCATGGGCGAGCAGGAGACCAGCGAGCCCGGCTTCGGCCTCGACATCACCTTCACCGACGACGAGTGGGACAAGACCTACCTGCTCGCGCAGGAGCGGGAGATGCTCGGCCTGTACGTCTCCGACCACCCGCTCTTCGGACTGGAGCACGTCCTGTCCGACAAGGCCGACGCGGGCATCTCCCAGCTCACCGGCGGTGACTTCGGCGACGGCGCGGTGGTCACCATCGGCGGCATCATCTCGGGCCTCCAGCGCAAGATGACCAAGCAGGGCAACGCCTGGGCGATCGCCACCGTGGAGGACCTCGCCGGTTCCCTCGAGTGCATGTTCTTCCCCGCGACCTACCAGCTCGTCTCGACCCAACTCGTCGAGGACGCCGTGGTGTTCGTCAAGGGCAGGCTCGACAAGCGCGAGGACGTGCCGCGCCTGGTCGCCATGGAACTCCAGGTGCCCGACCTGTCCAACGCGGGCACCAACGCGCCCGTCGTGCTCACCATCCCGGCCACCAGGGTCACCCCGCCGATGGTCAGCCGCCTCGGCGAGATCCTCGGCCACCACAAGGGCGACAGCGAGGTCCGCATCAGGCTCCAGGGGCCGACGAAGACGACGGTGCTGCGCCTGGACCGGCACCGGGTCAAGCCGGACCCCGCCCTGTTCGGCGACCTCAAGGTCCTCCTCGGCCCGTCCTGCCTGGCGGGCTAGTAGCCCGAGGGGCCCCGAGGGACGGTGCGCGCCGGGTCCGGTCGGCCGGCGTGGGGGAAGAGACGCCCACGACGTAAGAGGGGGTGCGCCCGGTGACGGGCGCACCCCTCTGCAGGTACCGTGCGCGGGGCGCTCAACGGCGCCTCACGCAGGTGTCAGTTGTGGCCGAAGCGCTTCTGCCGGCCCTTGCGGGCGACGTCGCCGGGAGTGATCTGCGGGCCGTGCTGCTCGGTCTGCGGCTCCGCAGCGGCCGGCTGTGTCGCCTGCTGGGAGCGCCCGGTCGGCTGCTGCTTCCGTTCACGGTTCTTGTTCTTGGCCATGGTGATGCCTCCTGTGGGGGATCTAGGGGCCAGGGCCGGGACCAGACTCACATAGCCGAATGATGGTCGCATGTCGGACAATTACCGTGTGTGACAGGGTGAGTGGGCGAAGGAAGTGTGGAAACGCCACGCCGAAGATCGAGTTCGGGCCGTTAACCCCGGCACGGTCGGGCAGACTCGAAGCAAGCCCGAAGCAAACCTCCCGGAAAGAGGGTGGATCGCGTGGACCGCTGCATCGTCCTGGTGGACGCCGGGTATCTGCTGGGGGCCGCCGCCAGTCTCCTCGCCGGGGAGCCCTCGCGGTCCCGCATCACCGTCGATCACGCCGCCCTCATCCAGGGGCTGCGCGACCGTGCCGAGTCCGACACGAGTCAGCCCCTGCTGCGGATCTACTGGTTCGACGGCGCCCCCGACCGCGTGCCGCAGCCCGAGCACCGCCGGCTGCGGGTGATGCCCAGGGTGACCGTCCGGCTCGGAGCCCTCACGCGCAGTGACGGCCGTTGGGCGCAGAAGGGCGTGGACGCCGCCATGCACGCCGAGTTGACCGAGCTGGCCCGCAACCGCGCCTGTTCCGACATCGTCCTGGTCACCGGCGACGGCGACCTGCTGCCCGGCATGATGGCGGCCAAGGAGCACGGTGTCGCCGTCCACCTGTGGGCCGTACAGGCCGCCGACGGCGACTACAACCAGTCCGAGGACCTGGTCGCCGAGGCCGACGAACGCCGGGTGCTGGACCGTGCGTGGATCACCAAGGCGGTGCGGGCCAAGGACTTCTCCGGGGTGTGCGCCCCGCCGCCCCCCGCCCGTCCCGACATCGCGGCGATCCTCTCCGCCCCGCTGCCGGAGTCCGCGCCGGCCGCCGAGCAGGCCGAGCAGGAACCCCCGCACCCGGGCGGCGCCGGACACAACGGCACCGGCGAGCGGTCGCCCGCCACCAAGGGCGTACCCACCCCCAAGGACCTGGCGGCCCTCCGCGGCCCCAGTGCCCCGCACCCCCAGCAGCCGCAGTCCGCCACCCTGCGCTGGTCCTCCGACAAGGGCTGGGTCGACCGGTCCGTCACCGAGCCCGCCGACGCCGCCTCGTTGCCGACGCTCGCCCAGCTGACCTCCGCGGAGCAGCGATGGGCCGACCGTGAGGAGGACATCACCACGGTCGGCGGAGACCCCTTCGAGGTGGGACAGGTCTTCGCCCGCCGCTGGGTGGACCGGCTCGGGGACCAGAGCGGCATCCAGAAACTGTCCGCCATGTACCCCCGCATCCCGCACCGCGTCGACGGCGAGCTGCTGCGCTACGCCGCCCGCTTCGGCCTGCTCGCCCACAAGGACGACCAGATCGACGAACGCGACCGGTACGCCATCCGCGCGGGCTTCTGGCGCGAGCTGGACCTGCGCACGGGAACGGAGCGCGCCGCGGCCGCGGAGTGACCGAGGGCCCGCCCGATGCCCGTGCCACCGTGCGGGGACGGAGCTTCGCGGCGGGTTCGGCGGGTACGACGGGTCTGTTGTTCCGCCGGTGTTTTTGGGGCGGTCGGCCGACCCGGGAGCGGAACCGGGCCGCGGACCCCGTAGTCTCGTTCCTTGTGAGCACGCGCGCGGTACACGCATTCCGGCACGATGGCGACATCGTGTGCGCGGTGCGCGGGCTGACCAAGACGTATCCGGCGGCCCGCGGACGCCGCGGGGTCCCGGCGACCCCCGAGGTCCGGGCCACCGACGACGTGACGCTCGACGTCCGGCGCGGTGAGATCTTCGGACTGCTCGGGCCGAACGGGGCCGGCAAGTCCACCCTGGTGCGACAGCTCACCGGTCTGATGCGGCCCGACCACGGCAGCGTGCGGATCCTCGGCCACGACATCGTGCGCCACCCCGAGCGCGCCGCGCGGATCCTCGCCTACCTCGGGCAGGAGTCCACCGCGCTCGACGAGCTGACGGTCTCCCTCGCCGTCGAGACCACCGCGCGCCTGCGCGGCCTCGACGTGAAGCGGGCTCGTGCGGACCGCGACGCCGTCCTCGACGAACTGGAACTCACCCCGATCGCCGGACGCCCCCTGAAGAAGCTGTCCGGCGGTCAGCGCCGGCTGGCCTGCTTCGCCACCGCGCTGGTGGGGGAGCGGCCGCTGCTGGTGCTCGACGAACCCACCTCCGGGATGGACCCGGTGGCGCGGCGCGCCGTGTGGTCCGCCGTCGACCGGCGCCGGGGCGAGCACGGCACCACCGTGCTGCTGGTCACCCACAACGTCATCGAGGCCGAGACCGTCCTCGACCGGGTCGCCGTCCTGGACCGGGGCCGGGTGATCGCCTGTGACAGCCCGGCCGGGCTGAAGGAGCGGGTCGCGGGCGAGGTGCGGGTCGACCTGGTGTGGCGCGAGGCGGCCCCGCTGCACGTGCCCGAGGTGGCCGCGCTCGTGGACCGCGCCGTCGCGTCGGGCCGCCGCTGGACGCTGCGGCTCGGACCCGAGGAGGCCCGTACGGTCGTCGCCACCGTCACCGGCGGCGCCGCCTTCGCCGCGCTGGACGACTTCACGCTCGCCACGCCCAGTCTGGAGGACGTGTACCTGGCGCTGGGCGGTGCCGTGCGGCAGGGACTGGTGAAGGCGTGAGCGACGGCGGGGCGCCGAGCGCACCGGGCGCCGTGTCCGTACGGAACAGGACGACTGCCGGAGTGGATGCGAGTGGATCTCCGGCCGAACCTCCGAGGGAACCTCCGTCGGAATGGGAAGGGGAGCAGCGCGACGTGAGTGTCGTACCCGCCGATGTCCTGCCGGGCGGCGCCCCGGCCGCGGAGGAGGCCGCGCCGGAGCCGGCCGTACTCGGACCGCGGGCGCGGCTGTGGCCCGCACTGGCGGCCGTGTACCGGGCGCAGCTGTCCCGGGCGCGGGTGGCGCGGATCCCGCTGCTGTTCGTGGCGACCTTCCAGTCCGTCGGGATCATGATCCTGATGCGCGGGGTCGTGGACGGCGGCGGTGAGGCGCGGGCGGTGGTCGCTGGATCGTCCGTCCTGGTCGTCGCCTTCGTCGCGCTCAACCTGCTCGCGCAGTACTTCGGACAGCTGCGGGCCGGCGGCGGCCTCGACCACTACGCGACCCTGCCCGTCCCGCCGGCGGCGGTGGTGCTGGGGGCCGCAGGCGCCTACGCCTCGTTCACCGTGCCGGGGACCGTGGTGACCGCGGCCTTCGGGTGCGTGCTCTTCGGGCTGCCGCTGACGCATCTGTGGGTGCTGGCCGCGGTGATCCCGCTCTCGGGAGCCGCGCTCGCCGGGCTGGGGGCCGCGCTGGGGCTGCTCGCGCCGCGGGCCGAGTTGGCCACGCTCCTCGGCCAGCTGGGCATGTCGGCGGCACTGCTGCTGGGCGTGCTGCCGGCGGAGCGGATGCCGGAGGCGGTACGCCTGGTCCGGGACCTGCTGCCGTCGACGTACGGCGTCGAGGCCCTCGCACGGACCTTCGCGCCGCATCCCGACTGGGCCCTGGTCCTGGGCGACCTCGCGGTGTGCGGGGTGGTCGGTGTGCTCTCGCTGGCCGTGGCGACCTGGGCGTACCGCAGGGCCGCTGTCCGGTGACGCGCCGCGCAGCCGGGCCTGGCACGATGTCAGGGTGAGCGCACCTCTGACACCACCACCGCCTCCGCACGGCCGTTCTCCGCACGGCGGGTGGCAGCCCCCGTCCGCCGGCCAGGCGGCCGCCGCCTCCGCGGACGGGTCCGCCGGTCACGGCCGTACCGGGCCCGCCGGACACGCCGGATTCGCCGTGCCCGCCGGATTCGCCGGGCACGGTGGCCAGGGTGACCACGCCGGCTACGGCTGGTACGAACAGGACGGCCCCGGGATGAGGACGGAACTGCGCGAGGCCGCCGTGACCGCGGTGGCGGTGGCGCTCGGCGGGGTGCTGCTCGGCGTGCTGTGGTGGTGGCTGGCGCCACGCGTGCCGCTGACGGGCGATGTCGTGGGCGACAACTGGGTCGTCTACCTCAAGGACACCGAGGGCGAGCAGGCCATCGGGGTGGACGGGACGTTCACGCTGCTCGCCCTGGGGCTCGGTGCGGTGAGCGCGCTCGCCGTGTTCCTCGTGCGGCGGCGCGGGGGCGTGCCGCTGGTGGTGGCGCTCGGGGTCGGCGGGCTGCTCGGCTCGTTGCTGGCGTGGCGGCTCGGGGTGTGGCTCGGGCCCGCGCAGGACGTCGTCGCCCACGCGAAGCAGGTGGGCGCAGGGGTGACCTTCGAGGCGCCGCTGAAGCTGAGCGCCAAAGGAGCGCTGCTGGCCTGGCCGTTCGCCGGGCTGGTCGTCCACCTGGGCCTGACCGCGCTCTTCGGCCCCCGCGACCCCGACCCCTTCCCGCCGGCGGACCTCTCCGTACCGCAGCGGCCGGACGGCGGGGCCCCGGGAGCGTAGCTCCCCGGCGGGGCGTGCGGGGGCCCGGTTCAGGCGGGACCGCCTGCCGTGGTTCGCGCGGCCCTTCCTGGTGCGCCACTTGCGTTTGCGGGTCCTCCCCGACAAGCCCCGACAAGTCCCGACGTGCCTCTTCTCATCAGCGGAAGAAGCGGGGCCCGTCGAGGGTTCAGACACGCCCGATCGGGGCGAGCACCGCCGCGGTCAGCTCGGCCAGGTCGCCCGGGGCGAGCTCGACCTCCAGGCCGCGGCGGCCGGCCGAGACACAGATCGTCTCGTGCAGGCCGGCCGATTCGTCCAGCACCGTCCGGAGCCTCTTGCGCTGGCCCAGGGGCGAGATGCCGCCGCGGACGTAGCCCGTGGTGCGTTCCGCGAGGGCGGGGTCGGCCATCGCGGCACGCTTGCCGCCCACCGCCGCCGCCAGGCCCTTCAGGTCCAGCTGCCCCGCCACCGGGACCACCGCCACCGTCAGCACGCCGTCGACGTCCGCCACCAGCGTCTTGAAGACGCGGTCCGGGGAGACGCCCATCGCCTCGGCCGCCTCCTCGCCGTAGGACGGGTGCGCCGGGTCGTGGTCGTAGGAGTGGACCGTGAACGGCACCCCGGCCGCGGTGAGCGCCACCGTCGCGGGCGTTCCGCCCGGCTGCTGCTTCTTGGACTTCCTGGCCATTCCCGCCCCTGCCGCCGCTGCCGCTGTCCTTGCCGCTGTTCCTGCCGCCTCAGTTGAGATTCGTCGGTCCGCGGGTCAGGTCGGACGCGGGCAACGACGGCAGGTGGCGGATGACGGCCGTCTCCGTGCGAAGGAGCCGCAGCTCGTCGCGGAGCCGGGACGCGGTGTCCGGTGCCTGGAGCAGACGCTGCTTGGTCGGCGTGTCGAGCATCATCGCGGCGGCGACCAGGTACGACACCACCCCCGGCTCGTCCGGCAGTTCCGCGCCGGTCGTCAGCGACCGTTCCCGCGCCCCCGCCAGCCGCTTCTGGTACTGGCGGAACGCCCGCAGCACCCCCTCCGCGAGCGCCCCCGCCTCCTCGCCGGGCTCCTCGGCCAGCGGTTCCAGCTCGGCCGTCAGGAACGGTCCGGAAGCGTCGACCGACAGGAGGCGCATCCGGGTCGTCCCCGTCGCCAGCACCTCGAAGGTGCCGTCGGACCGCTCCCGGATCGTGGCCGCGTCGGCCACACAGCCCACCTTGTGGAAGGCCCGCAGCGGGTCCGGTCCGAAGCCCGCCGCCGGGCCCTGTTCGGGCACGGACGTGGGGTCCGGCATGCCGGGGGCGCTCGGGGCGAGCTCGTGGCCGTCGCGGATCGCCACGACGACGAACCGGCGCGGCTCGTCCTCGGGGGTCTTCAGAAGCTCGCGCATCATGGCGCGATAGCGCTCCTCGAAGACGTTGAGCGGAAGCACGAGCCCCGGGAACAGTACCGAGTTCAGGGGGAAGAGCGGGAGCCGGACGGTGGTCACGACGCAAAAGCCTAATGGTCGCCGAAGCGGAACCGACCGCCACGTTCACTCCGTGGATGGTCGAAGCCCGTGGCGAAGGCGGCGGCGGGACCGGCGGCCACCGCCGCGTACACGCTCCGGCGCACCTCCAGGAACCGGCCGAGGGGATCGTCCGTGTCCCGGTCCCAGGGCGAGGAGGTGGCGTACGGGCCGGTGAGACGCAGTTGCTCCAGGGCCTTCGGCCGTTGCTCCAGGCGCAGGAGGACGTAGACCAGCAGGTTGCGCAGCTCGGCCGGCCGGGGGTGGGCCGCCGGAAGCCGGGCGGACAGGGACGCGGCGCGGTCGGCCGCCGCTTCGAGCCGGGCGCGCGGCACCTCGGGACCGCAGCCGTCGGTGAGGTAACCGAAGGCCGCCCACAGCGGCAGCGCCTGCGTGAGCGAGCCCTCCGGAGCGTCCTGCGCGGCCTGGTCGGCGAAGTCGAAGCACTCGTGGTGCGCACCGTGCCAGGAGGAGGCCAGGTAGCGCAGGGCCGCCACATGGCAGCCGTAGTGGTGCGGGGCGCGGCGGACCGCCGCCTTCCACAGTTCCTGGAAGTACCGGTGCCCGGCGTGTGCGCCGCGGGCGTGGTCCAGGGCGAGCCGCCACGGCACGGGGTCGCGGTGGTCGGCCCGGGCGGCTGCCGTGATCAGCGGGCTCACCTCGCGCAGCGCCTCGGCGCGGGCCGGTGAGTCCCAGGCGCGGTGCACCGCCCGCTGGGCGTCCACGAGCAGCACGTCGGGGTTGTGCGGCTCGAGGGCGCGCCAGGTGTCCAGCCACTCGGGGCGCGAGCGCGCGAAGGCCGCGAGCTTTCGCACCTTCCGGTCGCGGTGCTCCCAGGCCCCGCTGTGCCGTGTGGCGGCGAGCAGCTCGGCGGCGGGTGCGGGGTCGCCGGCGGCTGCCCCGACCAGTGCCGGACCCAGTCCCTCGTCGGGTGCGTCGAGGAGTACCTCCTCGTCGGCGGGCAGCACGGGGACGAGGGGCGAGGCGGTGCCCGTCTTTCCTCGCACCTGGGACGCACGGGTGAACGTATGCAGCAGAGCCATGGTGTCGACCATTGAAAGACCGCAGGTCACAGCAGCGCCAGACCCTTCACTGAAGTCGCGGAAAGTTGTACGCCGACTGGTCAAGGCCGGGTAAAAAGCCCCGGGTTTCTCGGGGCTGCCGGGGCCGCGGGGAGGGCTGCCGGAACCGGTCCGGGCAGGACCGGTCGGAAGCGGTCGGAAGCGGCCGGAGGTGTTCGGAGGCAGTCAGGGGCGGTCAGAGGCGGCGCAAGGTCCGGGTGGCCCCCGCCGCCACCGTCGTGGCGAGGATCCAGCCCAGCAGGATGAACGCCGCCGCGAGCCACTGCCAGCCGCCGCGCAGCTGCCAGAACCCCACCTGGCCCAGGTCGATCACCGGCAGCAGCAGGTCCAGGACGAACAGGGAGGGATTCCACGCCGGATGCTCGCCGTCCTTGATGGGCGGATGGTGCGTGTGCGCGAACGCCAGTGAGCCGCCCGCCCACAGCACCGCCATCCACACCGCGGCCCGCCCCGGCCGGTAGCCGTAGGCGACCGTCCAGTCCTGCGCGTAACCCCACAGCTTGGCCGCCACCGGCAGGCTCTCGCGGCGCCTGCGCTGCTTGGCGAGCAGCACCTCCCGGGCGTCCTCGTCCTCGCCGCCCGCCCGCAGCACGGCGGCCAGCCGCTCGTACGGCTCCGGGGTGTACTCGGCGCTCGCCGCGGCCACCCACTCCAGCCGCTCCGCCAGCGAGAACGGCCCGCGCGGCACGAGGGTCTCGTAGGCGAAGCCGCCCATGTGCAGCCGACCGGGCCCCGGCCAGCTGTCCGCCCGGTCCACCAGGTTGACCACCCGCGCTCCCGACAGCGTCACCCGCCCGCGGGCCGGCCGCTCCCCGAGGAACCGCAGCTCCGGCGTCTGCACCCGGCGCAGCGACAGCTCCTGGTCGTCAGTCAGGGTGAACCGGGCCCGCTCGAGGTCGACCGCGTCCCCGAACCGCCCGTCGTCCAGCCGCACCCCGCCCCGGCACTCGAACCGCTGTATCCGCGTCCCGCGGGCCGGTGTCATCCCGCTCCTCGCCTGGGAACCGACCCCGGCGGGCGTCAGGTACAGCGACCGCTCGACGGTCAGCTGGGGCGCGTTCAGCGCGAGCCGGGCGGACGGATTGTCCAGCAGGGCCCCGCGCAGACTCAGCGAGACACCTATCTGCGCGGTCCGCAGGCTCAGCTCGCCGTGCGACTCCAGCAACTCGGCCTGGAGGTCCTGGCCGACGGTCATGCCGTCCGCGGAGATCGAGCGGCCGCTGCGGTCGCGGTGCACGACCGCCTGGTTGAGCAACAGATCCGTACCGATCTGGGCGTCGGTCAGCCGTATGCCGCCCGGGAACCGGCAGCGCGGCAGATGCAGATCGCCCTCCGTCTGCAGCCGGGCCGCCTCCAGCCGCGGCACCGAGCAGTCCACCAGCCGCATCGTCGTGAACCGGGCCTCCGGCAGCAGCACGTCCCGCTCGAAGCGGCAGTCGCGCATCTCGACGTACGGCGCCACCGTGCCGCCCGCCAGGTCCAGCACACCGCTGATCCGCACTCCGACCAGCTTCAGCGAGGAGACCCGGCCGGCCAGCGGGGGCGGCCCGTCCAGCAGGAGCCAGCACACGACGCGGGCCCGCACGGTCCGCTCGGGCCCCCACGGGTGCCCTCCGTGCGGATCGTCGACGACCGTGTCCCCGCTGCTCAGGTCGTACACGCCGCCGTTGCGGAAGGCCTGCCACATGCCCGCCTCCACGGCGGTCAGGTCGTCCGGCGGCTCCCCGGCGCGCGGCTCCGCGCCCTCGGTCACGTCTTTCCTCCCCGTCCCACTACTTCCTCGGAATACTTGCGAGTTCGTCTCTTCGTACAACGGTTCATGCCCACTGGGTGACCCGTCGAACACATAAAGTGAGGAAGCTCTTCCCGGTGTGCACGGTGCGTCACCGCGGGGAGTCCGTATCAGCCACTGAAACGCTCGCACGGCGTTCAGTACGGGTCTGAGAGAATTGACCACGTGATCTCTCGAATCGATCTGCGCGGCGACGCCCTCCCCGAGGGCCCCGCCCTGCGCGACCTGCTGCCCCGAGCCGACTTCGACGTCGCGGCCGCCCTGGAGAAGGTGCGGCCCATCTGCGAGGACGTGCATCATCGGGGCGACGCGGCGCTGATCGACTTCGCCGAGCGCTTCGACGGCGTGAAGCTGGACCAGGTGCGGGTCCCGGCCGCCGCCGTCGGGCGCGCGCTGGAGGAGCTCGACCCGGCCGTGCGCGCGGCCCTGGAGGAGTCCATCCGCCGCGCCCGCCTCGTCCACCGCGCGCAGCGCCGCACCACCCACACCACCCAGGTCGTGCCCGGCGGCACGGTCACCGAGAAGTGGGTGCCCGTCGACCGCGTGGGCCTGTACGCGCCCGGCGGCCGGTCCGTCTACCCGTCCTCCGTGATCATGAACGTCGTCCCGGCCCAGGAGGCCGGCGTCGAGTCGATCGCGCTGGCCTCGCCGGCCCAGAAGGAGTTCGGCGGCCTGCCGCACCCGACGATCCTCGCCGCGTGCGCGCTGCTCGGTGTCGACGAGGTGTACGCGGCCGGCGGCGCCACCGCCGTCGCGATGTTCGCCCACGGCACCGAGTCCTGCCCGCCCGCCCCCATGGTCACCGGCCCCGGCAACATCTGGGTCGCCGCCGCCAAGCGTTACTTCACCGGCAAGATCGGCATCGACGCCGAGGCCGGCCCGACCGAGATCGCGATCCTCGCCGACGCCACGGCCGACCCGGTGCACATCGCCTCCGACCTGATCAGCCAGGCCGAGCACGACCCGCTGGCCGCCGCCGTCCTGGTCACCGACTCCGCGGACCTCGCGGACGCGGTGGAGAGGGAACTGGAGCCGCAGGTCAAGGCCACCAAGCACATCGAGGACCGGATCGTCCCGGCTCTGTCCGGCCGGCAGTCCGCGATCGTGCTGGTCGACGGCCTCGACGAGGGCCTGCGCGTGGTCGACGCCTACGGCGCCGAGCACCTGGAGATCCAGACCGCCGACGCCGCCGCGCTCGCCGACCGGGTGCGCAACGCCGGCGCGATCTTCGTCGGCCCCTGGTCCCCGGTCTCGCTCGGCGACTACGCGGCCGGCTCCAACCACGTCCTGCCCACCGGCGGCTGCGCCTGCCACTCCTCGGGCCTGTCCGTCCAGTCCTTCCTGCGCGGCATCCACATCGTCGACTACACCAAGGACGCGCTGGCCGACGTCGCGCACCACGTGGTGACGCTGGCCGAGGCGGAGGACCTGCCCGCGCACGGCGCGGCGATCAAGGCGAGGTTCGTCGGAGACGAACAGATGGCGCGTGGCTGGAAGGTGCCCGAGAGCAAGTGAACGACACGAACGTCACCATCGACGACCTCCCCGTACGGGACGAGCTGCGCGGCAAGTCCCCCTACGGCGCGCCCCAGCTGGACGTCCCCGTACGGCTGAACACCAACGAGAACCCCTACCCGCTGCCCGAGCCGCTGGTCGAGCGGATCACCGAGCGGGTCCGCGAGGCCGCCCGGCACCTCAACCGCTACCCCGACCGGGACGCGGTCGAGCTGCGCACCAGGCTGGCCGAGTACCTGACGAAGACCGGCTCGCACCCCGTCGGCGTCCACAACGTCTGGGCGGCCAACGGCTCCAACGAGGTCATCCAGCAACTGCTGCAGACCTTCGGCGGGCCCGGCCGCAGGGCGATCGGCTTCGAGCCGTCGTACTCGATGCACGGACTCATCGCGCGCGGCACCGGCACCGAATGGATCTCCGGCCCCCGGGGCGACGACTTCACCGTCGACGTGCCCGCAGCCGCGAAGGTGATCGCCGAGCACCGCCCGGACGTCGTCTTCGTCACCACCCCCAACAACCCCACCGGCAACGCGGTCCCGGCCGAGACGGTCCTCGCGCTGTACGAGGCCGCCCAGGCGGCCAAGCCGTCGATCCTGGTCGTGGACGAGGCGTACGTCGAGTTCAGCCACGGCGACTCACTGCTGCCGCTGCTCGAGGGACGCCCGAACCTCGTCGTCTCCCGCACCATGTCGAAGGCGTTCGGCGCGGCCGGCCTGCGCCTCGGCTACCTCGCCGCGCATCCGGCGGTCGTGGACGCCGTGCAGCTCGTCCGGCTGCCCTACCACCTGTCGGCGATCACCCAGGCGACCGCGCTGGCCGCCCTGGAGCACGCCGACACGCTGCTGAAGTACGTTGAGCAGTTGAAGCGGGAGCGGGACCGGCTGGTCACCGAACTGCGTGACCTCGGCTACGACGTGACCGCGTCCGACGCGAACTTCGTCCAGTTCGGCACGTTCGCGGACGCCCACGTGGTCTGGCAGAAGATCCTCGACCGGGGTGTCCTGGTCCGGGACAACGGCGTACCGGGACGGCTGCGGGTCACCGCGGGCACCCCGGCCGAGAACGACGCGTTCCTCGACGCGGTCCGTGAATTGGTCAGTTACGTGGGGGCCACCCCCACACCCCCTAAGGAGCAGAGCACATGAGCCGCGTAGGACGCGTGCAGCGGACGACGAAGGAGACGTCGGTCCTCGTCGAGATCGACCTCGACGGCACCGGAAAGACGGAGATCTCCACCGGGGTCGGCTTCTACGACCACATGCTCGACCAGATCGGCCGGCACGGTCTGTTCGACCTGACCGTGAAGACCGAGGGAGACCTGCACATCGACTCCCACCACACCATCGAGGACACCTCCCTCGCCCTCGGTGCCGCCTTCAAGCAGGCGCTCGGCGACAAGGTGGGCATCTACCGCTTCGGCAACTGCACGGTCCCCCTGGACGAGTCCCTCGCCCAGGTCACCGTCGACCTGTCCGGCCGCCCCTACCTCGTGCACACCGAGCCCGAGAAGATGGCGCCGATGATCGGCGAGTACGACACCACGATGACCCGGCACATCCTGGAGTCCTTCGTCGCCCAGGCCCAGGTCGCCCTGCACGTGCACGTGCCGTACGGGCGCAACGCGCACCACATCGTGGAGTGCCAGTTCAAGGCACTGGCCCGGGCCCTGCGGTACGCGTCCGAACGCGACCCCCGCGCGGCGGGCATCCTGCCCTCCACGAAGGGCGCCCTGTAGGCATGAACGGCCTGTCCACCGCACTGATCGTCGTTGGTCTGTTCCTCGTCGGCGGTGTCGTCTCGTTCAGCAAGCAGAAGCTGCCCAAGGGGGTGATCGCGGTGCTCGGCATCGGCGCCGCGATGTGCCTGGCCGCGGGCATCCTCCGGCTGGAGGTGTGACCGTGAGCGCCACCAAGCGGGTCGTGGTCTTCGACTACGGCTTCGGCAACGTCCGCTCCGCCGAACGCGCCCTCGCGCGCGCGGGCGCCGACGTGGAGATCACCCGCGACTTCGACACGGCGATGAACGCCGACGGCCTGCTCGTCCCCGGCGTCGGCGCCTTCGCCGCCTGCATGAAGGGACTCAGGGAGGCCAGAGGCGACTGGATCATCGACCGCCGGCTGTCCGGCGGCCGCCCCGTGATGGGCATCTGCGTCGGCATGCAGATCCTGTTCGCCCGGGGCATCGAGCACGGCGTCGAGACCGAGGGCATGGACGAGTGGCCCGGCTCGGTCGAGCCGCTGCGGGCCGACATCGTGCCCCACATGGGCTGGAACACCGTGGACGTGCCGGCCGGCTCCGAGCTGTTCGCCGGTCTGGACGCGGACACCCGCTTCTACTTCGTGCACTCCTACGCCGTCCACGACTGGACCCTCCCGGCGGACAACCCGGTGATGCGGGCGCCGACGGTCACCTGGTCCACGCACGGCAAGCCGTTCGTCGCCGCGGTGGAGAACGGCGCCCTGTGGGCGACGCAGTTCCACCCCGAGAAGTCCGGCGACGCCGGCGCCCAGCTCCTCACCAACTGGATCGGAACCCTGTAGCGACATGGCCAAGCTCGAACTCCTCCCCGCCGTCGACGTCCGCGACGGCCAGGCCGTCCGCCTCGTGCACGGCGAGTCCGGCACCGAGACCTCCTACGGATCCCCCCTGGAGGCCGCGCTCGCCTGGCAGCGCTCGGGCGCCGAGTGGCTGCACCTGGTCGACCTGGACGCCGCGTTCGGCACCGGCGACAACCGCGAGCTGATCGCCGAGGTCGCCCGCGCCATGGACATCAAGGTGGAACTCTCCGGCGGCATCCGCGACGACGCCTCCCTGGCCGCCGCCCTGGCCACCGGCTGCACCCGCGTGAACCTCGGCACCGCCGCCCTGGAGACCCCCGAATGGGTCGCCAAGGTCATCGCCGAACACGGCGACCAGATCGCCGTCGGCCTCGACGTGCGCGGCACCACCCTCCGCGGACGCGGCTGGACCCGGGACGGCGGCGACCTCTACGAGACGCTGGAGCGCCTCAACCAGGAGGGCTGCGCGCGGTACGTCGTCACCGACATCGCCAAGGACGGCACCCTCCAGGGCCCGAACCTGGAGCTGCTGAAGAACGTCTGCGCCGCCACCGACCGCCCCGTGGTGGCCTCCGGCGGCGTGTCCTCGCTGGACGACCTGCGGGCCATCGCCGAACTCGTCCCGCTCGGCGTCGAGGGCGCCATCGTGGGCAAGGCCCTGTACGCGAAGGCGTTCACCCTGGAAGAGGCCCTGGAGGCCACCTCGTGAAGAAGGACGCGGTGCGATGACGGCCGAAGCCGTCCGGCGCGTGCGGGACGGGAGCCCCTGGGAGGACTCCTTCGGCTGCGCACGCGCCGTCGCGGCGGGCGACCGCGTCCTGGTGGGCGGCACCACCGCGTTCAAGGGCGACGTACTGTACGGGGAGGGCGACCCGTACGAACAGGCCAGGGTCGCCTTCGGCACCGCCCTGGAGGCGATCGCCGAGTTCGGGCTCGGCGCCGACGCCGTGATCCGCACGCGCGTGTACCTCGCGCACTCGCGGGACATCGACGCGGTGGGCCGCGCCCACAAAGAGCTGTTCGACCCGGTGCGCCCGGTGACCAGCCTCCTGGTGGTGGAGGGCTTCATGGACTCGCGCGTACTGGTGTCGGTCGAAGTGGAAGCGTTCCGAGGACACCAGAGACACTCGGCGGACATAGAGGAGCACGGTTCATGACCCTGGCGGTCCGAGTCATCCCCTGCCTGGACGTGGACGGCGGCCGGGTCGTCAAGGGCGTCAACTTCCAGAACCTGCGCGACGCGGGCGACCCCGTCGAGATGGCCAAGGTGTACGACACCGAGGGCGCCGACGAACTGACGTTCCTGGACATCACCGCCTCGTCGGGCAACCGGGAGACGACCTACGACGTGGTGCGCCGCACCGCCGAGCAGGTGTTCATCCCGCTGACCGTGGGCGGCGGCGTCCGCACCGTCGAGGACGTGGACAAGCTGCTGCGGGCGGGCGCCGACAAGGTCGGCGTCAACACCGCGGCGATCGCCCGTCCGGACCTCATCCGGGAGATCGCCGAGCGTTTCGGCCGTCAGGTCCTCGTCCTGTCGGTCGACGCCCGCCGCACCGGGTCCGGCGAGTCCGGTGAGTCCGGCGTCTCCTTCGAGGTCACCACGCACGGCGGCCGCCGCGGTACCGGCATCGACGCCGTGGAGTGGGCGCACCGGGCCGCGGAGCTGGGCGCGGGCGAGATCCTGCTCAACTCCATGGACGCGGACGGCACCAAGGACGGCTACGACCTGGAGATGATCGCCGCCGTCCGCAAGCACGTCACCGTCCCGGTGATCGCCTCGGGCGGCGCCGGCCGGCTCGCCGACTTCCCGCCCGCGGTCGACGCGGGCGCCGACGCGGTGCTCGCCGCCTCGGTGTTCCACTTCGGCGACCTGCGCATCGGCCAGGTGAAGCAGACCCTGCGGGAAGCGGGCCACCCGGTCCGCTGACGCCCCGCAGGGCAGTGGCCCCGGCCGTCGGGTGACGGCCGGGGCCACTGCCCTGCGGGGGCGGCGCATGCGCGCCGACGCTCAGCCTTTGGGCTGGGAGAGCTGGACCAGGTTGCCCACCGTGTCGTCCAGGAGGGCGGTGACCACCGGGCCCTGTTCCTGCGGCTCCTGCACGAAGATGACGCCCTCGCCGCGCAGCCGCTCGTACTCCGCGCGGAGATCCGTCACGGAGAACACCATGGCGGGCAGGCCCGCCTCACGCACCGCCCTGCGGTACGGCTCCGCGATGGGCCCCTGGCCGGGCTCCAGCAGCAGCTCCAGGTCCCGCTGGGCGCCCTCGGGAGCCCCGACCGTGATGAACAGTGTGCCGTCACCCAGGTCCATCCGGGTACGGGTCTCGAAGCCGAGCACATCGGTGTAGAACGTGTGCGCCTTCGCGACATCGTCGACGTACACGCTGGTCATGGCGACCTTGATCATGGGACTTCTTCTTCCGATCTCTCAGGTGCCTCAGATCCGTCGGATCTCCGGGGGAACGAGGTCTCAGATCCCGAGCTGCCTGGACTCGTTCAGCTTCGTGATCGCGTCCGGGTCGCCCTCCAGCTCGACCTCGGCGACGCCGTGCCGCCCGTAGGCGAACAGCACCAGCTCCGACGGCTCGCCGGTCACCGTGACCACGGGCGTGCCGCGGTGGGCCACCGCGGTCTGCCCGTCCGGACGGCGCAGCACCAGGCCGGTGGGCACGCCGCGGCCCAGCAGCCGGGCGCTGCGCTCCAGCCGGGACCACAGGGCGTCCTGGAACACCGGGTCCAGCTCCCGCGGAGTCCAGTCGGGCTGGGCGCGGCGCAGGTCCTCCGTGTGGACGTAGAACTCGACGATGTTCGACAGCTCGTCGACCTGCTTGAGGTTGAAGGGCGAGAAACGCGGCGGGCCGGTACGGATCAGCTGGATCAGCTCCTCGTACGGCTTGGCGGTGAACTCCGCCATCACCCGCTCCAGACGCGGTGCGAGCTGCTTGACCAGGATGCCGCCGGCGGCATCGGGGCGGCGCTCGCGCACCACCACGTGTGCGGCGAGGTCACGGGCGCGCCAGCCCTCGCAGAGAGTGGGGGCCTCGGGGCCCGCCGTCTCCAGCAGATCGGCCAGGAGAAGTCGTTCACGCTTGGCATGGGTCGACATGTGGTCAGCCTACGGTGACCCGCCCGGTCCGCCCACCCGCCCCGCCCCTTTCCAGTCGGTGGACGGGACCCGGGCGCACCCGCCTCACGCGGCACAATGGTTCCCATGACCAGCACGCCCCGGCCCGGCCGCCTAGACCCGCAGATCGCCGCACGGCTCAAGCGCAGCCCCGACGGCCTCCTGCCCGCCATCGCCCAGCAGTACGACACCCGGGAGGTGCTGATGCTGGGCTGGATGGACGACGAGGCGCTGCACCGCACGCTGACCACCGGCCGCTGCACCTACTGGTCGCGCAGCCGCCAGGAGTACTGGGTCAAGGGGGACACCTCCGGACACGTCCAGCACGTGAAGTCCGTCGCCCTGGACTGCGACGCCGACACCCTCCTGGTCAGGGTCGACCAGGTCGGCGCCGCCTGCCACACCGGCGCCCGCACCTGCTTCGACGCCGACGTGCTGCTCACCGACACCCGCCCGGACGGCGCCGGTGCCGGCGTGCCCGTCCCCGGTCAGTAAGGTCGGCCGGCATGGACCTCGAGACGTTCCGCAAGCTCGCCGCCGACCGCCGGGTCGTCCCGGTCACCCGCAAGCTCCTCGCCGACGGCGACACCCCCGTCGGCCTCTACCGCAAGCTCGCCGCCGAGCGCCCCGGCACCTTCCTGCTCGAGTCCGCGGAGAACGGCAGGTCCTGGTCCCGGTACTCCTTCGTCGGCGTCCGCAGCGCCGCCACCCTCACCGAGCGCGCCGGACAGGCGCACTGGGAGGGCACCCCGCCCGTCGGAGTGCCGGCCGAGGGCGACCCGCTCGACGCGCTGCGCGCCACGCTCGAGACCCTGCACACCCCGCGCGACCTCGCCCACGACCTCGGCCTGCCGCCCTTCACCGGCGGCATGGTCGGCTACCTCGGCTACGACATCGTGCGCAGGCTGGAGAAGATCGGCCCCGGCGAGCGGGACGACCTGCGACTGCCCGAACTGACCATGCTGCTCACCAGCGACCTCGCCGTCATGGACCACTGGGAGGGCGCCGTCTGGCTGATCGCCAACGCGATCAACCACAACGACCTGGACACCGGCGTCGACGAGGCCCACGCCGACGCCGTGGCCCGCCTGGACGCCATGGAGGCCGACCTCACCCGCGCGGTGACCCAGCCCCCGGCCGTCCTCCCGCCCTCCGAGCTCCCCGACCACACCGCGCTGTGGGGCGGCCCCGACTTCCGCGCGGCCGTCGAGGACATCAAGGAACGCATCCGCGCGGGCGAGGCCTTCCAGGTCGTGCCCTCCCAGCGGTTCGAGACCCCGTGCACGGCCAGTGCCCTGGACGTCTACCGGGTGCTGCGGGCCACCAACCCCTCGCCCTACATGTACCTGTTCCGTTTCCCCCACGGGGACGGCGAGGCCTTCGACGTGGTCGGCTCGTCCCCCGAAGCACTCGTGAAGGTCGACGACGGGCAGGCGATGGTCCACCCCATCGCCGGCACCCGGCCCCGCGGCGCCACCCCGCAGGAGGACCAGGCCCTCGCGGAGGAACTGCTCGCCGACCCCAAGGAGCGCGCCGAGCACCTCATGCTCGTCGACCTGGGCCGCAACGACCTCGGACGGGTCTGCGAGCCCGGCTCCGTCGAGGTCGTCGACTTCATGTCCGTCGAGCGGTACTCGCACGTCATGCACATCGTCTCGACGGTCACCGGCCGGGTCGCGGACGGCCGTTCCGCCTTCGACGTGCTCACCGCCTGCTTCCCGGCCGGCACCCTCTCCGGCGCGCCCAAGCCCCGGGCCATGCAGATCATCGACGAACTCGAGCCGTCCCGGCGCGGGCTGTACGGCGGCTGCGTCGGCTATCTGGACTTCGCGGGCGACTCCGACACCGCCATCGCGATCCGCACCGCGCTGCTGCGCGGGGGCACCGCGTACGTCCAGGCAGGCGCCGGAATCGTCGCCGACTCCGACCCGGTGGCCGAGGACGTCGAGTGCCGCAACAAGGCGGCCGCGGTGCTGCGCGCCGTGCACACGGCGAACCGGCTGGGCACGGTGTGAGACGGTGCGCGGCGGACCCGGGACGAGCCCCGGGTGACGGCCAGCGCACGGGTCACGCGATAGTGGAGTACGTGACTGCTGTACCTCCCCCTCGTTCTGAGGCCGCCGGTCCCGCCCGCGCCGGCCGCCTCAGTCTCGCCGTCGCCCTGCTGTGCGGGGCCCTGGGCGCGGCCGTGACCCTGCTCGCCACCCGGCAGCAGTGGTCCCAGGGCACCGCCACGGTGGCCGGCGGCGCCTTCCCCCTGACCGCCAACGGCAGTGACGTCACCGGCGTCCCCGCTTCCCTCGCCGTGGTGGGTCTGGCCGCGCTGGTCGCCGTCTTCGCCGTCCGGCGGACCGGCCGCCTCGCCGTCGCCGCGCTGCTCGCCCTGTCCGGCGCGGGCATCGTCACGGCCGCCCTGCTCGGCGCCTCCGACAGCTCCGCGCTCGACGACAAGGCCGCCGAGGTCTCCGGCGACACCTCCGCCACGGTGGCGGCCCTCAGCCACACGGCCTGGCCCTACGTCGCGGCCGTGGGCGGACTGCTGCTCCTGCTGGCCGGCGCGCTCGCCCTGCGCCACGGCAGGCTGTGGCCCGCGATGTCCGGCCGCTACGAGCGCGGCGACGCCGCCCGGCCACGCCGCGCGGCCGCCGTCGATCCCGACCGGCCCGAGGAACTGTGGAAGGCCCTCGACCGCGGGGAGGACCCGACCGGGACCTGAACCGGGCCGCACCGCGGCCCGGCCGCGTGCCGGAGGACGGGTGCGCCGCGCGGAGGAGCACCCCCGCTGACGGCACGCGCGCGGGTGCGGGACAATGAGTCCGAGCGTCCTGCTCAGACAAGTACACAGCAACGAGGAGCAAGCAATGGCGGGCAGCAGCCACGGTCACACCCCGGCCGCCTGGACCGGTGTCATCATCGCCTTCATCGGTTTCTGCGTCGCGAGCCTGTTCATGGTGGTGAGCTCGCCGGTCGGCTTCTGGGCGGGCATCGGCATCGCGCTGCTCGGCGGGGCCGTCGGCGGGATCATGAGCAAGATGGGTATGGGCAAGCCGCAGCACGTCCACCCCCTGAACCAGGCCGGCGGCGACCGCGAGCCGGTCCGCGCCGAGAGCTGAACGCCGGGAGCACTCCGGAACAGGGGCGGTCGGCACCCGGGTGCCGTGACCGTCCCTGCCCCGTGTGCGCGGGGCACAATGCTCCCTGTGAACGCCGTCAGCCCCCACACGCCCGGCACGCCCGGCACGCCCGGCACCACCCCCCGCGTGCCCCGAGCGCCTCGCGGCAGGGCCGCACGCCTGGCCCTGCCCGCCGGGGCGCTCGCCGCCGTCGCCGGAGCCTTCGCCTACGTCGGAGCGGTGGACCCCAACGAACCCGGCCACTACCCCGCCTGCCCGCTGCTGCGCCTCACCGGCCTGTACTGCCCCGGCTGCGGCGGGCTGCGCAGCGCCCACGCCGTCGTCCACGGCGACCTCCTGGCGGCCCTCCAGGCCAACGCGCCCGCCGTCCTCGGCTACGCGGCCCTCGCCGTGCTCTGGACCGTATGGGTGGCCCGCGCGGCGCGCGGCAAGCCCCTGCGCATCGACCCCCCCTCCGCGCTCCTGTGGTCCCTGGGGGCGCTGGTGCTGGTCTTCACGGTGGTCCGGAACCTGCCGTTCGGCGGCTGGCTGCACCCTTGATCAACGGCTGGACGTCCAGCCAGTGGGACCGCCGCCCTGCGGATGCGAGGGGTATGCCCCACTACGGATACCATCGCAATGACCACCGGTTTCGTCCGGCGACCCGACCGTGAGGGCGGGGACACCCCGGGACGGAAACGAACGCACTGAAGACGGACCGTCTGGAAGGGGGCCTCTCGCGTGAGTGTGCTCGACGAGATCATCGACGGAGTCCGTGCCGACCTCGCGGAGCGTCAGGCGCGGGTGAGCCTCGACGAGCTCAAGGAGCGCGTGGCCAAGGCTCCCGCGGCCAAGGACGGCGTGGCCGCCCTGCGGGGCGAGGGCGTCAAGGTGATCTGCGAGGTCAAGCGCTCCAGCCCGTCCAAGGGCGCGCTCGCCGCGATCGCCGACCCGGCCGGACTCGCCGCCGACTACGAGGCGGGCGGCGCGGCCGTCATCTCCGTCCTCACCGAACAGCGCCGCTTCGGCGGCTCGCTGGCCGACCTGGAGGCGGTCCGCGCGCGTGTGGACATCCCCGTCCTGCGCAAGGACTTCATCGTCACCTCGTACCAGCTCTGGGAGGCGCGGGCGCACGGCGCCGACCTCGCGCTGCTCATCGTCGCCGCCCTCGACCAGCCGGCCCTGGAGTCGCTGATCGAGCGCGCCGAGTCCATCGGACTCACCCCGCTCGTCGAGGCGCACGACGAGGAGGAGGCCGAGCGCGCGATCGACGCGGGAGCCAAGGTCATCGGCATCAACGCGCGCAACCTCAAGACCCTCGAGGTCGACCGCGGCACCTTCGAGCGGATCGCCCCCGAGCTCCCGGACCACCTCGTCAAGGTCGCCGAGTCCGGCGTCCGAGGCCCGCACGACCTGATCGCCTACGCCAACGCCGGCGCCGACGCCGTCCTGGTCGGCGAGTCCCTGGTCACCGGCCGCGACCCGAAGACGGCGGTCGCCGACCTGGTGGCGGCGGGCGAGCACCCGGCGCTGCGGCACGGCCGCAGCTGACGCCCCGGTAGGCTTGCACCCGATGCCACTCCCGATCACCCTGACCGCCAGGGACCCGTACGCGCGCCTCGCCCGTGGCTGCCGCCCGCGCGGCTGCCGCGCGCCCGCGCGCCGGGTCCACGGGCGCCGGGTCCGGTACGTGATCGGGGACGAGCCGGGACAGGTCAACGGCATGCGATGGCAGCGCCCCTTCCAGGGGCGCGGGACCGTGTCCGAACACGTGCGGCTGCGGCGCGCGGACGCGACGAGCCGCCCACGGCCCGCAGGGGCCTGACACTCCCGCCCCCACGGCGATCAGTGACCGAGAACAACGCTCACCGTGAGGTTTCCGCATGTCCAGCCAGTTCTTCATCCCCGACCCGGAGGGTCGCACCCCCAGCGCCGAAGGCTACTTCGGAGCGTTCGGCGGCAAGTTCATCCCGGAGGCGCTCGTCGCCGCCGTGGACGAGGTCGCCGTCGAGTACGACAAGGCCAAGACCGACCCCGAGTTCGCCCGCGAACTCGACGACCTGCTGATGAACTACACCGGCCGCCCGAGCGCCCTCACCGAGGTGCCGCGCTTCGCCGAACACGCCGGTGGCGCCCGGGTCTTCCTCAAGCGAGAGGACCTCAACCACACCGGCTCCCACAAGATCAACAACGTGCTGGGCCAGGCGCTGCTCACCCGGCGCATGGGCAAGACCCGGGTCATCGCCGAGACCGGCGCCGGCCAGCACGGCGTCGCCACCGCCACCGCCTGCGCCCTGTTCGGCCTCGACTGCACCGTCTACATGGGCGAGATCGACACCCGGCGCCAGGCCCTCAACGTGGCCCGGATGCGCATGCTCGGCGCCGAGGTCATCGCCGTGAAGTCCGGCAGCCGCACCCTCAAGGACGCCATCAACGAGGCGTTCCGCGACTGGGTCGCCAACGTCGACACCACGCACTACCTCTTCGGCACCGTCGCCGGACCCCACCCCTTCCCCGGCCTGGTGCGCGACTTCCACCGCGTCATCGGCGTCGAGACCCGCCGTCAGCTCCTGGAGCGCGCCGGACGGCTGCCCGACGCCGCCGTCGCCTGCGTCGGCGGCGGCTCCAACGCCATCGGACTCTTCCACGCCTTCATCCCGGACGCCTCGGTACGGCTGATCGGCTGCGAACCGGCGGGCCGCGGCATCGAGAGCGGCGAGCACGCGGCCACCCTCACCGCGGGCGAGCCCGGCATCCTGCACGGCTCGCGCTCCTACGTCCTCCAGGACGACGAGGGCCAGATCACCGAGCCGTACTCCATCTCGGCCGGGCTCGACTACCCGGGCATCGGACCCGAGCACGCCTACCTCAAGGACTCCGGCCGCGGCGAGTACCGCGCGGTCACCGACGACGCCGCCATGCAGGCGCTGCGGCTGCTGTCACGCACCGAGGGCATCATCCCGGCGATCGAGAGCGCCCACGCGCTGGCCGGTGCCCTGGAGGTCGGCAGGGAGCTCGGCCGGGACGGGCTGATCGTGGTCAACCTGTCCGGCCGGGGCGACAAGGACATGGACACCGCCGCCCGCTACTTCGGGCTGTACGACACGGACCCCGCCGCCACCACCGCCACCACGGACGGGACCGTCGCCGCCGACGCGGACGCCGACGCCGCCGAGATCGAGAGGGACGCCAAGTGAGCGGGAACGTACAGCTGCTGAGCGACACCCTCGCCACGGCCAGGTCCGAGGGCCGGGCCGCCCTCATCGCCTACCTCCCGGCCGGGTTCCCGACCGTCGACGGCGGCATCGACGCCGTCAAGGCCGTCATCGACGGCGGCGCCGACGTCGTGGAGGTGGGCCTGCCGCACAGCGACCCCGTCCTCGACGGGCCCGTCATCCAGACCGCCGACGACATCGCCCTGCGCGGCGGCGTCCGGATCGCCGACGCGCTGCGCACGGTCCGGGAGGCGCACCGGGCCACCGGGAAGCCGATCCTCGTCATGACGTACTGGAACCCCGTCGACCGCTACGGCGTCGAGCGGTTCGCCGCCGAACTCGCCGAGGCGGGCGGTGCCGGGTGCATCCTGCCCGACCTGCCCGTCCAGGAGTCGGCGCTGTGGCGGGAACACGCCGACAAGCACGGGCTCGCCACCGTCTTCGTCGTCGCGCCCAGCAGCAAGGACGAGCGGCTCGCCGAGATCACCGCGGCGGGCAGCGGCTTCGTCTACGCGGCGTCCCTCATGGGGGTCACCGGCACCCGCGAGTCGGTCGGCACGCAGGCCGAGGACCTCGTGGCACGCGCCCGGGCGAGCCGCGCCGACCTGCCGGTGTGCGTCGGGATCGGCGTCTCCGACGCGGCCCAGGCCGCCGAGGTCGCCCGCTTCGCCGACGGTGTGATCGTCGGCTCCGCCTTCGTCAAGCGGATGCTGGACGCCCCCGACCCGGCCGCCGGGGTCCAGGCGGTGCGGGAGCTGGCCGGTGAACTCGCCAAGGGCGTCCGCGGACAGGTGTGACCACGCCCCTCCCGGGCCGGACACCATGGGCGGCCGGCCGCCCGAGGGCCGTCAGCAGATAGTCATACGGGTCCCTCGTACGGGTGGACCTGGGACCGGGGAGGCGCGGTGCGCCTCCCCGGTTCGTTCTGCGGGGTGTGAGCGAGAAGAATCGTGAGGGAAAGCGCACCGCCCGGGAGCGGCTGGCGGTCGAGCGCGAGAAGCAGAAGACGGTGGACAGGCGCCGCCGCACCCTGATCGTGGGTGCGAGCGTGGTCTGTGTCCTGGCGCTCGCGGCAGTGATCGGAGTCGTCGCGGCCAACGCCGGAAAGGACGACGGGAGTGAAGAGGCCGGCCCGGTGGTGGCGCCCTCGGGGGCCCTCGGCAAGGACAGCCTCGCCATCCCGGTCGGCAAGGAGAACGCCAAGTCCACGCTCACCGTGTGGGAGGACTTCCGCTGCCCCGCCTGCAAGTCCTTCGAGCTGGCGTACCGCCCGACCCTGCATGAGCTGACCGAGTCCGGCCAGCTGAAGATCGAGTACCACCTGGTCACGCTCATCGACGGCAACATGGGCGGCACCGGCTCCCGCAACTCCGCCAACGC
This sequence comes from Streptomyces cathayae, assembly GCF_029760955.1. Lineage (GTDB taxonomy): Bacteria > Actinomycetota > Actinomycetes > Streptomycetales > Streptomycetaceae > Streptomyces > Streptomyces cathayae. The sequence goes on from NZ_CP121682.1 coordinate 5,976,038, forward strand.
GGCCGCCTGCGCCCAGGACGTCGGCAAGTTCACCGAGTACCACGACGTGCTGTTCGACAACCAGCCCCAGGAGACGGACGACGCCTTCGCCGACAAGGGCAAGCTCCTCGAGCTGGCGGGCAAGGTGGACGGTCTCGACACGCCCGCCTTCCGCAGCTGCGTGGAGGACGGTACGCACAACAGCTGGGTCGGAAAGTCCCAGGAGGCCTTCCAGAAGGGCCGTTTCCCGGGCACCCCGACCGTCCTGCTCGGTGACAAGAACATCTACCAGGACCGGACGATGACGCCGGCGAAGCTGAAGGAGATGGTCCAGAAGGCCGATCAGGGGGAGAAGGCCGACCAGGGCCAGAAGACCGATCAGGGGCGGTAGGTGCGCCCTCCCGTTATGGAGCCGTAGCCGGGCCGCCCGACGTGGGACCGGTCCGGCACGGTAGCGTCGACCCTGCCATGGAACTTGCCTATATTCCCAGCCCGTCGAGCGGGGTGCTGTACCTGGGCCCCGTCCCGCTGCGCGGCTATGCCTTCAGTATCCTCGTCGGCCTCTTCGTCGCCCTCTGGATCGTCGACCGCCGGTGGGTGGCCCGCGGTGGTCAGAAGGGCACCGCCTGGGACATCGCGTTCTGGGCCATCCCGTTCGGTCTGGTCGGTGGCCGTCTCTACCACGTCATCACCGATTACCAGCTCTACTTCGGCGAGGGCCGCGACTGGGTCGACGCCTTCAAGATCTGGGAGGGCGGCCTGGGCATCTGGGGAGCCGTCGCCCTGGGCGCCCTGGGCGCCTGGATCGGCTGCCGTCGCCGGGGCATCGCCCTGCCGCCGTACGCCGACGCCGTGGCCCCCGGGCTGGCGCTGGCGCAGGCGATCGGACGCTGGGGCAACTGGTTCAACCAGGAGCTCTACGGGCGGGAGACGGATCTTCCCTGGGCCCTGCACATCACGTCCACGGAGGGCGGCCGGGTACCGGGGTACTACCACCCGACGTTCCTGTACGAGTCGCTGTGGTGCGTCGGTGTCGCCCTGCTGGTCATCTGGGCGGACCGCCGCTTCAAGCTCGGGCACGGGCGGGCGTTCGCGCTGTACGTCGCGGCGTACTGCGCGGGCCGGTTCTGGATCGAGTACATGCGCGTCGACGAGGCCCACGACATCCTGGGCCTGCGGTTGAACAACTGGACCGCGATGATCGTCTTCGTGCTCGCGGTGGTCTACATCGTGGTGTCGGCGAAGAAGCGGCCGGGACGCGAGGACGTGGTGGAACCGGGCGCGGCTGCCGCCTTTGACGGTGCGGCCGACGCCTCCGGCGGGACCGGGACCGGGGAGAAGGGCAAGGCGGACTCCCCGGAGGCGAAGGGCGACGCCGAGCCGACGGAGGACACCGAGGCGGGCGGGGACGCCAAGGCCGAGGAAGCCGCCAAGAACGCCAAGAACGCCAAGAGCGCCAAGGGCAAGGAAGACGCCGAGGCCGGGGACGATGCCGAGGCGGATTCCGGGGGCGCCCGCTCCAAGGACGGGGCCGGGTCGGCGAAGAAGAGCTGACGGCCTGCCGGCCTTCTGTGACAACGACGCCGTGGGGCGCCCGGGACCTCCGGGCGCCCCACGGCGTGTGTGGCCCTCAGGTCCGGCGGGCCAGGGACAGGACGCACCGGGCGGCCGTCACCACCGCCGCGTCGATGAAGCAGCCGTCGGGAAGGGCCTGGGCGCCCCGTTCGCCGACCGCCGCCTTGACGATCCGCTCCGCCTGCTCGACCTCCTGCTCCGTCGGCAGATAGGCGCGCTCGATGACCGGCAGCTGCCGGGGGTGGATGGCGGCGCGGCCCAGGAAGCCCAGGTCGCGGCCGCGGACGCAGGAGGCGAGCAGGCCGTCCAGGTCGCGGGTGTCCGGGTGGACGGACTGGGTCGGCGGGGCCAGACCCGCCGCCCGCGCGGCGACCACCACCCGGGAGCGGGACCAGTCGAGGCCCGCGTCGTCCCGTACGCCCAGGTCGGCCCGTAGGTCCGCCTCGCCGATCGAGATGCCGCGCAGGGACGGGTGGGCGGTGGCCACGGCGTGCGCCCGTTCGATGCCGAGGGCCGTCTCCAGCAGCGCGTACAGGGGGAGCGTCCCGCCGCGGGCGGACACGGCCCGCCGCGCGGCCCCTGTGACGTCGGCGGGGGAGGACACCTTGGGCAACCGGAGGCCGGCCAGTCCCGGGGCCGGGGCGACGGCGGCGAGGTCGGCCTCGCCCCAGGGACCGGTCAGGGCGTTGAGGCGGACGTGGACCGGGAGCGGCTGCGGGTCGCGCAGTAACTCGGCGGTGGCGGCACGGGCGTACGCCTTGCGGTCGGGGGCGACCGCGTCCTCCAGGTCGATCACCACCACGTCGGCCCCGCAGCCGAGGGCCTTCGCCACCACCCGCGGCCGGTCACCGGGGGCGTAGAGCCAGGTCAGCGGGGCTTTCGCCGGTGTCTCCGGCACGGCCCCGGGCACCGTCCCCGTCACAGTGCGCCCTCCGCGCGCAGCGCCGTCAGCTCGGCCGGGGTGAGCCCCAGCTCGGTCAGGACCTCGTCGGTGTCCGCGCCGTGCGGGCGGCCCGCCCAGCGGATCGCGCCGGGGGTGTGGGAGAGCCGGAAGAGGACGTTCTGCATGCGCAGCGGGCCCAGCTCCGGATCGTCGACCGTGGTGATGGTGTTCAGGGCCTGGTACTGCGAGTCGGTCATCACGTCCCGTACGTCCTGGACGGGGGCCACCGCGGCCTCGGCCTTCTCGAAGGCCGCGAGCACGTCGGTGCGGGTGCGGCGGGCGATCCATCCGCCCACGGCCTCGTCCAGCGTGTCCGCGTGCCGGGCCCGGCCGGCGCCGGTGGCGAACCACGGTTCGCCGATCAGTTCGGGCCGTCCCACCAGCCGCATCACCCGCTCGGCGACCGACTGGGCCGAGGTGGAGACGGCGACCCAGGTGCCGTCGGCGGTGAGGTAGGTGCCGCGCGGGGCGTTGTTCTGGGAGCGGTTCCCGGTGCGGGGCTGGACATGGCCCAGCTGGTCGTACCAGGTCGGCTGCGGGCCGAGCGCGGTGAGGATCGGTTCGATGAGGGCCATGTCGACGACCTGGCCCTCGCCGGTGCGCTCGCGCCCGGCGAGCGCGGTCAGCACCGCGTACGCCGTGGTCAGGCCCGCGATGGAGTCGGCCAGTCCGAACGGCGGCAGCGTCGGGGGCGCGTCCGGTTCACCGGTGATGGCGGCGAAGCCGCTCATCGCCTCGGCGAGGGTGCCGAAGCCGGGGCGATGGGCGTACGGGCCGAACTGGCCGAATCCGGTGACCCGGGCCAGGACCAGCCGGGGGTTGGCGGCGGACAGTTCGGGCCAGCCCAGGTCCCACTTCTCCAGGGTGCCCGGCCGGAAGTTCTCGATGATCACGTCGGCGGTCCCGGCGAGGCGCAGCAGGGTCGCCCGGCCGCCGGCCGTGGACAGATCGAGGGTGATGGTCCGTTTGTTGCGGCCGAGCAGCTTCCACCACAGCCCCACGCCGTTCTTCGACGGTCCGTGGCCGCGGGAGGGGTCCGGTTTCCTCGGGTGCTCGACCTTGACGACCTCGGCGCCGAAGTCGCCGAGCAGGGTCGCGGCGAGGGGCCCGGCGAAGAGGGTGGCGAGGTCCAGGACGCGCAGGCCGGTCAGCGGAGGGCCGGCGGTGGGGGCGGGGGCGGTGGGCCGGGTCATGGGCGGGAGGCCTCCAGGTGGGTCAGACGGGCCAGGGTGTCGAAGCCGATGCCGTCGAAGGTGCCGACGGAGGTGGCCAGCCGGTTCTTCAGCGGGGCCGTCCAGCGTTCGGGGAGCGCGGCGGGGGAGCCGGCGAGGAGGGCGGCGATGCCGCCGACGGTCGCGCCGGCCGAGTCCGTGTCGAGTCCCCCCGAGACGGTGCGGCAGATCGCGCCGGTGAAGTCGCCGTCCGCGTGGGTGAGGGCGGCGGCGATCAGCGCGGTGTTGGGCACGGCGTGCACCCAGTGGACGTCCGCGTGCCGGGCGTGGATCGCGTCGACGACGTCCGCGAAGTCGTCGTGCTCGTGCGCCAGTCGCACGGCGTGGCGCACGGCGCGGGCGAGCCGGGAGCGGGGCGGTACGACGGCGAGACCGGCCCGCAGACAGGCATGGACGTCCTGGCCGCTGCCGCTGCCGGTGGCGCCCGGTTCCGCGGCGGCGGTGGCGATGGCGGCCGCGGCGAACATCGCGGCGTAGACGCCGTTGGCGGTGTGGGTGAGGATCGCGTCGCGATGGGCCTGTTCCGCCGCGCCCGCCGGGTCCCCCGGGTTGGTCCAGCCGTGCACGTCGGCGCGGATCAGGGCGCCGATCCACTCGCGGAACGGATTGCGGTGCCGGGCAGTGCGCGGGGGCTCCAGGCCGCTCAGGAGGTTGCGGTAGGCGATGCGTTCGGCGGTGAAGGCGCGGCCCGCCGGGAGTTCGTCCAGCCAGAGCCGGGCCACGTCCGCGGTGGTGAAGTTCCTGCCGTACCGCTGGAGCAGCAGCAGGTTGAGGAGCGGGTAGTCGAGGTCGTCGTCCTCGGGCATGCCGTCGATGTTCTCGGCGAGGGACGTGGCCGCGGAACGACGGTTCCAGGGGTACCGGGCGGCCAGTTCCCCGGGGACTCCGCGGGCGGTGAAGTAGCCGTTCAGGGGCCAGTTCCCGGTGGCCCGGGCGAGCAGGCGGATGCCGTCGAGGGGGAGCTTCTCCACGGGCTTGCCGAGCAGGCAGCCGACGGCCCGGCCGAGCCAGGCGGCTTCGAGGCGGCCGGTACGGCGGTGGTCCGCGTCGGTGTGGTCGGCGTCGGCGTGGCCGGGGGCCGGTGGACGGGTGCCGGCGGGGGAGGGCCAGTCGGGGCACAGGGACTTGATCGCGGCGAGGTCCGTCGGCTCGTCGTCCGCCAGGCCGCTGGGCAGGTCGGCCAGTTCGTCCAGGAGGTCCCCGGCCAGCAGCCTGAGGTAGCGGGAGGCCGGGCGCGGGGAGGCGCCGGCGCGGAGCGGGGCCTCGGGGCCGCCCGCCGCGCGCCAGCGGGCCGCGACGGCCGAGGGCGCCCTGCCGTCCTGGGCCGCCTGGCGCAGCTCGTGGCCGATCAGGTCCTCCGGCTGGACCCAGGTCAGTCGGAGCACGCCGGGCCTCCCAACTCGGCGAACGCCTGTTCGTGCGCCCGGCGTCGGGACACGTCGCGTGCGAAGACCTCGCAGGTCACCGCGGTCAGCGCGGCCGCGGGTGCCCAGAGGTCGAGACGGCTGGCGTCCGCCACGGTCTTCGCCCAGTCCTCGGGGACCGGTGAGCCGAGGGCGCCGGTCACCGCCCCGGCCATCGTGGCGATGGAGTCGCAGTCCCGGCCGTAGTTGACCGCGCCCAGCACCGCCTGCCGGAAGTCGCCGCGGGCCACCACCACCATGCCCAGCGCGACGGGGAGTTCCTCGACGGCGTGCAGCCGGGACGGCCGGCGGGCGCCCAGCGAGGGGGAGCGGTAGTCGGGGCCCACGGTGTCGTACGGGGCCACCGCCTCCCGCAACGGGCGCAGCGCGGACTCGAAGTCCGGGTGCCGGGACGCCTCTTCGCAGACCCGTTCGATCGCCTCGCGGGTGCCGTCCTTCGCCAGCGACAGGCACGCGTCGACGACCGAGTCCGCACTCGCCCCCGGCGCGCACGCCGCCGCCACGGCCGCGGCGAGCACCCCCGCCGCCTCCCGGCCGTACGACCACTGGTGGGCCCCCGCGACGTCCAGCGCCTCGGCGTACGCGCCCGCCGGGTTGGCCGCGTTGACCAGGCCGACGGGGGCCATGTACATCGCGGCACCGCAGTTGACGATGTTGCCGGAGCCCGCCTCGCGCGGGTCGACGTGGCCGTAGTGGATCCGGGTCACCAGCCACTTCTCCGCGAGGAAGATCCGCTGGAGCGGGAGCGCCTCCGCCTCCAGTTCCGGGATCCAGCGCGGGGTGCCCATCAGGTCCGGCACCAGGTGGTCGGCGACGGCATGGGCGTCCAGATGGTCCCGGACCCGCGCGTACACCCGGACCAGGGCGTGCGTCATGAGGGTGTCGTCGGTGACGTGTCCGTCGCCCTTGTGGTACGGGGCGATGGGCCGGGCGGTGCGCCAGGCGTCGCCGTTCCAGGGGCCGACGACACCGTGGACGCGGCCACCGTGGCGTTCGGTGATCTGCTCGGGGGAGTATCCCTCGACGGGGCCGCCGAGCGCGTCGCCGACGGCGGCTCCCACCAGCGCGCCGGTGATCCGCTCGTCCAGGGGCGCGCTGTGGCCCCGCTTCTCGTCCTCTGTGGGCGTCATGTCCGAATCATCCCTCTGGTGGGGGTGGTTGCGCGGCTTCCAGGAGTCCGGCGAGTTCCACCAGGTCGGTGCCGGTGAGCCGGGGGAGCGCGCAGCCGGAGAGGGTGCGGCAGCTCTCCCGCCACGAGGCGGGGATCGCCGCGCCGCCGCCCAGCGCGCCGGTCAGGGCGCCGACGAGGGCGGGGGCGGAGTCCGCGACCCGGGACAGGCAGGCCGCGGCGGGGACCGCCTCCGCGATCCGGCCGCGGGCGGCGGTGGCGAGGGCGAGAGCGACGGGGACGGTTTCGGCGGCGGCGACACCGTAGCTGTAGACGTGGTCGACGATCTGGTGCTCCAGGAGCGGTACGAGGGCGAAGGCGCCGTCGGTGTCCGCGGCGAGCCGCAGGGCGTGCCGGGCGTTGCGGCCGATCTCCGTCTCCTCGGGCAGCTCGGCGACCGCGGCGGCCACACACGCCGCCACGTCCGCTCCGGCCAGCGCGAGGGCGACGGCGGCGGCCATCGCGCGGGCGCCGTGCACCCCGTCGCCGTCCTGGGTGTAGCGGGCGTCGAACTCGGCGAGTGCCGCGGCGCGTGCGGGGTCGCCGGCGTGGGCGACGGCCAGGACGCAGGCCCGTACGCAGGCCGCGTCGTCGAAGTAGTGCGGGTTGTCGTGGCCGGTGGCGGGCGGCCGCAGACCGGTGGCGAGGTTGCCGAGCCCGGCCCGTACGGAGATACGGGCGCGCAGGGGCAGCACGGCCGACTCGATCTCGGGGGCGCGGGCGGCCGCCGCGGCGACCTCACCGGCCGCGACGTTCCAGGTCAGGTCGATGGCGGCCCGGGTACGGCGTTCCCGGCTCAGATCCCCCAGGGCGCTGTCGTGGCCGGCCAGCAGGACCGCCTCGGCCGCGAACGCCGCCCACTCGGCGTCGTCGGAGGGGCCGAGCCGCAGGGGCTCCGGGGGCTGGTTGAGGGCGATCGGTACGGGGAGGGTGGTGGTCGCGTTCTGCTCGGCGAAGGCGTCCAGCTCCCGGGTGAGCCGCCGGGTCCACTCGGGCATCCGGGCGGCCCGGTGCCGTGCGGCGGGCCAGCCGGCGGCGTCACCGGCGGCGAGGCCGAGCAGCAGGCCCTCGGTGCGCGCCCGCGGCGGCGGGGCGGGGGGCACGGCCTCGGTCCCGCCTTCGGCCCGGTGCTCCCCGCCCGCTTCGCGCGTGCGGGTCCCGTGGCCGGAGGCGGGCGGCTCCTGGGAGGCTCCCTCCCCCTCGACGGCCGAGGACGGCGCTGTGGGTGGGGCCGGGGTGGTGACGGTGGACGGGGCCGGAGCCGGGGCGGGGGGCGGGGTCATGTCGGGGCCTCCGTGTCGTTGTCCGCTGCCAGGACGAAAGTGCCTGGTGTGAGCAGGTCCGCGATGTCCAGGACGTGGTGGCCGGCCATCGCGGGGAGGCAGCTGCCGCGGGCCGGGCCGATGGCTGCGGCCCAGGCCTCCGGGATCGCGTGGACACCCCGGGTCGCCCCCGCGAGGGCGCCCGCCACGGCTGCCGTGGTGTCGGCGTCGCGGCCCATGTTGACGGCCGTCAGCACCGCTTGTTCGAAGTCGCCGTCCGCCGCCGCGTACGCGCCGAAGGCGAGGGCGACGGCTTCGGGAGCCAGGTCGGTCCAGGGGTAGCCGCCGACCACGACGGCGGAGCGGACCGCGCGTTCGCCCAGGTGGGCGGCGGTGACGGCGCGGCGCAGGGAACGGGCGGTCCAGGAGTCCTCCGGCACCAGGGCCAGTGCGGCGGCGACGACCGTGACCACCGGTGCTCCCGCCATCGCCGCCGCCACGCCCGCCGCGACCGCCTGGCCGCCGTAGATGCCCTCGCCGTCGTGGCTGACCGAGCCGTCGACGGCCGCCAGCCGGGCCGCCTCGGCGGGACGGCCGGCCGCGAAGACGCCGTGCGGTGCCGCCCGCATCGCCAGCCCGTCGCTCCAGGGGTGGCGGTGCTGGGCGGAGAGGGGGGCGGCCAGTCCCCGGCGGAGGTTCTCCAGGGTGCCGCGTTCGCTGAAGCCCGCGCCGCGGAAGGGCCCCTCACAGCGGTCCGCGATCCACTCGTGCCAGGCCGCCCCCACCTGCTCCGGGGTGAGCGCGGAGCCGTGCCGGGCCAGCAGCAGGCCGGTGAGGATCGCGTACTCGGTGTCGTCCGTGCCCGCGGGGTGTTCCGCGACGTACCCGGTGATACGGCCCCACCGGGCGCGGATCTCGGAGGGCCGCATGTTCTCGGCCGGGGCGCCCAGCGCGTCGCCGACGGCCAGGCCGAGCAGCGCGCCGCGGGCCCGTTCGCGGCGCCCGGCGGAGTCCTCGGGCGCCGGGGCGGAGGGGATGCAGGCGATCGCTGCCATACGCGGCTCTCCTCTCAGGGGCGCCCCGAGAGGTGCGAAGCCCTTTGCGGAACTGTCCCCGGTGAGGTGTCCGGCGCAGCCTCACAGGCCTCAGCGTCACCCGGTCGGCATCTGCGCGGCCCTCTACACGGAGCTGCGGAATCCGCGAAACCGCAGGTTAGCCCAGCCTTTCCTTGCTGGCGGAGGGGAATCAAGGAGGGTATCTTGGGCATTGTAAAAAAGTAGAACGTGTCTAAAACTGCGTCTGTTCACAGACGCGTGTGAACTCCCTGGGGGACCGCATGGCGATCATCGATACCGAGGCGACGCTGCACGAGGCGCACCGCGACAACCACACCCACCGTGACGTGAACGGCGGCTGGCTGCGCCCCGCCGTGTTCGGCGCGATGGACGGGCTGGTCTCCAACCTCGCGTTGATCACCGGCGTCGCCGGCGGCTCGGTCGGTCAGCAGACCATCGTCATCACCGGCCTCGCGGGCCTGGCGGCCGGCGCCTTCTCCATGGCCGCCGGCGAGTACACCTCCGTCGCCTCCCAGCGCGACCTCGTCGAGGCCGAACTGGAGGTCGAGCGGCGCGAACTGCGCAAGCACCCCCAGGACGAGGAGGCCGAACTCGCCGGCCTCTACGAGTCCCGCGGTGTCGAGCCGGAACTCGCCCGTGAGGTGGCCCGGCAGCTGTCGAAGGACCCCGAGCAGGCGCTGGAGATCCACGCCCGCGAGGAACTGGGGATCGACCCCGGCGGCCTGCCCTCGCCCACCGTGGCCGCCGTCTCCAGCTTCGGCGCCTTCGCACTGGGCGCGCTGCTGCCCGTACTGCCCTATCTGCTCGGCGCGGGCAGCCTGTGGCCGGCCGTGCTGGTGGCCCTGCTGGGACTCTTCCTGTGCGGCGCGCTGGTGGCCAAGGTGACCGCGCGGACCTGGTGGTTCAGCGGGCTGCGGCAGCTCGCCCTCGGCGGCGCGGCGGCCGGCGTGACCTACGCCCTGGGCGCGCTGTTCGGCACCGCCATCGGCTGACCCGGCTCCACCCGGCCCGGACGGACGATCCGGTTCGGTTCGGACGGCCCGGTCGGACCACGCGGCTCGCGTGGTCCGACCGGGCCGTCCGGCGATCCGGCCCCGCTTTCGCGCGACGGACCGCACAAGTAGCCGTTACTCGTTGGTTTCGACCGTGTGACGACGGGGCATGAGCGGAAAGCGCTACGGGTAACGAAGCCCGTGACACACGTGCGAGGAGGGGCGGAACCGCCCTCTTCCCGCCTTCGGACCGGCGGACACCGATCTGCCCGCCCCGGTCCCCACAGCCTCCGCCGTCAGGTACGGAACCCCGCCGTGACCTGCAAAGCATCCGCACAATGGAGCGAAATATCCCGCTTTCCGGGACCTCATCCATCGTGTAATCTGCACGAAATTTCGCAGCCACGCAGAGGGCCAACGTCGTCCCTCGGCACTCACCACATGCCACATGACGACGACGAGGAGAGCCGATGCGTATGCCGCGTCAGCCGTGCCAGCATTCCGCGCAAGGCCAGAACCGGTCCTCCATGGACGCACGCCCCGCCCCCCAGGGCCTGTACGACCCCCGCGACGAACACGACGCCTGCGGCGTGGGCTTCGTCGCCGCCCTCACCGGCGAGGCCTCCCACACCCTGGTGGAACAGGCACTCACCGTCCTGCGCAACCTGGAGCACCGCGGCGCCACCGGCTCCGAGCCCGACTCCGGCGACGGCGCGGGCATCCTCTCCCAGGTCCCGGACGCCTTCTTCCGCGAGGTGGCCGGATTCCAACTGCCCGAGGCCGGCGCCTACGCCGTCGGCACCGCCTTCCTCCCCCTCGAGACGGCCGACGAGGCCGCCGCCCGCATCGAGGAGATCGCCCGCGACGAGGGCCTGACCGTCCTCGGCTGGCGCGACGTGCCCGTCGCACCCGAGCTGCTCGGCGCCACCGCCCGCTCCACGATGCCCGCCTTCCGCCAGATCTTCGTCACGGACCACACGTCGACCGGCATCGACCTCGACCGCACCGCCTTCGTACTGCGCAAGCGCGCCGAGCGCGAGGCCGACGTCTACTTCCCGTCGCTGTCCGCGCGGACCATCGTCTACAAGGGCATGCTCACCACCGGCCAGCTGGAGCCCTTCTTCCCGGACCTGTCGGACCGCCGCTTCGGCTCCGCGATCGCGCTCGTGCACTCCCGGTTCTCCACGAACACCTTCCCGTCGTGGCCGCTCGCGCACCCCTACCGCTTCGTCGCCCACAACGGCGAGATCAACACCGTCAAGGGCAACCGCAACTGGATGCGCGCCCGCGAGTCCCAGCTGGTCTCCGCTCTGTTCGGTCCCGAGAAGGACCTCGAGCGCATCTTCCCGGTGTGCACCCCCGACGCCTCCGACTCCGCCTCCTTCGACGAGGTCCTCGAACTGCTGCACCTCGGCGGGCGCTCGCTGCCGCACTCCGTGCTGATGATGATCCCGGAGGCGTGGGAGAACCACGCGTCGATGAACTCCAAGGACGCGGCCCGACGCGCCTTCTACCAGTACCACTCCACGATGATGGAGCCCTGGGACGGCCCCGCCTGCGTCACCTTCACCGACGGCACCCAGGTCGGCGCCGTACTCGACCGCAACGGCCTGCGCCCCGGCCGCTACTGGGTCACCGACGACGGCCTGGTCGTCCTCGGCTCCGAGGTCGGCGTCCTCGACATCGACCCGGCGAAGGTCGTCCGCAAGGGCCGCCTGCAGCCCGGCCGCATGTTCCTGGTGGACACCGCCGAGCACCGCGTCATCGAGGACGACGAGATCAAGGCCGCCCTCGCCGCAGAGCACCCCTACGCCCAGTGGCTGGAAGCCGGCGAGATCGAACTGTCCGACCTGCCCGAGCGCGAGCACATCGTGCACACCCACGCCTCGGTCACCCGACGCCAGCAGACCTTCGGCTACACCGAGGAGGAACTGCGCGTCCTGCTCGCCCCGATGGCCAGGACCGGCGCCGAACCGATCGGCTCCATGGGCACCGACTCCCCGATCGCCGCGCTCTCCGAGCGCCCCCGGCTGCTCTTCGACTACTTCACCCAGCTGTTCGCGCAGGTCACCAACCCGCCGCTGGACGCGATCCGCGAAGAACTGGTCACCTCCCTGCGCAGCTCCCTGGGCCCCCAGGGCAACCTGCTCGAGCCGACGGCCGCGTCCTGCCGCTCCGTGGTCCTGCCCTTCCCGGTCATCGACAACGACGAGCTGGCCAAGCTCATCCACGTCAACGCCGACGGCGACCTGCCCGGCTTCAAGGCCGCCACCCTCTCCGGCCTCTACCGGGTCTCCGGCGGCGGCGACACCCTCGCCGCCCGCATCGAGGAGATCTGCGCCGAGGCCGACGCCGCCATCGGCAACGGCGCCCGCCTGATCGTCCTGTCCGACCGGCACTCCGACGCCGAGCACGCGCCCATCCCGTCGCTGCTGCTCACCGCGGCCGTCCACCACCACCTCATCCGCACCAGACAGCGCACCCGGGTGGGCCTCCTGGTCGAGGCCGGCGACGTCCGCGAGGTCCACCACGTGGCCCTCCTCATCGGCTTCGGCGCCGCCGCCGTCAACCCCTACCTGGCGATGGAGTCCGTCGAGGACCTCGTCCGCGCCGGCACCTTCCTGCAAGCCGTCGACGGCGAGCCCGAGAAGGCCATCCGCAACCTCATCCACGCCCTCGGCAAGGGCGTCCTGAAGGTCATGTCCAAGATGGGCATCTCCACCGTCGCCTCCTACCGCGGCGCCCAGGTCTTCGAAGCCGTCGGCCTCGACGAGCAGTTCGTCGAGAAGTACTTCCACGGCACCGCCACCAAGATCGGCGGTATCGGCATCGACGTCGTCGCCCAGGAGGTCGCCGCCCGCCACGCCAAGGCGTACCCCGCCTCCGGCATCGCCCCCGCCCACCGCGCCCTCGACATCGGCGGCGAGTACCAGTGGCGACGCGAGGGCGAACCGCACCTGTTCGACCCGGAGACCGTCTTCCGCCTCCAGCACTCCACCCGCTCCGGCCGCTACGACGTCTTCAAGCAGTACACCCACCGCGTCAACGAGCAGTCCGAACGCCTGATGACACTGCGCGGCCTGTTCGGCCTCACCTCCGGCCGAAAGCCGATCCCCCTCGACGAGGTCGAGCCGGCCTCCGAGATCGTCAAGAGGTTCTCCACCGGCGCCATGTCGTACGGCTCCATCTCCCAGGAGGCGCACGAGACCCTCGCCATCGCCATGAACCAGCTCGGCGGCAAGTCCAACACCGGAGAGGGCGGCGAGGACCCCGAGCGCCTGTACGACCCGGCCCGCCGCTCCGCCATCAAGCAGGTCGCCTCCGGCCGCTTCGGCGTGACCTCCGAATACCTGGTCAACGCCGACGACATCCAGATCAAGATGGCCCAGGGCGCCAAGCCCGGCGAAGGCGGCCAGCTGCCCGGCCACAAGGTCTACCCGTGGATCGCGAAGACCCGGCACTCGACACCCGGCGTGGGCCTCATCTCCCCGCCGCCGCACCACGACATCTACTCCATCGAGGACCTCGCCCAGCTCATCCACGACCTGAAGAACGCCAACCCCCGGGCGCGCATCCACGTCAAACTGGTCTCCGAGGTCGGCGTCGGCACCGTCGCCGCGGGCGTCTCCAAGGCCCACGCCGACGTCGTGCTCATCTCCGGTCACGACGGCGGCACCGGCGCCTCCCCGCTGACCTCCCTCAAGCACGCCGGCGGCCCCTGGGAACTCGGCCTCGCCGAAACCCAGCAGACACTCCTGCTCAACGGCCTGCGCGACCGGATCGTCGTCCAGACCGACGGCCAGCTCAAGACCGGCCGCGACGTCGTCGTCGCCGCCCTCCTCGGCGCCGAGGAGTTCGGCTTCGCCACCGCACCCCTGGTCGTCTCCGGCTGCGTCATGATGCGCGTCTGCCACCTGGACACCTGCCCCGTCGGCATCGCCACCCAGAACCCGGTCCTGCGCGACCGCTTCACCGGCCAGGCCGAGCACGTCGTGAACTTCTTCCGGTTCATCGCCGAAGAGGTCCGCGAACTCCTCGCCGAACTCGGCTTCCGCTCCCTCGAGGAAGCCGTCGGCCACGCCGAGGTCCTCGACGTGACCCGCGCCGTCGACCACTGGAAGGCGCAGGGCCTGGAACTGACCCCGCTGCTCCACGTCCCGGACCTGCCCGACGGCGCCGTCCGCCACCAGGCCGTCCCCCAGGACCACGGACTGGCGAAGGCCCTCGACAACGAGCTGATCAAGCTCGCCGCCGACGCGCTCGCCGCCGACGGCGCCCCCGACGCCCAGCCGGTCCGCGCCCAGGTCGCCATCCGCAACATCAACCGCACCGTCGGCACCATGCTCGGCCACGAGGTGACGAAGAAGTTCGGCGGCGCCGGCCTGCCCGACGACACCATCGACATCACCTTCACCGGCTCCGCCGGCCAGTCCTTCGGCGCCTTCGTCCCCCGCGGCATCACCCTGCGCCTGGAGGGCGACGCCAACGACTACGTCGGCAAGGGCCTCTCCGGCGGCCGCCTCGTCATCCGCCCCGACCGCGGCGCCGACCACCTCGCCGAGTACAGCGTCATCGCCGGCAACACCCTCGCCTACGGCGCCACCGGCGGCGAGATGTTCCTGCGCGGCAAGGTCGGCGAACGGTTCTGCGTGCGCAACTCCGGCGCGCTGGTCGTCTCCGAGGGCGTGGGCGACCACGGCTGCGAGTACATGACCGGCGGTCACGCGGTCGTCCTCGGCGAGACCGGCCGCAACTTCGCGGCCGGCATGTCCGGCGGCGTCGCCTACGTCATCGACCTCGACCGGGACGACGTCAACGCCGGCAACCTGGACGCCGTCCACGAACCCGACGACACCGACCGCGCCTGGCTGCACGACGTGGTGCGCCGCCACCAGGAGGAGACGGGCTCCACCGTCGCCGCCCGGCTGCTCGCCGAGTGGGACACCGCGGCCGGGCGCTTCAGCAAGATCACCCCCCGTACGTACCAGGCAGTGCTCGCCGCCAAGGACGCCGCCGAGCGAGCCGGACTCTCCGAGTCCGACACCCACCGGAAGATGATGGAGGCGGCGACCCATGGCTGACCCGAAGGGCTTCCTGAACCACGGACGCGAGGTCGCCACCTCCCGCCCGGTCACCGAACGCGTCAAGGACTGGAACGAGGTCCACGTCCCCGGCTCCCTGCTGCCGATCATCAGCAAGCAGGCCGGCCGCTGCATGGACTGCGGCATCCCGTTCTGCCACAACGGCTGCCCGCTGGGCAACCTCATCCCCGAGTGGAACGACTACGCCTACCGCGGAGACTGGCAGGCGGCCTCCGAGCGCCTGCACGCCACCAACAACTTCCCGGAGTTCACCGGCCGCCTGTGCCCCGCCCCGTGCGAATCGGCGTGCGTCCTGGGCATCAACCAGCCGCCCGTCACCATCAAGAACGTCGAGGTCTCGATCATCGACAAGGCGTGGGAGGCCGGCGACGTCGCCCCGCGCATCCCCGAACGCCACTCCGGCCACACCGTAGCGGTCGTCGGCTCCGGCCCCGCCGGCCTGGCCGCCGCCCAGCAGCTGACCCGGGCCGGCCACACCGTCGCCGTCTACGAACGGGCCGACCGCATCGGCGGCCTCCTGCGCTACGGCATCCCCGAGTTCAAGATGGAGAAGCGGCACATCAACCGCCGTATCGAGCAGATGCGCGCGGAAGGCACCAAGTTCCGCACCGGCATCGAGATCGGCCGCGACCTGCCGGCCACCGCACTGCGCAAGCGGTACGACGCCGTCGTCCTCGCCGTCGGCGCGACCACCCCGCGCGACCTGCCCGTACCGGGCCGCGAACTGGGCGGCATCCACCAGGCCATGGAATACCTGCCGCTGGCCAACAAGGTGCAGGAAGGCGACTACGTCACCCCGCCGATCTCCGCCGAGGGCAAGCACGTCGTCGTCATCGGCGGCGGCGACACCGGCGCCGACTGCGTGGGCACCGCCCACCGCCAGGGCGCCGCCTCCGTCACCCAGCTGGAGATCATGCCCCGCCCGGGCGAGGAACGGAACCCGCTCTCCCAGCCGTGGCCGACCTTCCCCCTGCTCTACAAGGTCACCTCCGCCCACGAGGAGGGCGGCGAGCGGACCTACTCCGTCGCCACCACCCACTTCGAGGGCGACGCCGACGGCAACGTGCAGTGGCTGCACCTGACCGAGGTCGAGTTCGTCGACGGCAAGCTCACCCACAAGCCCGGCACCGAGCGGGCGATCCCCGCCCAGCTGGTCACCCTCGCCATGGGCTTCACCGGCACCGACCGGGACAACGGCCTCGTCGACCAGTTCGGCCTGGACCTCGACGAACGCGGTAACATCGCCCGCGACGCCGACTTCCGGACCAGCGTGCCGGGTGTCTTCGTCGCCGGCGACGCCGGCCGCGGCCAGTCGCTGATCGTGTGGGCGATCGCCGAGGGCCGCTCCGCCGCGCGCGGTTGCGACCGCCACCTCACCGGCGCGAGCGACCTGCCCGCACCGATCCGCCCCACCGACCGCTCACTGGCGGTGTGACGGTGTGCCCCGCCCACCACCCGGTGGCGGACCGCACCGCACAAGGGACCTGACGGGTCCCCCACAGAGGTCCCGTACAACGGCGTACGGAACACCAGGTGGCGCCTGCCCGCCGTCCCCGACCGGACGAAACCGGGCAGGCGCCGCCGCATCCCGCTCGGGGAATCCCGCTCAGGGAATACGGAAGGTGCTCCCGTTGACCTGCCACGTCAGCGGCGTCGCCAGCTCCAGGTTCCCCTCCCGCAGGAACCGGCGCTGCACGGTGTCCACCCGGGACGTGTCGGCGCCCGGCTTGCGCGCGAGCATGGCCGCGCGGCGCACATCGAGGAACGCCTCCAGGAACGCCTCCTCACCACCGCCCTGCCCCGGCGTCCTCGCCTTGCGCACGGCCTGCTCCCGCAGGCCGTAGAAGCCCTCGGGGCCGGTGTCGGGACCACGCCGGACCATCGCGTCGTAGTACACGAACTGGCCGAGCGTGCCGAGACCGTCCAGCTTGGCCATGCGCACCGCCGGATCGAAGTAGACCCGGTCGCGCTCGGCCTCCTGGGCCGCGCGGAAAGCGGGCTTCTCCGACTCCGCCCGCCATGCCTGTGTGAAACCCGGGTCCAGACCCTCGTGCGAGTCCGTGCCGTCCACCTCACGCAGCGCGGGCAGGAACTCCGCCAGCCCGTTGTCCGGGTGGTCCTTCGTGTAGCCCTCCACGAGGGCGAGCAGGTCGTGGGTGCCGGTGGTGAAGCCGATGATCCCGGCCGTGTAGCCGACACCGTCCCCGGCGTCCTCGACGGCGCCGAAGGTCTCACGCCAGCGCAGCGTCGAGTTCTCGGCGCTCGCCACGAGCTGCTGGGCGAGCTCCTTCTTCGCCGGGTCGGCCAGGCCCGGCGGCCGGCTCGCCACCAGCGCGTCGTCCTCGGCCGACTCCGAACCGGCACGCTCCGCGGCCTGCTCACGCGCGTTCGGCGAGGCGGACACGGCCGGACCGCGGCCGGCGGCCGCACCGTCCGAGCCGCCGGGCATCACCATGTACACGGCCGTCGCCACCACCGGCACGGCCGCGATCAGCAGCGCAGGACGCCTCACCGGAACACACCTCCACCCGTCAGATCCGCCACCTTGACCGCCGCCAGGACGACGAACAGCGCCAACACCACCAGACACGCACCCACCTGCACCCACGCACGATGCCTGCCCCTGGGCGCATGGACGAAGACCGCCGCCACCGCACCGCCCGCCAGCAGCCCGCCCAGGTGCCCCTCCCACGACGTGAACACCGCGGAGACCACCAGCCACAGCAGCAGCCCCGCCATGAACCGGTTGACCGCGCTCATGTCGGCACCGATCCGACGCGCCACCACGTAGTACGCGGCCCCCAGCCCGAAGATCGCCCCGGACGCCCCGACCACCATGTCCAGCGGCGCGAGCAGCAGCACCAGCACCGAACCGCCCAGCGCCGACAGCAGATACAGGGCGAGATGGTGGACACGGCCCAGCATCGGCTCGACGGCCCGGCCCAGGTTCCACAGCACCACCATGTTCATCACGATGTGCAGGATGCCGAACGTCCCCCCGGTCGGCGGCAGATGCAGGAACGCGCCGGTCAGCAGCCGGTACCACTCCCCGCCCACCACACCCTCCGGACGGAAGACCCCGAAGTGCCCGCCCTCGACCCACACGTAGTGTTCGCCGTCCGGCCCGACCAGCCCCGCACCCAGCATCGCGAACCGGTCCACGACCCCCGGCAGCGCCACCTCCGCCAGATAGGCCAGCACATTGACGACGATCAGCGCGTACGTCACCACCGGCACCGCCGAGACGCGGCCACCCGCCACGGTGCGGGCCTGCCGCATCGACCGCACACCCTCCTTCACGCACTCGGGACACTGGTGGCCCACGGCCGCCTCCCGCATGCAGTCCGGACAGATGTACCGCTCACAGCGCACACAGCTGACGTGGCACTCCACCTTGGGATGGCGGTAACAGGTGGTGACGGTGGACTCGGAATCCACGAGCCGGCTCCTTGCGGGGGACGGGACGGACGAGCCGGCGAGGACCGCGGCGCACAGAAAGTATCGAACACCGGTGCAGTCGGGCGGAAGCGGGGTCGAAGCACCCGGGCCGCGTACCACGACCCACCCCGGGGAGCCGTAGACACCCACCCCGGACACCCACCCCTACGTGTCGCACTCCAGCACCGTCCGGCACAACCCGCACCGCACCCGCACCCGCCCCCGCACCGCGACCCTGATCCGCTGATGACAGGTAGGACACGGAAACGACACCCGCAACGCCCCCTCACCGTCACCACCGGACGTGAAGCTGTACGGCACACCCCCCGGAACCGACGGGACCGCCGCAAGAGCCTGCTGCCGGTCCCGCGCGTACCGCCGACGCCCCACCCAGCCGGCCGCCGTCAACGGCGGCTGCTGTCCGTCCCGCCGCGCCAGCTCCATCCCCCTCACATACGCCGCATAAGCCTGCGCACTGGTGAACCACACCGACGGATCCTCACCGAACACCAGCGACCGCTTCGCCAGCACATACCCGAACTCCTCCGGCGTGAGATACCCCAGCTTCTGCGACGACACCCCGTCCTCCCGGAACGCGTCCAGCAGCAGCCACCCCGCCCCCAGATACGTCGCCGCCGTGTCCGTCAGGATCTCGTTGTCCCGCGTACCGGGGAACGACAACCCCAGACGATGCAGGTACACATGCATCACCTCATGCGCCAGCGCCGCCCCGATATCCCGCCGATGCGTCCGGAACCGGTCATTCAGCTCCACGAAATACTCCGGACCGGCCGCAAGCTCCACATTCGCCGCATGCCGCATCTCACGAAAACCGACGATCAACCGCGCATCCGGCAACCGATAGTGCCGCACCAGCTCCCGCGCCACCCGCTGCGCCCCCAGATGAAGATCATCCAGATCGCCGAACGCCACATCCACCGGAGCCACACTGGTCGAGAACGACCGCACCGTGTCGTACGACAGACGCCGGTACACCGCCGTGACGGCCGACCGCACCGTCTCCAGATGCGGAAAGCCATGCTCCACCGGCCCGTCGTTCGCCACGCCTCACCCCCAAGACGCCAGAAACCGGTTCCACCCTACGGCCCCGCCCCGACAACCGCCCCCGACCGTCCACACCCCGAACACCACACCCCCCGCCCACCACCGCCCCGTAGGCTGCCACCCCATGACCACCAGCAACACCGGTACCGGAGACATCGACCCCGCAGTCCGCGAGGAACTCACCCGGTTGCGCGACAGCATCGACAACATCGACGCCGCCGTCGTCCACATGCTCGCCGAACGCTTCAAATGCACCCAGCAGGTCGGCCGCCTCAAAGCCCGCCACCACCTGCCACCCGCCGACCCCACCCGCGAAAGCCGGCAGATCACCCGACTGCGCACCCTCGCCGAGAACGCCAAACTCGACCCGGCCTTCGCCGAGAAATTCCTCAACTTCATCATCGCCGAGGTCATCCGCCACCACGAACACATCGCCGACACCACCACCAAAAACACCCCCGGCGACTCCACACCCACCACCGACTGACACCCCCGAAAACCCGCAGAGGCGCGCATCGGGGAGCCCCGACAACACCGGGCATACGCCGCGTACCGATCCGCCTCTGTGCCACACCACCGACATCGGGCAGCATGGCCTGCATGTCCGTACTGACGCGCGACGAAGCGCACAACCGAGCACAGCTCCTCGACGTCCACCGCTACACGATCGAACTCGATCTCACCACCGGTGACGACACCTTCGACTCCCGCACCCAGATCCGCTTCACCGTCCTCACCGACCAGGACGACACGGACACCTTCGTCGAAGTCAAGCCCGCCGAGCTGCGCTCCGTCACCCTCGACGGACACCCCCTCGACCCCGACACCCTCCACGGCAACCGACTGCCGCTCAAGGGCCTCACCCCCGGCGAACACGAACTGCACGTCGACGCCACCATGCACTACTCCCGCACCGGCGAAGGCATGCACCGCTTCACCGACCCCGCCGACGGCGAGACCTACGTCTACACCCAACTCTTCATGGACGACGTCCAACGCGTCTTCGCCGCCTTCGACCAACCCGACCTCAAAGCCGTCTTCGAGATGACCGTCACCGCCCCCCACCACTGGACCGTCCTCGCCAACGGCATCACCCGACACCTCGGCCAAGGCCGCTGGAAAGCAGCCCCCACCCCCCTCATCTCCACCTACCTCGTCGCCGTCGCCGCAGGCCCCTGGCACACCGTCCGCACCGAACACCGCGGCCTGCCCTTCGCCCTCCACTGCCGCCGCTCCCTCGCCCCCCACCTCGACACCGACGCCGACGAACTCCTCGACATCACCCGCGCCTGCTTCGACCGCTACCACGAAAAATTCCAGGAACCCTACCCCTTCGACTCCTACGACCAGGCATTCGTCCCCGAATTCAACGCCGGCGCCATGGAAAACCCCGGACTCGTCACCTTCCGCGACGAATTCGTCTTCCGCTCCGCCGTCACCGACACCCAACGCCAGACCCGCGCCATGGTCATCGCCCACGAAATGGCCCACATGTGGTTCGGCGACCTCGTCACCCTCACCTGGTGGGACGACATCTGGCTCAACGAGTCCTTCGCCGAATACATGGGCTACCAGACCACCGCCGAAGCCACCCGCTTCGCCGACACCTGGACCGACTTCGGCATCACCCGCAAACCCTGGGGATACGACGCCGACCAACGCCCCTCCACCCACCCCGTCGCCCCCGAAAACGTCCAGGACACCGCCTCCGCCCTCCTCAACTTCGACGGCATCTCCTACGCCAAGGGCGCCTCCGCACTACGCCAACTCGTCGCCTGGCTCGGCGAGAAGGACTTCCTCGCCGGCATCAACACCCACATCGACCGGCACAAATTCGCCAACGCCACCCTCGCCGACTTCATCGACTCCCTCGCCTCCGCCACCGACCGCGACGTCCACGCCTGGGCCGACGCCTGGCTCCGCACCACCGGCGTCGACACCCTCACCCCCCACCTCCACACCGACAACGGACACCGGCACCTCACCGTCCGCCGCGCGGACGACGACAGCCGCCCCCACCGCATCACCCTCGGCCTCTACGACCACGACCTCGACGACACCCGCGGCCTCACCCTCCGCACCCGCCTGGAAGCCGACCTCCCCTCCCACGGCGACACCACCCTCAGCGCCCCGGGCCCACGCCCCGCCCTCCTCGTCCTCAACGACGGCGACCTCACCTACGCCAAGATCCGCTTCGACGACCACTCCTTCCGGACCATCCGCACCCACCTGTCCGGACTGCCCGACCCCCTCACCCGCGCCGTCGTCTGGAACGCCCTGCGCGACGCCGTCCGCGACGGCGACCTCCCCGCCGCCACCTACCTCGACATCGCCCGCACCCACCTCCCGCACGAAACCGACCCCGCCCTCGTCCAAGGCGCCCTCACCTTCGCCACCACCCACATCGCCGGCCGCTACACCACCCCCGAACAACGACCCGCCGCCCTCACCACCCTCACCGACCTGTGCCGCGACCTCATCCGCCGCACCGAGGACGGCGACCACCCCGACCTGCGCCTCATCGCCGTACGCCACCGCATCGACACCGCCGCCCACCCCGACACCATCGCCGCCTGGCTCGCCGACGGCACCGTCCCCGGCGGCCCCGAACTCGACCCCGAACTCCGCTGGCGCATCCTCACCCGCCTCGCCGTCCTCGACGCCACCGACGAAGCCACCATCGCCGCCGAACTCGCCCACGACCCCAGCGCCACCGGCCAGGAAGGCGCCGCCCGCTGCCGCGCCGCACTGCCCCACGAAGACACCAAGGCCCGCGCCTGGGACGCCATGTTCCACACCGACGACCTGTCCAACTACCTCTTCACCGCCACCGCCCAGGGCTTCTGGCAACCCGAACAGGCCGACCTCGTACGCCCCTACGTCGCCCGCTACTACAAGGACGCCGTCGCCCTCGCCGCCCGCCGCGGCCCCGCCATCGCCGAAGCCGCCGGCCACTGGGCCTTCCCCGTCCACGCCGTCGACCCCGAAACCCTCCGCCTCGGCGAGAAATGCCTCCGCAAGGCCGACCCGACCCCCGCCCTCCGCCGCAAACTCGTCGACCAGCTCGACGACCTGGCCCGAGCACTGCGCGTACGCCAGGCATAACCCGCGAACGACACGGACGCTTTGCCGTCGGGGGCGCCGCACCGCACGGAACCCCCGACCACGCGAACTCATGACCGACATACGACCGACATATGACTGACCTACGACCGGCTTATGAGTAGCAGTCATGAATGCTCATACGAGCATCCGGTCGCACAATTCAACCCTTGTCCATAAGCATTCATGAGCAGTCCGCCGAACGGACACATACGACCTCATCGCTACCCATCGGTAAGCCCTAGGCTCACACCATGCGCCGAGCAAAAATCGTCTGCACGCTGGGGCCCGCCACCGACACATACGACCAGATCAAACACCTGGTCGACGCCGGAATGGACGTCGCCCGACTCAACCTCAGCCACGGCACCCACGCCGAGCACGAGGAGCGCTACCACCGCGTACGAAAGGCCGCCGACGAAACCGGCCGCAGCGTCGGCCTCCTCGCCGACCTCCAAGGCCCGAAAATCAGACTCGGCCACTTCACCGAAGGCCCCGTACTCCTCGAACGCGGCGACACCTTCACCATCACCGTCGAAGACGGCGCCCAAGGCGACCGCCACAGCAGCGGCACCACCCACGCCGGCCTCGCAGACGACGTCACCCCCGGCGAACGCATCCTCATCGACGACGGCAGAGTCACCCTCGAAGTCACCGGCGTCGACGGCCCCCGCGTCCGCACCACCGTCATCGAAGGCGGCATGGTCTCCGACCACAAAGGCCTCAACCTCCCCGGCGTCGCCGTCTCCGTCCCCGCCCTCTCCAAAAAAGACGAAGACGACCTCCGCTGGGCCCTGCGCACCGGATTCGACGTCATCGCCCTCTCCTTCGTACGCAGCGGACGCGACATCAAGGACGTCCACCGCATCATGGAGGAAGAAGGCCGCCGGCTCCCCGTCATCGCCAAAATCGAAAAACCCCAGGCCGTCGAGAACATCGACGACATCGTGGCCGCCTTCGACGCCGTGATGATCGCCCGCGGAGACCTCGGCGTCGAAATGCCACTCGAACAAGTCCCCATCGTTCAAAAACGCGCCATCAAACTCGCCAAACGCAATGCCAAACCGGTCATCGTCGCCACCCAAATGCTCGACTCGATGATCGACAACGCCCGCCCCACCCGCGCCGAAGCCTCCGACGTCGCCAACGCCGTCCTCGACGGCGCCGACGCCGTCATGCTCTCCGGCGAAACCAGCGTCGGCAAACACGCCATCCGCACCGTCCGCACCATGGCCCGCATCATCGAAGCAGCAGAGGAGGACCTCCTCGCCAAAGGCCTCCCACCCCTCACCGAACGCAACAAACCCCGCACCCAGGGCGGCGCCGTGGCCCGCGCGGCAGCGGAAATCGGCGACTTCCTCGACGCCAGGTTCCTCGTCGCCTTCACCCAGTCCGGCGACACCGCCCGACGCCTCTCCCGCTACCGCTCACCCATCCCCCTCCTCGCCTTCACCACCGACCCCGCCACCCGCTCCCGGCTCAGCCTCACCTGGGGCGTCGAAACCTTCCTCGGCCCTCACGTCGACACCACCGACGCCATGGTCGACCAGGTCGACGAGCTCCTCCTGCGGTACGCCCGCTGCGAGAAGGGCGACACGGTCGTCATCACGGCCGGCTCCCCTCCGGGAGTCCCCGGCACGACCAACCTCGTCCGCGTCCACCACATCGGCGAGGACGACACCCTCAAGTAGCCTCACCGGGGCCCCGGTTCAGTACTTGGGCCCCACATGACGGTCCATGAGGGCGACGGAGGCCTTCTTGGCGACGGAGATGTTGAAGGGGGCACCGCCCCGGGTGCAGTGCGTCCACTCGACACCGAGCCGGTCCAGGGCATCGGTGTACAGCCTCCGGATGTCGTCCGACTTGTTGGTGAAGAAGTACCGGGGGTACTCGTAGCGCTTCCGCTCACCGCCGACCACCCGGGTGGTCCAGTTGGTGATCCGGCACCCGTCGGAGTGAACGAGACCGCGGACGAACTCCCACGGGTGAGCGTCGACGACGGCCCGCTGCCAGGGCTCGAGGACGATCAGGCGCTCGTGCTTCTTGCCCGGGCCGTGCTGGGGGAAGAGTTGTGGCCAGTAGGGGGAGTAGCTGGTGACTGCCACACAGCCCTGCTTCGGCTGGACGTAGATGCCGATGCCGGGGCGGACTCGGCAAATGGCTTCACGGCACTGTTCGATCAACCCTGGCCACGCGTCCGCGCAGGCGATCCGCAGGTAGTAGCCGGAACGCGGGTGCGCGCTGATGCAGCCATCGCCGAGGTAGAGGCCCAGAAGATAGGTGTAGGCGTACTCATCGGCAGGTGGCCCTGGGGCGGGAGACGTCATTCGAGGCAGGGGCTCCAGGCGGTGCTGCCAGGACCTGATCGCGGCGCGCGAGATGCCTGTCTCGTGGCTCACCGAGTTGAGACTGCGGCCCTGGGCCACCAGGGCGAGTGCTTGCTTGCGAGTGCTGAGGTCGTACATGTGCACACCGTGCGCCAATGACCGCAGTGACACGCAATAAAAGGCGGACGTTCACGCGAACGTGGACACTGACCCGGGAGCGTAATCTTGGAAACGAAGGAAAAGTGCCCCGGGTGGGATTCGAACCCACACTGTCGGTGGTTTGAGCACCGCTTCTCTAACCAGTTGGAATACCGGGGCCTATGAAACGAAGGTTGGCGGTCACCCGCCGTGCCCCCACCTTACCGCAGCTGGGTACGCTCTTGTCAGCAGTACCGGTCTGCCCCGCACCAAGGAGCCCCCACGTGAGCGTCCCCGAGTTGCCCCAGCCAGTAGACGCGTCCGACGACGACAAGTCGCACGTGCCTCCGATGACGACGCGCGTCGTCATCGCCGAGGACGAGGCGCTGATCCGGCTCGATCTCAAGGAGATGCTGGAGGAGGAGGGGTACACCGTCGTCGGTGAGGCCGGTGACGGTGAGCGGGCGGTGGAGCTGGCGCGGGAGCACCGGCCGGATCTGGTGATCCTCGATGTGAAGATGCCGAAGCTGGACGGTATCTCGGCGGCGGAGAAGATCGCCGAGGAGAGTATCGCGCCGGTGTTGATGCTGACGGCGTTCTCGCAGCGTGATCTGGTGGAGCGGGCGCGGGACGCGGGGGCGATGGCGTATCTGGTGAAGCCGTTCTCGAAGAGTGATGTGGTGCCGGCGATCGAGATGGCGGTGTCGCGGTTCACGGAGTTGCGGGAGCTGGAGCGTGAGGTCGCGGATCTGAGTCTGCGGCTGGAGACGCGGAAGCTGGTGGACCGGGCGAAGTCGGTGTTGCAGACGGTGTACGGGCTGTCGGAGCCGGCGGCGTTCCGGTGGATCCAGAAGACGTCGATGGATCGGCGGATGTCGATGCAGCAGGTGGCGCAGGCGGTCATCGACGACGCGGCGGAGAAGAAGGCGGCGAAGGGTTAGAGGTGGGTATGGGTGAGGCCCGCGTTCCCTGGTGGGGGCGCGGGCCTCGGGGTTTTCCGGGGTGGGTGGGGGTCAGTCGACGCCGAGGTAGGCCTTGCGGACGGATTCGTCGTGGAGGAGGTTCTGTCCGGTTCCGGAGAGGACGATGTTGCCGACTTCCATGACGTGGCCGTGGTCGGCGAGGGAGAGGGCGGCCTGGGCGTTCTGTTCGACGAGCAGGATGGTGGTGCCCTGGGCCTTGAGTTCGGCGATGGTGGCCATGATTTTCTGCATCATGATCGGTGAGAGGCCCATGGAGGGTTCGTCGAGCATGAGGAGTTTGGGCTGGGACATGAGTGCCCTGCCCATGGCGAGCATTTGTTGTTCTCCGCCGGAGAGGGTGCCTGCGGCCTGCTTGCGGCGTTCTCCGAGGATGGGGAAGAGGTCGTAGGAGCGTTGGATGTCCTTCTCGATGCCTGCCTTGTCGTTGCGGAGGAAGGCGCCGAGGCGGAGGTTGTCCTCGATGGACATGCGGGGGAAGATGTGCCGGCCTTCGGGGGAGTGGGCGAGGCCGAGGGCGACGATGTCGTGCGCCGGGGTTTTCTTGAGTGATTTGCCGTTGAACTTGATCTGGCCGCCGACCGGCTTGAGGAGGCCGGAGAGGGTGCGCAGGGTGGTGGTTTTGCCGGCGCCGTTGGTGCCGATGAGGGTGACGACTTCGCCGGCTTCGACCTTGAAGGAGATCCCCTTGACGGCTTGGATCTTGCCGTAGGCGACTTTGAGGTCTTCGACTTCGAGGAGTGCGGTCATCGGTCGTTCTCCTTGCCGGGCGCGGCGTCCGTGGTGGCCTCGGCGGCATCGGCGTCTGTCGTGGTGTCGGCCGCTGTCCCGGCCTCTGCCTCGGCCTGGGTCTCGGCCTGCGTCTCGGCCTGTGCTTCGGCTCTCTCGACCTCGGCGATCTCCTCCTCGCCGGGCGCTCCTTCGAAGGGCTCGCCGAGGTAGGCGGCGATGACGCGTTCGTCCTGCTGGACGGTGGCGCTGTCGCCTTCGATGAGCTTTTCGCCCTGGACGAGTACGGCGACGCGGTCGCAGAGGTTCATGATGAACCGCATGTCGTGCTCGATGACGAGGATGGCGATGCCCATGTCCCGGATGGCGAAGATCAGTTCTTCGGTGGCGCGGGTTTCCTGCGGGTTCATGCCGGCGGTGGGCTCGTCGAGGAGCAGCAGGCCGGGTTCGCTGGCCAGGGCGCGGGCGATCTCGAGTTTGCGCTGTTCGCCGTAGGGCAGATTGCGTGAGAGGTGGTCGGCCTTGTGGGCGAGGCCGACGAACTCGAGGAGTTCCATGGCGCGTTCGCGGGAGGCGGCTTCGGCCTTGTGGAAGCCGGGGCCGCGCAGCAGGGCGGACCAGAGTCCTTCCTTGGTGCGGGTGTGCCGGCCGACGAGCACGTTTTCCAGGACCGTCATGTTGGCGAACAGGCGGATGTTCTGGAAGGTGCGGGCGATGCCGGCCGCGGTGACCTTGAAGGACTTGGGCGGCAGGACCTTGTCCTTGTAGCGGACTTCGCCCTCGGTGGGGATGTAGAGGCCGGTCAGGCAGTTGAAGAAGGTGGTCTTGCCGGCACCGTTGGGGCCGATGAGTCCGACGATCTCGCCGCTGTTGACGGTGAGGTCGACTCCGCGTACGGCGGTGAGGCCGCCGAAGCGCATGGTGACGCCCCGTGCGTCGAGGACGGTCTCGCGGGGGGCGGTCGCGTCGGGCGTGGCGCCCTGGGTGGTGGTGTCGGTTGTCATGGGTCAGACCCCTGCCTTGCTGAGGGCTGCGGGCGCTTCCGTGTTCTCGTGGAACTCGAGCTGGCGGCGCCGGTTGGGGATGAGGCCCTCCGGGCGGAAGCGCATGAGCAGGACGAGTGCGAGACCGAAGGCCAGGAGTTGGTAGTCGCCGAGGAACTGGAGCTTGGCCGGGATGAGGTAGAGCAGGGCTGCGCCGACGAGCGGGCCGCTGATGGTGCCCATGCCGCCGAGGACGACCGCGGCGAGCAGGAAGGCAGAGTTGGGCGGGACGACGTGGGCGAACATGTACTGCTCGGGGGTCACGGTGTAGGTGACGTGGGCCTGGACGGCGCCGGCGAGGCCGGCCAGGGTGGCGCCGAGGGCGAAGGCGACGAGCTTGACGCGGAAGCCGTTGATGCCCATGGCGCGTGCGGCGGTCTCGTCCTCGCGGACGGCGATCCAGGCGCGGCCGATGCGGGAGTCGCTGCTGCGCCGGAAGACGATCACGACGACCAGTGTGATGAGCAGCATCAGCAGGAAGTAGTTGGCGAAGCGGCCGATGGTGAATCCGAGGAGGGTGTGTTCCTGGCCGAAGTCGAAGCCGAGGATGTTCAGGTTCGGGATGGAGGAGATGCCGGCGGAGCCGTTGGTGATGTCGGGTCCGGAGGTGCCGTCGGTGTTGAGGACGGCGATGCGGAAGATCTCACCGAAGCCGAGGGTGACGATGGCGAGGTAGTCGCCGCGCAGCCGCAGGGTGGGGGCGCCGATGAGGACGCCGAAGATCATGGAGACCAGGGCGCCGAGCAGTGCCGAGGCCCAGAACGGCATCTGGATGTGCAGGGGTGAGGAGGGTGAGCCGGAGACCAGGGCGGCGGTGTAGGCGCCGACGCCGAGGAAGGCGACGTATCCGAGGTCGAGGAGGCCGGCGAGGCCGACGACGATGTTCAGGCCGAGTGCGACGGTGGCGAAGATCAGGATGTAGACGCCGATGGTGGCGTACTGGTCGTCGGACTGGGTGAAGGGGAAGGCGGCGGCGGCGACGAAGGCGCCGATCATGGTGATGTTGCGGTGCTTGGAGGTGATCGCCGAGATGCGGGCCACCAGTCCGGCCTTGAGGAGTGCGGTGAAGCAGAGGCCGACGGTGATGAGGAAGCCGATGAAGAGTTCGTCGTACGCGGTGCCGATGCCGTAGGTGAAGACGGTGAGGCCGATGGCCATGGCCGCGATGATGATGAGGATCTCGGCGTAGGAGGGGAGTTTGCCGAGGGGGCGGATGGTGCCGGTGGCGAAGGCTGCCTGCAGTTGCCTCTTGCCGTGGGCTGTTTTGTGCTTGAACTGGTTCCAGCCGCTGTCCTCGGGGTCGATGGGGTCGGGGTCGGGGCGCTCGAAGGGGAGGGCCAGGGCGCCGAGGAGGGCGGTGAGGCTGGCGGCGGCGGCGAGGTAGCCGCCGGGTTCCAGGTTGACGACGCCGCCGAGTTTCACGCTGATGGCGAGCACCGTGTACCAGGTGGTGCCGAAGGCGGCGAGGGCCGCGAGTTTGATGGCCGCGTCGGCGCCGGCGGGGGTGGCCCAGCCGAGGCCCTTGACGCTGTAGGAGGAGAGGGCGAAGAGGGCGGTCAGGGCTCCGCCGATGAGGACGAGTACCTGGAGGCCGCCGGGGTAGCCATAGACGGTGAGGTCGCCGGGGAAGGCGGAGGTCCAGGTCCAGGCGAGGAAGGCGGAGGCGACGGTCAGGAGGGCGCCGCCGGTGGCCAGGGCGCGGCCGATGTGTTCCGGGAGGGGGATGAGCCCGGTGGGTGCGCTGCCGGTGGTGGGGGCGTTGGGGGTTTCGGGTGCGGTGATCTGTGTGGTCATCGGTGTCACGCCCTGTCCGCGACGCGCTCGCCGAGCAGGCCCTGTGGCCGGAACAGCAGCACGAGGATGAGGAGTACGAACGCCCAGACGTCGGCCCAGGACTGGCTGCCGAACTGGTGCATGCCGGGGATGTCGGAGATGTAGGCGGTGGCGAGGGTTTCGGCGACGCCGAGGACGAGGCCGCCGATCATGGCGCCGTAGATGTTGCCGATGCCGCCGAGGACTGCCGCGGTGAAGGCCTTGAGGCCGAGGATGAAGCCCATGCGGAATTCGATCTGGCCGTACTTGAGGCCGTAGGCGACACCGCCGACGGCGGCGAAGGTGGCGCCGAGGGCGAAGGCGACCACGATGATGCGGTCGGTGTTGACGCCCATGAGCTTGGCGGTGTCGGGGTCCTGGGCGGTGGCCTGCATGCCGCGTCCCGTACGGGTCTTCATGACGAAGTAGCCGAGGATGGCCATGCTGATCGGGGCGGCGCAGAAGACGAAGATGTCACCGGTCTGGATGGTGACGCTGCCGATCTCGAAGGGGCCTCCGTCGATCTGCGGGAAGGTGCGGGCGGACTTGGCTTCCGGGTACCAGG
This sequence comes from Streptomyces cathayae, assembly GCF_029760955.1. Classification (GTDB taxonomy): domain Bacteria; phylum Actinomycetota; class Actinomycetes; order Streptomycetales; family Streptomycetaceae; genus Streptomyces; species Streptomyces cathayae. The sequence goes on from NZ_CP121682.1 coordinate 6,005,990, forward strand.
CCCACACCGCCTGCTGCAGGGCGAGGGAGAGACCGATGGCGGTGATCAGGGGCGCCAGGCGTGGGCCGCCGCGCAGGGGGCGGTAGGCGAACCGTTCCGCCCCCATGGCGACGAGGACGGCGACGATGATGGCGCCGAGGAGCATGAGCGGCAGCGCGATCCACATGGACGTGCCGTTCGGAAGTACCCACAGGTAGACCGAGAGTGCGCCGAAGGCGCCGGTCATGAAGATCTCGCCGTGGGCGAAGTTGATGAGCTGGACGATGCCGTAGACCATTGTGTAGCCGATGGCGACCAGCCCGTACATGGATCCCAGTAGCAGGCCGTTGACCAGCTGCTGCGGCAGTTCGTTCACCGCATGTCCTCCGAGACTTTCGGATGTTCGACGGATGCGAGCACGCGCGGGGCGCCAGTGGAACAGCGCCCCGCGCGGCTGGTTGAGTGGTAGGGCTCGGTCAGCCCGTGAAGGTACCGGACTTGACGGGCACGAAGGCTCCGTCCTCGACCTTGTAGACGGTGAGCTGCTTGTTGGTGGCGTCACCGAACTCGTCGAAGGAGACCTGGCCGGTCACTCCGTCGAAGGAGACGTTCTGCATGGCCTCGGTGACCTTGGCGCGGGCGTCGGAGGGCAGCTTGCCGCCGTTGTCCTCGACGACCTTCTTGACGGCCTCGATGATGGCCCAGGCGGAGTCGTAGGAGTAGCCGCCGTAGGCCGAGTACTCGTCCTTGTAGCCGGCGTCCTTGTAGTCGGCCACGAACTTCTTGGCGGAGTCGAGTTCCTCGACCGGGGCGCCGACGGAGGTGGCGAGGTCGCCGGTGCTGTCGGGGCCGGCCAGTTTGACGAAGTCGGCGTCGTTGATGCCGTCGCCGCCGACGAGCGGGATCTTGGCGCCGGCGGCCTTGATCTGCTTGCTGAGCGGGCCGGCCTGCGGGTACTCGCCGCCGTAGTAGACGACGTCCGCGCCGGACTTCTTCACCTTGGTGGCGACCGCGGAGAAGTCCTTGGTGTCGGGGTTGATGTGCTCGGTGCCGACGACCTTGCCGCCGAGCTTCTTGAACTCCTCGGTGAAGGTGCCGGCGAGGCCCGCGCCGTAGGTCTTCTTGTCGTCGATGACGAAGACCTTCTTCTTCTTGGCGTCGTTGTAGACGTACTGCGCGGCGAACGGGCCCTGGACGGCGTCCGTGGTCGAGGTGCGGAAGTAGGCCTTGTACTGGCGCACCTTCTTGGTCTGCCAGTCGGGGCCCTGGCTGAGGGAGGGGCCGGTGTTGGCGGGGGAGACCTGGACGAGCTTCGCGTCGTCGAAGACCTTCTGCATGGACTCGGAGACGGAGGTGTTGAGGGGGCCGACGGCGCCGAGGACGGTCTTGTCGGCGACGAGTTTGACGGCGTTCTGCTGGCCCGAGGAGGGCTGTGCCTGGTCGTCGAGGGCCACGATCTTGAAGGTGACGCCCTTGACGAAGTTCTGCTTGTTGGCAGTCTTGGCGGCCAGGTCGGCGGAGTTCTTGATGCCGAGCCCCAGTGCGGACAGGTCGCCGGTCAGCGGGGCGTCGACGCCGATGGTGACGGTGGTGGTGCCGCCGTTGCCGGAGTCCGGTCCCTCGTCTCCGCCTCGTGAGCCGCAGGCGGTGAGGGTGAGCGCTCCCGCTGACAGCGCGGCGGTGATGGCGATGAGCGAACGTTGACGCACGATCCAGTCCTTTCCCCTGACGGGCGTTTCCCGGTGGAAACGGCCGAGTCGAGCGCTGGGCCGAAGTGACAATCAGGCGGCGCGGTGACTGGCCGTGACTCTAAGCGGGTGTGGGGAATGCGGAGGAGGGTCTGGCCAAGGCTGTGACTCTCTTGTTATGACACGACGTATTGCAGAGCGGTATTCCGTGGGGGGTACGGCGGAATTACATCCGTTTTGCGCTGTCCGGATCATGAGAAACCGCAGGACCGGACGGGAGGAGTTCAGGTGTGTCAGGGGTTTTGGTGATTACCTGAAATCGTTGCTGCAGGCGACCTGTCGGGCTTGGGGGGAGATCCTGTGCGGGGCGGGGGCCGCAGGTGGGGCCGTGGGTCCGTATCGCACGCGTATTACGTAGAGTTACGCCCGGAAGGGCTGTCCGGCGCCCCGGCGATTCTTCGCATTCCGTGGCGTGCGGGGTGATGGTGATCTTGTGTACGGGGCCTGATTTTGTCCGGAAAGGGGCGCCCGGATCGGGGGTCGGGGCGGGTATCGCGGGTGGCTGGAAATGTATGGATGACGGCGACGGAATAGCTGTATTCTGCACGGAGTTTGGCGGTGAGTCCGGAATTCCGTTTACCCCCTCCCGGGCTTGTGGCCTGCGGTTTCAGGGGGGTGATAGCGGTCACTTCGGGCGGGAACGGCGGGGGTGCTCCACGGCGTGCGGTGCGGGCCGGAAGGTGCGGGGGGAGAGGTGGAACGGCCGAGTCACTGGTCCCGTCGCGGGGTTCCGCGGGGCGAGGCCGGTCAATGCCGGTGCACTTCGGCCGGTTTGTTCGCGCGGCGCCGCTCGGCGCGGGACTCGCTCGGCTGACGGCGGGTCAGGTCGCGGGTGGCCGGTCGGCCTTGGGGTTCACCGGCGGGACGCGCGACGGCCACGGCGTCGCAGGATGCCGTCACGGGCCGCAGTCGGCGGCCGGGACGGCCGCCCGGAGCGGCACCGCGGTGGGCAGGGGCCGAAGGCCCGCACGGCGGGCCGGGAGGCGCCTTTCGCTTCATGTCCCGAACGGTGGAGCGCCCGCCCGCCACCGGCTGCCCGCCACCCGTGGCGGGCGGCGGTGCGGGCCGTGGCGGTGCCGGGAAACGGGTGCGGGGGCGGCCGCACGGCCGCCCCCGCACCCTCACGCGCCGGTCAGCCGGTGGCGCCGGCCGCCCGCTCGGCGTCGCCCGGGTTCACGTCCCGCAGCAGACAGGTCAGGCGCGCGGTGCACAGCCGCCTGTCGGCCTCGTCGCTGATGACGATCTCGTACGTCGCCGTGGACCGCCCCCGGTGCACCGGGGTGGCGACGCCGGTGACCAGGCCGGAGCGGGCGCCCCGGTGGTGGGTGCAGTTGAGGTCGACGCCCACGGCGATCCTGGTGGCACCGCCGTGCAGCATCGACCCCACCGAGCCCAGGGTCTCGGCCAGTACGGCGGAGGCGCCGCCGTGCAGCAGCCCGTAGGGCTGGGTGTTGCCCTCCACCGGCATCGTCCCGACGACCCGCTCGGCCGAGGCCTCCAGGATCTGCACGCCCATGCGCGTACCGAGATGGCCCGCGGAGAAGAGTGCCTGCAGATCCACGCCGAGCGCGGTGTACTCGTCGATGACCTCTTGCGGGAACTTCACGTGCTGCTGCTCTCCCATGGGGCCCGGCTCCGTTCGTCGTGATCACTGCGGCATACGGCACTGCGGCACCGCCAGGGCCGCGGCGGTGGCCACTGAGCAAACGCTCAGTCGGCCGCCGATTGTTCCAGACGGACCACGACGGACTTGCTGGCCGGGGTGTTGCTGGTGTCCGCGGTCGCGTCCAGCGGCACCAGGACGTTGGTCTCCGGGTAGTACGCGGCGGCGCAGCCGCGGGCCGTCGGGTAGTGCACCACGCGGAAACCGGGCGCCCGGCGTTCCTCGATGATGTCGCGGTCGTCGCGGTCGTCGCCGTTCCCGCTGCCCTTCCACTCGCTGACCAGGTCGACGTACGAGCCGTCCGCGAGCCCCAGTTCCCGCGCGTCCTGCGGGTTGACGAACACCACGCGGCGGCCGTTCTTGATGCCCCGGTAGCGGTCGTCCAGGCCGTAGATCGTGGTGTTGTACTGGTCGTGCGAGCGCAGTGTCTGCAGCAGCAGCCGCCCCTCGGGCAGTTCGGGGTACTCCACCGGCGCGGCGGTGAAGTTGGCCTTGCCGGTGGCGGTGGGGAAGCGCCGTTCGTCGCGCGGGGCGTGGGGGAGGGCGAACCCTCCGGGGTGCGCCACGCGCGCGTTGAAGTCCTCGAAGCCGGGGATCACGCGCGCGATGCGGTCGCGGATCGTCGCGTAGTCCTTCTCGAACTCCTCCCAGGGGACCTTGCTGTCCGCGCCGAGGACCCGGCGGGCCAGCCGGCACACGATGGCCGGTTCGGACAGCAGCTGCCCGCTCGCCGGTTCGAGGCGGCCGCGGGAGGCGTGCACCATGCCCATGGAGTCCTCGACCGTCACGAACTGCTCGCCACCGTCCTGCAGGTCGCGTTCGGTGCGGCCCAGGGTCGGCAGGATCAGGGCGCGCGCACCGGTGACGGCGTGCGAGCGGTTCAGCTTGGTCGACACGTGCACGGTCAGCCGGGCCCGGCGCATCGCGGCCTCGGTGACCTCCGTGTCGGGGGAGGCGGCGACGAAGTTGCCGCCCATGGCGAAGAACACCTTCGCCTTCCCGTCGCGCAGCGCGCGGATGGCCCGTACGACGTCGTAGCCGTGCTCGCGCGGGGGCGTGAAGCCGAACTCCTTCTCCAGGGCGTCCAGGAACTCCGGTGCGGGCCGTTCGAAGATGCCCATGGTGCGGTCGCCCTGGACGTTGGAGTGGCCGCGCACCGGGCAGACGCCCGCGCCGGGGCGGCCGATGTTGCCGCGCAGCAGCAGGAAGTTGACGATCTCGCGGATCATGGGAACGGAGTGCTTGTGCTGGGTGAGGCCCATCGCCCAGCACACGATGACGCGCTTCGACGCGAGGACCATGCGCAGGCACTGCTCGATGTCGTCGCGGGTGAGGCCGGTCGCGGCGAGTGTCGCGTCCCAGTCGGCGGCGCGGGCGGCCTCGGCGAACTCCTCGTAGCCGTGCGTGTGTTCGCGGACGAAGTCCTCGTCGACGGCGCCGGGCGTGTCGACGATCAGCTTGTTGAGGATGCGGAAGAGGGCCTGGTCGCCGCCGAGGCGGATCTGCAGGAACAGGTCGGTCAGGGCGGTGCCGGTGGCGAGGCCCTTGGGGGTCTGCGGGTTCTTGAAGCGCTCCAGGCCCGCCTCGGGCAGCGGGTTGACGGTGATGATCCGCGCGCCGTTCGCCTTGGCCTTCTCCAGGGCGGACAGCATGCGGGGGTGGTTGGTGCCGGGGTTCTGTCCGGCGACGATGATCAGGTCGGACTTGTAGAGGTCCTCCAGCAGGACGCTGCCCTTGCCGACGCCGATCGTCTCGGACAGGGCGGAGCCGGAGGACTCGTGGCACAGGTTCGAGCAGTCGGGCAGGTTGTTGGTGCCGAGTTCGCGCGCGAAGAGCTGGTAGAGGAAGGCGGCCTCGTTGCTGGTGCGTCCGGAGGTGTAGAAGAGGGCCTCGTCGGGGGAGCCGAGGGCGGTGATCTCCTCGGCGACGATGTCGAAGGCGCGCTCCCAGGTGACGGGCTCGTAGCGGTCGCCGCCCTCGGGGAGGTACACGGGGCGGGTCAGGCGGCCCTGCTGGCCCAGCCAGTAGCCGCTGCGGCCGGCCAGGTCGGCGACGGGGTGCGCGGCGAAGAACTCGGGAGTGACCCGGCGCAGGGTGGCCTCCTCGGCCACGGCCTTCGCGCCGTTCTCGCAGAACTCCGCGGTGTGCCGGTGCTCCGGCTCGGGCCAGGCGCAGCCCGGACAGTCGAAGCCGTCCTTCTGGTTGACGTCGAGCAGGGTCAGCGCCGTCCGCTTCAGGCCCATCTGCCGGTGCGCCATGCGCAGGCTGTGGCCGATCGCCGTGAGGCCCGCGGCCGCGCGTTTCGGCTCGGTGACCTGCGGCGCGTCCTGGACCGGATCACCCTTGGGCGGTTTGGTGGCCATCGCGCACTCCTCTTCGCGTACACGTGTGACGTACGCCTCCGATCCTCGCACGCGGCGGTGACGGCGACGGGGGCCGGGCGGAGGCCGGAGGATTCGGGGCCGGTGCGGGTGGTCCCGGTGCCGGGGGGCGTCCCGGGGTACGGGGGCGGGGCCGAGTGTCAGTGGCGCGTGGCAGGATCGGGGGCGTGGCAGAGACAGCAGCGAAGAAGACCGACCAGACCTCCGGCGAGGCCCGTCCGCGACTGATGCTCATGGACGGGCACTCGCTGGCCTACCGCGCGTTCTTCGCGCTGCCCGTGGAGAACTTCACGACCGCGACGGGCCAGCCGACGAACGCGATCTACGGTTTCGCGTCGATGCTGGCGAACACGCTGCGCGACGAGGCGCCCACCCACTTCGCGGTGGCCTTCGACGTCTCCCGCAAGACCTGGCGGTCGGCGGAGTTCCCCGAGTACAAGGCGAACCGCTCCAAGACACCGGACGAGTTCAAGGGACAGGTCGAGCTGATCGGTGAGCTGCTCGACGCGATGAGCGCCCCGCGCTTCGCCGTCGAGGGCTTCGAGGCGGACGACGTCATCGCCACGCTCGCCACCCGGGCCGAGGCCGAGGGCTTCGACGTGCTGATCGTCACCGGCGACCGGGACTCCTTCCAGCTGGTCTCCGAGCACACCACGGTGCTGTACCCGACCAAGGGTGTCTCCGAGCTGACCCGGTTCACCCCGGAGAAGGTGGTCGAGAAGTACGGGCTGACGCCCGCGCAGTACCCGGACTTCGCGGCGCTGCGCGGCGACCCGTCCGACAACCTGCCCGGCATTCCCGGCGTCGGTGAGAAGACGGCGGCGAAGTGGATCAACCAGTTCGGTTCCTTCGCGGACCTCGTCGAGCGGGTCGACGAGGTCAAGGGCAAGGTCGGGCAGAATCTGCGCGACCACCTGGAGTCGGTCAAGCTCAACCGCCGCCTCACCGAGCTGGAGCGGCAGGTCGAGCTGGGCAGGGACGTCACCGACCTGGAGCGGACCGCCTACGACCGCAAGGCCGTCGCGATGATCCTGGACACCCTGGAGATCAGGAACCCGTCGCTGCGCGAGCGGCTCTTCGCCGTCGACCCCGGTGCGCAGGAGCCCGAGGCGGCCCCGGTCGTCGCGGACGGGGTGGAGCTGGACGGCACCGTCCTGGGCGCGGGCGAGCTGGCCGGCTGGCTCGCCGAGCACGGCACCGCGCCCCTCGGCGTCGCCACGGTCGACACCTGGGCGCTGGGGGCCGGCTCGGTCGCCGAGGTCGCCCTGGCGGCGGCCGCGGGGCCGGCCGCCTGGTTCGACCCGGCCGAGCTGGACGAGGGCGACGAGCGGGCGTTCGCCGCATGGCTCGCCGACGCGGAGCGGTCCAAGGTGTTCCACAACGCCAAGGGCGCGATGCGGGTCTTCGCCGAGCACGGCTGGAGCATCCGGGGCGTCTCCATGGACACCGCGCTCGCCGCCTACCTGGTCAAGCCGGGCCGCCGCTCCTTCGACCTGGACGCGCTGTCCCTGGAGTACCTGCACCGCGAGCTGGAGCCCGCCGCCGCGGCCGACGGCCAGCTGGCCTTCGGCGCGGACGACACCGCCGAGGCCGAGGCGCTGATGGTGCAGGCCCGCGCGGTCCTCGACCTGGGCGAAGCCTTCGAGGACCGTCTGACGGAGGTGGGCGCCGCGGATCTGCTGCGGGACGTGGAGCTGCCGACGTCCGTCCTGCTGGCCCGCATGGAGCGGCACGGCATCGCGGCGGACCGGACCCACTTCGAGGGCATGGAGCAGATGTTCGCGGGCGCCGTGCAGCAGGCCGTGCAGGAAGCGCACGCGGCGGCGGGACACGAGTTCAACCTGGGCTCGCCCAAGCAGCTCCAGGAGGTCCTCTTCGGTGAACTCGGCCTGCCGAAGACGAAGAAGACCAAGACCGGGTACACCACCGACGCCGACGCCCTGGCCTGGCTGGCGGGCCGGACCGACAACGAACTGCCGGTGATCATGCTCCGGCACCGTGAGCAGGCGAAGCTGCGCGTCACCGTCGAGGGGCTGATCAAGACCATCGCCGCGGACGGCCGCATCCACACCACGTTCAACCAGACGGTCGCCGCCACCGGCCGCCTGTCGTCGACCGACCCGAACCTGCAGAACATCCCGGTCCGTACCGACGAGGGCCGCGCGATCCGTCGCGGGTTCGTCGTCGGGGAAGGCTTCGAGTCGCTGATGACGGCGGACTACAGCCAGATCGAACTGCGGGTGATGGCGCACCTCTCCGAGGACGCCGGACTCATCGAGGCGTTCACCTCCGGCGAGGACCTGCACACCACCGCCGCCGCGCAGGTGTTCGCGGTCGAGCAGTCCGCGGTCGACGCGGAGATGCGCCGCAAGATCAAGGCGATGTCGTACGGCCTCGCGTACGGGCTGTCCGCCTTCGGCCTCTCCCAGCAGCTGAACATCGAGGCGGCCGAGGCCCGCGCCCTGATGGACGCGTACTTCGAGCGGTTCGGCGGGGTGCGGGACTACCTGCGCCGCGTGGTCGACGAGGCTCGGGCGACGGGTTACACGGCGACCCTCTTCGGCCGCCGGCGCTACCTGCCCGACCTCAACAGCGACAACCGCCAGCGCCGCGAGGCGGCCGAGCGGATGGCGCTGAACGCGCCGATCCAGGGCACGGCGGCGGACATCGTCAAGATCGCCATGCTGAACGTGGACCGGGCGCTGCGCGAGGCGGACCTCACGTCCCGGATGCTCCTCCAGGTCCACGACGAAATCGTCCTGGAGATCGCCCCCGGCGAGCGCCCGGCCGCGGAAGAGCTGATCCGCCGGGAGATGGCCGCCGCGGTCCGGCTCCGCGTCCCCCTGGGTGTCTCGATCGGCGCGGGCCCGGACTGGGAGTCGGCGGCGCACTAGCCCTGCCGGGCGGAGTCGGCGGGCCGTGCCGGAGGGCGCCCGATGGCGTCCTCCGGCACGACCCCGTCCTCGGCTTCGTCCTCGGCTTCGTCCCCTGAGGGGTCTCACCCGCGTGGACCTCGCGGGCAGGCCGTCGCGGGGGCCGGGCGCCAGGATGCGGGGCATGGGTATACGCATGCTTCACCGCAGAGCGGGGCCCCCGCCGACCGACGCCGACGGACCCACCCTCGAGGCGTTCTCGCCGGTTCCGGTCTTCGCGGCCACCGCAAGTACCGCCCGTACTCCCGCCCCCCTGACGACCGCGTTGCGCCGCGTCGGCCGATGGTGCACCGGCCGCGGGGCCGCCGCACCGTCCGCCCCGTCGCCCGGTGCCGGCGAGCCGCCCCCGTGGCGGCTGTGGGCCGAGCTGACCCGCAGCTATCTGGCGCTCACCCTCACCCTGCTGCCCCGCCCCCGCCCCGTCCGTACCGTCACCGTGTTCGTGGCGGCCGGGGAGCCCCTCAGCGTGCGGCCGTACGGCTCGGCCGCCCCGTACCGGCGTCATCGGGGTCCCCGGTGACCGGGGCCGGACGCAGCGCCCTGACCGCCACGGCGTACAGCGGCAGCGCGGTCACGAGCCCGGCGCCCGCCCCGAAACACACCGTGGGAATCAGCTCCCAGGGCTTCGCGGTCGCACCCCAGTAGTCCCACCACCGCGCGGCCCGATGCACGGCCCCCACCAGCGCACAGCCGCCGAGCAGCGCGGCGGCCCCCCACCGGTCGGCAGCGGACAGCGTCGCCACCCCCGCCGGCGCGGACCGGGGCGCCGCCCGCTTCAGCGCCCGTGCCAGGAACACGACGATCACCACCGCGGCCACCGCCGAACCGCCGTACTGCAGATACCAGTACAGCGGTGAGCCCGCGATCTCCCGTCCCAGGACGGGAAAGACCCGCATCCCCCACCGGTCGAGGTGCGTGAAGGCGTCCCACACCACATGCGTCAGCGCACCGAGCACGGCCGAGACGTACCAGCGCGCCACCAGGGAGGCCCGCACCCGCGCGGGCGGCGTGCCGCAGCGCAGCAGGGCGGACGTCCGCCCCTGCCAGGGCCGCGGCAGCAGCGCCACGAGCGGTTCGCGGATCAGGAGCCACAGACCCACCAGCGCCCAGGCGATGCACACATCCACGGTCAGGACGCCCGGGAACGAGTGGGTGAAGTCCCCGAACTCCATCGCTCCGGACAGGACACTGGCCGCGTAGTAGGTCAGGTCCGGGGCGAGACTGCCCGCCACGAGAACGGCCGGCACCAGGGGGCCCCGGCCGGTCCCGTCGGTTCGTACGGCGGGCAGGACCGCCGCCGCATGGCTCAACGTGAAGGGCAACTCGGCTCCTCGGAGGGCTCGTTGACCGGGCCGGTCGGTCCCGGTGCTCGGCGGACCACAGTATGAGCGACACCGCAGTCCGTACCCGTGCGGGGACGAGTGTGGCCAACCGGCGAATACCGGGCATGAACGGGTGTGCGGGCAAAGGATGTTGCCGTAGGGTCGCGGGAGTCGCCGTGTCAGGTGCAACCGGCGGGCGGGCTGGATCGTCACAACCGGGCGGGCGTGACAGATGACGACGGATGCTCCGGCGTCCGCGGGGAGGGGTTCACTCTATGGCGGCGCATTTCGGCAGGAGGCTGCGCAAGGGAGCGGCAACCACCGCCGTGGCGGCGGCCGCGGTGGCGGCCCTGTCCGCGTCCCAGGCCCCGGGCGCGACGATCGGCGACCCGGGCGGGCGGGCCGCGCCGGACGCCACCTCGGCGCCCGGCGAAAGCACCGACGACCCCGGCGCGACCGGCAACTCGCCCTACTACACGGACCTTCCGCCGCTCAACAGCCCCAACCCCGCCCCGTCCGCGAGCACCGACCCGCTCACGCCGGGCGCTTCCGAGGCGGGCATACCCGCGACCGTCCTCGACGCCTACAAGAAGGCCGAGGCGGCGCTGCGCGAGTCCAAGCCCGGCTGCAACCTGCCCTGGCAACTGCTCGCCGCCATCGGCAAGGTGGAGTCCGGCCAGGCCCGCGGCGGGCGCGTCGACGCCGACGGCACCACCCTCTCCCCGATCATCGGCCCGCAGCTCGACGGCAACGGCTTCGCGCTCATCCGGGACACCGACAACGGCGAGTACGACGGCAACAGTGCCTACGACAACGCCGTCGGCCCCATGCAGTTCATCCCGTCCACCTGGAAATGGGCGGGCCGCGACGGCAACGGCGACGGCCGCAAGGACCCCAACAACATCTACGACGCCGCCCTGGCGGCCGGTCACTACCTGTGCCGCTTCGGCTGGGACCTGTCCGACCGGGCGGACCTCGACAAGGCGATCCTCAGCTACAACCCTTCGAGGGACTACCTGAACACCGTCCTGTCGTGGCTGGAGTACTACCGCAAGGGCACGCACGAGATCCCGGACGGCACCGGCACCCTGCCCGGCGACCGCAGCGACGACCGCACCACGAGTCCCTCCCCGTCATCGCCGTCATCCCCGTCATCGCCCTCTTCGCCGTCGGCGCCGTCTACGGCGCCGGGCACCACCCCGGCGGCCCCGGGCACGTCACCGAAGCCCAGCCCCAGCCCCGACACGCCGGGCGGCGGCAGCAGCAGCCCCGGCCCCAAGCCGCCGGCCTCCTCCCCGGGCACGCCGAGCACACCGCCGGGCACGACACAGCCCCCGACGGCACCGCCGCCCAGCAGGCCCCCCACGCCCACCGACACGGTGGACCACCTGGAGAACGCCGGCACGGGCAGGCTCACCGCGCGGGCGGGCGACGCGTTCACCGAGAGGATCCGCGCCCGCGCGGAGACGGGCGAAGGCAAGGCCGTCGCGAAGGTGCGGATCCGCTTCACCGTCCTCGGCGACACCGACACCACCTTCACCGGCGGCGAGAGCGTGGCCACCGTCGTCACCGACAGTGCCGGCGTCGCCGTGGCGCCCGCGCTCCGGGCGGGCGAGAAGACGGGCGACGTCACCGTCCGCGCCACCGTCGTCGGCCGCATCGTCCCGGGCCTCGACTACCGGGCCACCGTCACCGAGCGCACCGCCGACACCGTCGTGCGCACCGGTGACGAGGCACTGACCTGCACCCCGGGCGGCGAGTTCGCCCACCGGGTCGAGGTACGGGCCACCCACGACGGCGCCCCGGCCGGCAAGGTCGCGGCCACCGCCACGCTGATCACGTCGGCCGACGACCCGGCCGTCAACGACGAGGGCCCCTACTTCAAGGACGACGACGGCAAGGCCGTCCGCACCCTGAACGGCCTGGAGACGGACGAGGACGGTCTCCTGACGCTGCCGCAGCTCTACGCGGACGACACCACCGGCACCTTCCTGCTCCGTGTCACCACCGCGGGCGGCGCGACCCTCACGGTCGAACTGACGGTGGCCGCCGCCGGGACGGCGTCGCCCGGCCCCACCAGCGGCTCATAGGAGCAGGGTCACCGCCTGAGCCGTGCGTTGGTGTGCCGGGTCGGTTCGGCGGCAGCCGGGTCCTCGGGCCACGGATGCCGGGGGTAACGGCCGCGCAGTTCGGCCCGTACGCCCTTGTATCCGTCCTTCCAGAAGGAGGCGAGGTCGGAGGTGACGGCGGCGGGCCGCCCGGCCGGGGAGAGCAGATGCACCAGCAGGGGCACCCCGGCCACCCGCGGCGTCTCCTGGAGCCCGAACATCTCCTGGAGTTTCACCGCGAGCACCGGCTGCCCGGCGTCGGAGTAGTCGATCCGGATCGCGGACCCACTGGGGACGGTGATCCGTTCGGGGGCCAGTTCGTCCAGCCGGGCGGCCTGCCCGGACGCCCACGGCAGCAGCCGGCCGAGGGCCTGGCCGGCGTCGATCCGCGCCAGGTCGGCCCGGCGCCGGGCGCGGCTCAGCTCGGGCTCCAGCCACTCCGCCACGCGCGCGTGGAGCGCGTCGTCGGACACAGCGGGCCAGGGGTCGCCGAGCCGGCCGTGCAGAAAGGCCAGCCGCTGCCGCAGCACGGATGCTCCCGCCGGCCACCGCAGCAGCCCGAACCCCTCCCGCCGCAGCCCGTCCAGCAGTGCGGCCCGCACGAGGGCGGGCTCCGCGTCGGCGCGGGGCCGTACCGCCAGCTCCACCGCCCCCAGCCGCTCGACCCGGCGGGCGACGACATCGCCGTCGGCCCAGTGCACCTCCTCGCGCGTCTCCAGCAGGGGCCCGGCCGCCCACCGCGCGGTCTCCTCGTCGACGACCGCGCCGAGCCGCACGCGCGCGTGCCCCCGCCCCACCGGCCGGTCGGCGGCGGCGACCGCGATCCAGGGAGCCCCCCGCAGCCCGGTGCCCCCGCCGGCCTCGGCCCGCGTCCCGGACACCATCAGATACGAACCGCCCTGCGCGCAGGCGATCCACTCGGGAAAGGCGAGCGCGGCCACCAGCCCGACCCGGGCACCCTCCCCGCCCTCCCGGCTGTCCCCGCCCACCGCGCCCGTCGGCGCGGGTGGCGCGGGAGGCGCGGCGTGGACGGCTTCCGGGGAGACCTCCGAGGAGACCTCCGAGACGAGCGACCGCAGCCGGCGCGCCTCCGTCCGCCACCGCTGCGCATAGGCGTCGTCCCCGCGCCGCACGGCACGCAGGGCATCGGCGAGATCGTCCCCGTAGCCGCGCGGTGCCTCCTCGCCGATCAGCGCGACCACTTCGGCGGCGAGCGCGCGGCCCACGGCCGGTGCCGCGTCCAGCAGCGCCCGCCCCAGCCGGGGATGCAGGCCCAGCCGGGCCAGCCGCGTGCCCCGTTCCGTGGCCCGCCCGTCGGCGCCGACGGCCCCGATCGCCGTCAGGACGGCCCCGGCCGCCGCCATCGCCCCGCGCGGGGGCGGATCGAGCAGCGCGAGCCCGGAGGCGTCCGGATCGCCCCAGCAGGCCGCCTGCAGCGCGAACGCCGTCAGATCGGCCACCTCGATCTCGGGGGCGGGGAACCGGGGCAGCCGCGCGTCCTCGGCCTCCGCCCAGCACCGGTACACCGTGCCCGGTGCCTCACGTCCGGCCCGCCCCGCCCGCTGCCTGCCCGCCGCCTGCGAGGCCCGTACCGTCGTCAGCGCGCTCAGCCCGCGCGCGTGGTCGACGCGGGGCTCACGCGCGAGTCCCGCGTCCACGACCACCCGGACCCCCGGAACCGTCAGCGACGACTCCGCCACCGAGGTCGCCAGCACCACCCGGCGCCGCCGCCCGGGTGCCAGCACCGCGTCCTGCACCGCGGCCGGCGCCCGCCCGTGGACCTGGAGCACCTCGACCTCCCCGAGGCGTCCGGGTTGCCCCAGCTGCGCGGCGACCCGGGCGATCTCGCCCACGCCGGGCAGGAACACCAGGACGTCACCGTCCCGTTCGGCCAGCGCCCGCCGCACCACCGACGCCACATGCGTCAGCAGCGCCGGATCGACCCGCATGCCGTGCGGCGGCCGCACCGGCCGCGCGGGAGGGGCCCACACCACCTCCACCGGATGGGCCGTGCCGTGCGCCTCGACCACGGGCGCGTCGCCCAGCAGCCGCGCCCAGCCCGCCGCGTCGGTCGTCGCCGACGCGGCCACCAGGCGCAGCTCCGGCCGCAGGGTCTCGCGCACGTCCCACAGGAACGCCGCCGCCGTGTCCGCGTCCAGATGCCGCTCGTGGCACTCGTCGAGCACCACCGCGTCCACCCCGGTCAGTTCCTGGTCCCGCTGCAGCCGCTGCAGGAGCACGCCGGTCGTGACGACCTCCACGCGCGTGCGGCGCCCGGCCACCCGCTCCCCGCGCACCGTGAACCCCACGGACCCGCCGGCCTGCTCGCCCAGCAGCCAGGCCATCCGCCGGGCCGCCGCCCGCGCCGCGATCCGCCGGGGCTCGGCGACCACCACCCGCCGCGCGGGACCGCCACCGACCAGCCCGGCCAGCACCAGCGGCACGAGGGTCGTCTTGCCGGTGCCGGGCGGTGCGACGAGAACGGCGGTGCCGTGCGTCTCCAGGGCGTCGGTCAGCGCGGGAAGGGCCTCGCGCACCGGGAGGGCGTCGAGCGCGTCGTGACGGACCACGCACTCAGTCCCGTACGCACACGAAGATCGCCGTGCCCGGGATCAGCCGGCCGCGCAGCGGGGACCAGCCGCCCCACTCGGAGGTGTTCCACTCCGGCCACCGGGGCTCCACCAGGTCCACCAGACGAAAGCCCGAGGCGGTGATGTCGCGGACGCGGTCGCCCAGCGTCCTGTGGTGCTCGACGTACACCGCGCGGCCCTGCTCGTCCTGTTCGACGTAGGGCGTGCGGTCGAAGTAGGAACCGGAGACGCTCAGCCCCTCCGGGCCGGGCTCGTCCGGGAACGCCCAGCGGATCGGATGCGTGACGGAGAAGACGAACCGGCCCCCGGGCCGCAGCACCCGGCGCACCTCGCGCAGCACCAGCCGCGGGTCGGCGACGAAGGGCAGCGCCCCGTACGCCGAGCAGGCCAGGTCGAAGGAGCCGTCCGCGAACGGCAGGGCGCCCGCGTCGGCGCACACCAGCGGGAACGGGCCCCCGATGCGCAGCGCGTGCTGCAACTGCCGGTGCGAGATGTCCAGGGCCACCGGGCGCGCGCCCTGCGCGGCCAGCCAGCGTGAGCACTGGGCCGCGCCGGCGCCGAGCTCCAGGACGTCGCGGTCCTTCAGGTCCTCCGGCGGGCCGAGCAGCTCGGCCTCTACCTCGTCCAGCCCCTCGGGGCACCACACGAAGCGGTCGTCGCCGAGGAACGTGCCGTGCTCGGTCTGGTACTCGTCCGCGTTGCGGTCCCACCAGCCCCGGTTGGCGCGGGAGCTCTCGGTGACGTCGGCGTTCCGTCGGGTCGCCTCGGGTTCGGACGCTTCGGGCTCTTGGATGATCGGCTCCATCGTCGTACTCTTCCGTCAAGTTGCCCCGGCTGTCGCCACAGGGGGCGCGCGAGGGGTCCTGCCTGGCGCGGGTCTTGTGTGGCCTCGAGGCGGCGTCTGACGTGCGGCGCTACCCCCAGAAGGGGGAATTGTGCCGGTTATGCGGCGATCCGCCCCGGGTGGGGGGCTTCGCGCATTGACCCTGCCCGGCTGCCCCCGTATGCTACAAGTTGCGCTGCGAGCCTGCGCACCTCAGACGTAGCAGGCTGCGCTCGCATCTGTTGTATGTCCCCTCGGTTCTCGAGGCGCCACCGGGATGCCCGGTGTTCGGAACGGCGCTTCTTTTGCTGTCCGGCTTCTGCAGAGCGAAACAGGCTCCGGCGTAGCAGTACCTACGACTCACTGTCCGTACCGGAGCCCTTTCCCACATGACGAGCAGCACCGAGACCACCGCCACCACCCCGCAGGTTGCGGTCAACGACATCGGTAACGAGGAAGCCTTCCTCGCCGCGATCGACGAGACGATCAAGTACTTCAACGACGGCGACATCGTCGACGGCGTCATCGTGAAGGTCGACCGGGACGAGGTCCTGCTCGACATCGGTTACAAGACCGAAGGTGTCATCCCGAGCCGCGAACTCTCGATCAAGCACGACGTCGACCCCAACGAGGTCGTCGCCGTCGGTGACGAGATCGAAGCCCTTGTTCTCCAGAAGGAGGACAAGGAAGGCCGCCTGATCCTCTCGAAGAAGCGCGCCCAGTACGAGCGTGCTTGGGGCACCATCGAGAAGATCAAGGAAGAGGACGGCATCGTCACCGGTACCGTCATCGAGGTCGTCAAGGGTGGTCTCATCCTCGACATCGGCCTCCGCGGCTTCCTCCCGGCCTCCCTGGTCGAGATGCGCCGCGTCCGCGACCTCCAGCCCTACGTGGGCAAGGAGCTCGAGGCGAAGATCATCGAGCTGGACAAGAACCGCAACAACGTGGTCCTGTCCCGCCGTGCCTGGCTGGAGCAGACCCAGTCCGAGGTCCGCCAGACGTTCCTCACCACCCTCCAGAAGGGTCAGGTCCGTTCCGGCGTCGTCTCCTCGATCGTCAACTTCGGTGCCTTCGTGGACCTAGGTGGCGTCGACGGCCTGGTGCACGTCTCCGAGCTGTCCTGGAAGCACATCGACCACCCCTCCGAGGTCGTCGAGGTCGGTCAGGAAGTCACCGTCGAGGTGCTCGACGTCGACATGGACCGCGAGCGTGTCTCCCTGTCGCTGAAGGCGACCCAGGAAGACCCGTGGCAGCAGTTCGCCCGCACCCACCAGATCGGCCAGGTCGTGCCCGGCAAGGTCACGAAGCTGGTTCCGTTCGGTGCGTTCGTCCGCGTGGACGAGGGCATCGAGGGTCTGGTCCACATCTCCGAGCTGGCCGAGCGCCACGTGGAGATCCCGGAGCAGGTCGTCCAGGTCAACGACGAGATCTTCGTCAAGGTCATCGACATCGACCTCGAGCGCCGTCGCATCAGCCTCTCGCTGAAGCAGGCCAACGAGGCCTTCGGTGCCGACCCGACGGCGGTCGAGTTCGACCCGACCCTGTACGGCATGGCCGCGTCCTACGACGACCAGGGCAACTACATCTACCCCGAGGGCTTCGACCCCGAGACCAACGACTGGCTCGAGGGCTACGAGACCCAGCGCGAGGCGTGGGAGACCCAGTACGCCGAGGCGCAGTCCCGCTTCGAGCAGCACCAGGCGCAGGTCATCAAGTCCCGCGAGGCGGACGAGAAGGCCGCTGCCGAGGGTGTCGACACCGCGGGTGCGGCTCCGGCCGCGTCCGGTGGTGGCGGCTCGTACTCCTCCGAGGGCCCGGACAACTCCGGTGCGCTGGCCTCGGACGAGGCGCTGGCCGCGCTGCGCGAGAAGCTGGCCGGCGGCCAGAGCTGACCTCCGGTCGCTGAGTTCTAGCCGGTAACTGAGGGGCCGCACCTTTCGAGGTGCGGCCCCTCAGTGCTGCGCTGCGGGGGCGGGCGCCGTCCGCGGGCCGAGGGGGGATCGTCGCGTCCGCGCGGCGGAGCCGCGTGCCGACACGGCCCCGCGCGCCTCGGGGAGTTGTCCTCATCCGGGAATGCCGGTGCCGCGCGTCACGTTGTCCACTAGGAACACGAGGAGGAGCGGTCACGGTGCTTGATCCGCAGGGTTTGTACGCATGGGAGCCGAAGGGGCTGGCCGTCGTCGACATGGCGCTCGCCCAGGAATCGGCCGGACTTGTCATGCTCTACCACTTCGACGGGTACATCGACGCGGGCGAGACCGGCGACCAGATCGCCGAGCGGCTGCTCGACTCGCTGCCCCACCAGGCGGTCGCCCGGTTCGACCACGACCGGCTCATCGACTACCGGGCCCGGCGCCCGCTGCTGACCTTCACCCGCGACCGCTGGACCGACTACGAGGTGCCCGCCCTCGAGGTGCGGCTGGTCCAGGACGCCACCGAGGCGCCGTTCCTGCTGCTGTCCGGGCCCGAACCGGACGTCGAGTGGGAGAGGTTCGCCGCCGCGGTGCAGCAGATCGTGGAGCGGCTCGGCGTCCGCCTCTCGGTGAACTTCCACGGCATCCCGATGGGTGTCCCGCACACGCGGCCGGTGGGTATCACCCCGCACGGCAACCGCACCGACCTCGTCCCCGGCCACACCGGCCCCTTCGAGGAGGCGCAGGTGCCCGGCAGTGCCGAGGGCCTCGTCGAGTACCGGCTCATGCAGGCCGGACACGACGTGCTGGGCGTCGCCGCGCACGTGCCGCACTACATCGCCCGCTCCTCCTACCCGGACGCGGCGCTGACCGCCCTGGAGGCCATCACGGCCGCGACCGGCCTGGTCCTGCCGGGTGTGGCGCACTCCCTGCGCACCGACGCCCACCGTACGCAGACCGAGATCGACCGCCAGGTCCGGGAGGGCGACGAGGAGCTCACGGCCCTCATCCAGGGCCTTGAGCACCAGTACGACGCCGCCGCGGGCGCCGAGACCAGGGGCAACATGCTCGCCGAGCCGGTGGAGATCCCGTCGGCGGACGAGATCGGGCTCGAGTTCGAGCGGTTCCTCGCGGAGCGCGAGGGCGACAACTGAGACAGGGCCGCCACCGTCGCCGTCGGTGGCAGGCCCTAAGCTTCGGGTCATGCTGACGGTGGGCCTGACCGGCGGGATCGGAGCCGGCAAGAGCGAGGTGTCGCGGCTGCTCGTCGAGTGCGGGGCCGTACTGATCGACGCGGACCGCATCGCGCGCGAGGTCGTCGCGCCGGGGACACCCGGACTCGCGGCGGTCGTGGAGTCCTTCGGCGAGGGCGTACTCGCCGAGGACGGCAGCCTGGACCGGCCGGGACTGGGATCGATCGTCTTCGCCGACCCGGAGAAGCTCGCCGTCCTCAACTCGATCGTCCACCCCCTGGTGGGTGCCCGTTCCCGCGAGCTGGAGGAGGCCGCCGCCGAGGACGCCGTCGTCGTCCACGACGTGCCCCTGCTCACGGAGAACGGCCTCGCCTCCCGCTACGACCTCGTGATCGTGGTCGACGCGAGCGCCGAGACCCAGCTCGACCGTCTCACGGGCCGCCGCGGCATGAGCGAGCAGGACGCACGCGCGCGGATGGCGGCCCAGGCGACGCGCGAGCAGCGCCGGGAGATCGCGGACCTCGTCATCGACAACGACGTCCCCCTGGAGGAGCTGGCGCGGCGGGTGAAGGACGTGTGGGCCGAACTCGTCCGCAGGGAGCGGGCGGCCCGCCGGCCCGCGCGGGAATAGGTGCCCCCGCCCGGGGCGTTGAACCGGTTCGACGAGGGAAGGATGCGGCTGTGCCCGAGCTCAGTGGTTCGACCGGACGTACGCCGGAGACCCATGTCATCGACTTCCGTGCCGCCGAGCAGCTGCTCGCCTCGCGGGACCCGCGGGGCGCGGTGAAGCTGCTCGACGGGGTCATCGACGCGTACCCGGAGAACACCGCGGCGCGGTTGCTGCGCGCGCGTGCCTTCTTCGCGGCGGCCCAGCTGAGGCCGGCCGAACTCGAGTTCTCCATCGTCCTGGAGCGCGAGCCGGACAACGCCTTCGCGCACTTCGCGCTCGCCCGCACCTACCAGCGGCAGAGCCGCCCCGCTCCGGCCAGGCGCCACTTCCGGCTGGCCGCCGCGCTGGACCCGAACCCGGAGTACCTGAAGGCCGCGAGCTTCGACACCTGAGCGGGGCCGCCCGCACCGCCCCCGTTCACACGGTCACCACGGGCCCCTGGGCGGCTCGTACGGGGGGACGTCACGGCCCGGCTGGTAGTGCGGCCCCTGACGGAGGCGCCGGACGACCACGACCAGATCGATCGTGACGATCAGCCACAGCACCCCGCACAGGAGTGCCCAGCCCGGGTGGCCGGAGAGCATGAACGCCACCGTCCCGGCGATCGTCCACACCTCGCCCCACACGCTCAGCCAGAGCCGCGCGCGCAGCGCACTGCGTGCAGTCACCGGCTCACTGCCTGTACGCATCTCGTCACCACCACTCCCGACTTCACCGTACGCCAGGACGGCGAGGCACGGCCTCTCCACTCGTTCGAGTGAACCGGGGGAGGATTCGAGTGAACCGGGGGAGGAGGGGAACGGGCTTGCGGATCCGGTCCGTTGGACGGACATGGAGCCGAAAACGTGTGACGGACGTGAGGGGTGCGAGGGGACGGGCCCCGGGGCGATCACCCCGGACGGCTGCGCGGGCGGTCCCGCTCAGGGGCGCGGCGCCGTGCCGCCGGGGGCGCCGGGACCTCCCAGGCCTCGCAGGCGTTCCAGTTCGCGGCGATCGCGCTTGGTCGGGCGGCCCGCGCCGCGGTCCCGGACACCGGCGGGGGCGACGGCGTCGCGGGGCGGAGGCGGCGGGGAGTTGTCGATGTAGCACTGGACGGCCACCGGGGCGCCCACCCGCTTGCGGATCAGCCGCTTGACGACGACGACCCGCTCCCGGCCCTCGTGCCGCAGCCGCACCTCGTCACCGACGCGCAGGGAGTGCGCGGGCTTCACCCGCTCGCCGTTCACCCGCACATGGCCGCCCCGGCAGGCGGTGGAGGCGAGGGAGCGCGTCTTGAGCAGGCGCACGGACCAGATCCAGCTGTCGGTGCGGACGGTCTCGCCGGCCTGCGGTCCGGCAGCCTCGGCAGCGGCCACAGCGGCGGCGGTCTTCGGGTCCTCGGAAGCCATGCTCCCGACCTTAGCCGTCCGGGACGGCCGGGCGGGAAGTGATTTCGCCGGAGCCCGAGATTCCAAAGAAAGTTTTGCAAAAACTCTTTTTGAATGTTGAGGAATCGGCCTACGCTCGCCGCATGGTCAACGACGGGCAGAGGCGAGTACTGGACCCCGAGCGGGACACCGCCGCGCTGAAGGCGCTCACGCACCCGTTGCGGATCCGGCTGCTCGGGCTGCTGCGGCAGGACGGGCCAGCCACCGCCAGCGAACTGGCCGAGCGGACGGGGGAGTCGTCGGCGTCAGCCAGCTACCACCTGAGGGTGCTGGCGAAGTACGAGTTCATCGCCGAGGCCGAACACCGCGACGGACGGGAACGGCGCTGGCGGGCCGTGCACACTCTCACCTCCTGGAGTAACGAGGCGATGGAGTCCTCGGCGGCGGGCCGCGCCTACGTCGGCATGGCGCGGCGGCGGCAGATCGAGCACCTGGAGGTGTCCCTCGTCCGGCACGAGGCCGACCTCGCCGCCGGGCGACTGGGGCAGGAGTGGGTCGAGCCGTCCGGGATCGGCGACCTGATGCCCCGGCTCACCCCCGAGTCGCTCGCCGAACTGTGGGACGTCGTCGACGGCAAGCTGGCCGAACTCACCGCACGCGACGCCGACGACCCCCGCGCCGCACGGGTCGTGCTCGTCACCGCCGGGCTGCCCCTCGCACCCCTTGCCGATGCGCCCGCCGATCCGACTGTCTCAGCGTCCGCCGATGCGCCCGCCGACCCCGAGGGAACGTCGTGAGTGCCGAGTCGCCGGAGATCCGGACGGCCCGGCGCCGCTACGTCACCGTCTGCGCGCTGTTCTGGCTGCCCCCGGGCCTGACGATGGCCCCGCTGGTGCTGCTGTTCACCGAGCGGGGCATGGCCCTCGCCGCGATCGCGGGGTTCTACGCCGCTCACTCCCTCACCGTGGCCGCGTTGGAACTGCCCACCGGGGGACTCTCCGACGTCCTCGGGCGGCGCCCCGTCCTGGCCGTGGCGGGCGGGCTCAACGCGATCGCGCTGCTGATCCATGCCCTCGGCACCACCGTCTGGGCCCTCACCCTCGGCATGGCCCTGATGGGTACCGCCCGCGCACTGGCCAGCGGTCCGGCGGAAGCCTGGTACGTGGACATCGTCCAAGCGTCCGCCGGCCCCGACGCCGACCTGCGCACCGGCCTTGCGCGCGGCAGTTCCGCGACCTCCGCAGCGCTCGCCGCCGGCCTTCTGCTCGGCGGGGCCCTACCCTGGCTGCTGGGCCGGGGCCCCGACCTCGGCGCACGCCTGGCCGAGGCGACGTCCCGGGCGGTACTGCCCCTGTCCGTCCCCGTACTACTGGGTGCGGCGGTCGAGATCGTCTTCGCCTGCTACGTCCTGACCGCCCTGCGCGAGCCACCCCGGCCGCCAGCCACTGCGCGCTCGGTGCTGCGTGGCATCCCGGGCGCCGCCCTGGACGGAGTGCGCCTGGGCGGCAGGGATGCCCTGGTCCGCCGGATCCTGCTCAGCGCCGCCGCGGCGGGCAGCGCCCTGGCCGCGATCGAACTGCTCATGCCGGGGCGGGCCGTGACGCTGACCGGCGCCTCCGAGTCCGGAGCCATGCTGTTCGCCGTGCTCGCCTTCGGGGGGTTCGTCTGCGCGGGTGTCGGCAGCCACCTCGCACCCTTCACTGCCCGGGTCACCGGCAGCGGAGCGCGGGCGGTGCTGGCCGGCCTCGGCACGAGTGCGACGGGGCTAGCGCTGCTCGGTGTGACCGCCACCTTCTCCCATCCCCTCGCCACCGGCTTCGTCGTGGTCGGCTTCGGACTGGTCTACCTCGGGTTCGGCGTGGCGGGCCCGAACGAGAACGACCTGCTGCACCAGCGCGTCTCCAGTACCGGCCGGGCCACCGCGCTGTCCGTCCAGTCCCTCGCCCAGCAGTCGGTCGGCGCGCTCACCGGCGTGGCCGTGGGAGCCATGAGCCCCGGGCCGCTGCCCTGGCTGCTGACGGCGGCCATGCTGCTCGCGGGAACTCTCCTGTGGCTGCGCGAGCCCGACCGGCCCGCCGTGACGACGGCGGCGCGCAGCGCCACCCAGTCGGTGCCGTGAGCCCGCGGGCGGCGGTCCGTCCTACCGTGGAGCCGTGACTCCACCCACCGTTAAAGCGGCGGGCTTCCTGCGTCGGTGGCTATGCCGCCGTGCAGAGGGCCAGCCCGGCCCTGTCGAGTACGTTCGTGGCGCCGACATGGTCCGCGTTCGCGGTGAATCCGCACGCCGTGCACTGGAACAGTGCTTGGGTGACGCGGTTCTCCTTGGCACAGTGCCCACATTCGGGGCAGGTACGGGAGGTGTTGGTGGGGTCCACGGCGATGACGGTCCGACCGGCGCTTTCAGCCTTGCTGGCGAGGATCGCGAGGAACACCCCCCAACCCGCATCAAGGATCGATCGGTTGAGACCCGCCTTCGCGGCCCGCTGGTTCGGGAGGAACACACTGGGCTGTTCGGGGTCGGGCTTGGGTTTGGGGGCCTTGACCATTCCAGCGGTGTTCAGCCGCTCGTGGACGATGACGTCGTTGCCGTGGATGAGATCGTTTGCGATCTTGTGGGCGTGGTCGAGGCGCTGGCGGCGGATTTTCGCGTGGATCTTCGCCACCTTGCGGGCGGCGGCGCGGTGCTTCTTCGTGCGCTGCTTCGTTCGCTTCGGGAATGTCGCGAGGTGCCGCTGCGCTTGGGCCAGTTCGTCGGCCGCTGCTCCGAGGAAGCGAGGGTTGGGGACGTGTCCGCCGTCGCTGGTGGTGAGGAAGTGTGTGACGCCCATGTCGATCCCGACGACCGCGCCGGTGCTGGGAAGCAGTTCGGCGGGGACGTTGTCGCAGGCGAGTACGGCGTACCAGCGTTTGCCCTCACGTTTGACCGTGACGGTCTTGACCCGACCCTGCACCTCGCGGTGCTGGTGGACACGGATGTGCCCGACGCCTTGGATACGGAGACGGGTCTGCGCGTCCTTCGGCGTCGAGTTCCATCGGCAGCCGTCGCCGTCTTTCGGGAAGGTGACGGTGTCGAAGTGCCCGCCACCCTTGAAACGCGGGTATCCGGGCGTCCGGCCAGCCTTCACACGACGGAAGAACGCCTGGAAGGCCTTGTCCAGGCGACGCAGGGTGGCCTGCTGGGAGGAGAACGACCAACGCCCCTGACGCTCGGGGTCGAAGGCGCGGATCTCCTTGAGCTGCGCGGACTGCTGCCCGTACCCGATGTCTGTCTTCGACGAGTGCCGGTAGGCGTCCCGCCGTTCCTGGAGCGCGCCGTTGTACAGGGAGCAGTGGTCCCGCAGCATCTCGCCGAGCGCAGCTTCCTGCTTCTTCGTGGGACGCAGGAGGAATTTGTACGCGCGGATCACGCCTGGCGCCTCCGCTCCAGGCGCAAGGCGTCGGCCAGGAGGACACACGCAGCGGCATTGATCGAGATGCCCGCCCGGTGGGCGTACTCCTCGACCTGCCGCTTCAGCTCCGGGGGGACACGCAGGTTCAGCGACTCCCGGACATCTCCTCTAGCCACAACCAAAATGCTACCACTTTTGACGGAGGATCATGTTAGCGACCCGTCGCTGCGCCACTCCGTGGCCCGGCGAAGGATTCGATTCCCCCACCGGCTAAAGCCGGTGGTTCCCTCGAAAGGACACTGATGGACCCCAGCGGCCTGCCCGGCCCACCCGACACCCAAGACCTCCCGGGCCTTCTCGACCTCGACCGGCGCATCGCCGGCTGTCGCGCCTGCCCGCGGCTGGTGGACTGGCGGGAGGAGGTCGCCCGTACCAAGCGCGCCGCGTTCGCCGACTGCACGTACTGGGGCCGGCCGGTGCCGGGATTCGGGCCGCCGGACGCCCGGCTGCTGATCGTCGGACTGGCACCCGCCGCGCACGGCGGAAACCGCACCGGCCGGATGTTCACCGGGGACCGCTCCGGCGACGTGCTGTACGAGGCGCTGTACGACGTCGGACTCGCCTCGCAGCCGACCTCCACGCACGCCGGGGACGGCCTGGAACTGTACGGCGTACGCATCACCGCACCCGTGCACTGCGCCCCGCCCGCGAACAAGCCGACCCCCGGGGAACGGGACACCTGCCGGCCCTGGCTGGTCCAGGAACTGCATTTGCTGCGGCCGACGCTGCGGGCCGCGCTCGTCCTCGGCGCCTTCGGCTGGCAGGCCGCGTTGCCCGCGTTCACCGAGGCGGGCTGGACCGTGCCCCGCCCCCGCCCGGCCTTCGCCCACGGCACCCACGTCATGCTCCCCGCCCCGGACGGCGACGGCCTGCACCTGTACGGCTGCTTCCACGTGAGCCAGCGCAACACCTTCACCGGCAGACTCACCCCCGACATGCTCCGGGAGGTGCTGCACGCGGCAGCCGGGGCGGCGGGGCTGCCCACGCGGAAACAGAGATGAGTTCGCGCGGCACGGCCCGCTAGGGTGCCGCGATGGGCCTGTATCCGGAGATCGAACCGTACGACCACGGCATGCTCGACGTCGGCGACGGCAACCGCGTGTACTGGGAGACCTGCGGGAACCCGCACGGCAAGCCCGCGCTGGTGCTGCACGGCGGACCGGGAAGCGGTGCGAGCCCCACCCTCCGGCGCTACTTCGACCCGGCCGCGTACCGCATCGTGCTGCTCGACCAGCGCGGCGCCGGACGTTCGACCCCGCACGCCGCCGACCACGCCACCGACATGAGCGTCAACACCACCGCACACCTCATGGCCGACCTGGAGCGGCTGCGCGCCCACCTGGGCGTCGAACGGTGGCTGGTGTGGGGCCGCGTCCTGGGGATCGGTCCTGGGACTGCGGTACGCACAGACGCACCCCGAGGTGGTGTCCGAGCTGGTGCTGACGGCAGTGGCCACCGGCTCGAACCCCGAAGTGGCCCTGCTGACCCGAGGACTGGGAAAAATCTTCCCGGAGGCCTTCGCCCGCTTCCTCGCCGAACTGCCCGCCGACGAGCGCGACGGCAACCCGGCCGCCGCCTACAGCAGGCTGCTGGAGTCCCCCGACCCGGAAGTGAGGGAACGGGCCGCACGGGCCTGGACCGACTGGGAGACGGCGACGATCCCCGCCCCGCCCGGCTCGGTCGCCCGGTTCGAGGACCCGGAGTTCCGCATGGGCTTCGCCCGCACCGTCACCCACTACTGGGGCCGTGACCACTTCCTGGGCGAGGGCAACGACGAGGGCGTGGTCCTCCGCGACGCGCACCTGCTGAAGGGCATCCCCGGCGCCCTGGTCCAGGGAAGCCTCGACTTCGGCAACCTCCTCGGCACCGTCTGGCGCCTCCACCGCGCCTGGCCGGACAGCGACCTGGTGATCGTGGACGAGGCCGGGCACGACGCCGGACCGACCGGGAACGACGCACTGGTGGCGGCGACCGACCGGTACGCACGCCCCCACGGCTGACGGTCCGCCCTACGGCCGCCACACGTACCGCACATCCGGCTCCCGCTCCTCGTTCCCGCCGCCGTCCGTCCACTCCACGGCCTCGAAGCCGTGCCGCTGGTAGAAGCGGTGCGCGGGCGCGTTGACCTGGAAGGTCCACAGGTAAAGGCCCCGCGGGCTGCGCTCCTTGGCCAGCGCGACGAAACGGTCACCGATTCCGCGCCCGTGCCACTCGAGGGCGAGGTACAACTGCGCCAGTTCCTCGCCCTCCAGCACCATCACCCCGACGACACCGCCACCACCCTCCGCTTCCGTCTCCGCCACCCATGTCTCGTGCAGCGGCACGAGGACGTGACGGAAGTAGCCGTACACCTCGTCGTCGGTCCGCGGCCGGACCACGCTCGGCAGCGCGGCGGCGAAGGACCGCAGCCAGACGCCGGCCGCGGCGTCGGCGTCTTCGGGTGAAACGGCTCGGCGCAGCACCATGGTCCGCTCGTCGGCCATCAGGAGACCGCCGCCGCCGTCGTGTCCGGGACGACGGCCGTCGCGGTGATCTCGACGAGCTGCCCGGGGTAGCCGAGGCAGGCCACACCGATCAGGGTCGACGAGTGGGGCCCGGCGCTCAGCCCGGACGCCTCCACCACGTCCCACACGGCGGAGAGCACCGCGGGCTCGGCACTCACCGCATACACGTCCGTGGCGACGACATGCTCCAAGCCGCTGCCCACCGCTCGCAGCTGCTTCTCGAGGTTGGCGATCACCTGCCGGGCCTGCCGCACCGGATCCCCTTCGCCGACCAGTTTCCCGTCCGCGTCCAGCGGAACGGACCCGGCGAGGAACGCCAGCCTGGTGCCCGCCTCCACGACGGAGACGTGGGAGTAGGCGGGCGGGGGGAACAACGTGGGGACGGTGACGCGCCGGATCACGTGGACTCCGATCTCAGAAGGGCGGACAACTCCTCGATCCTGTGCGCCCCGGCGCACCACCGCATCCAATTTTCGGTCGCCCCTCCTCGGCCACCCCCGTACCCTGCGTGTCGGCCACTCCGCGCACCGATGCCCGTCAGGAGCCCCGCAGTGCCCCCCTCTCTCCCCGAGCAGGCATTCCTCGACCGCACCGCCGACCGGCTCGCCGCCCTTCCCGGCGTCCGGGCAGTCACCCTCGGCGGATCACGTGCCCAGGGCACCGAACGGCCGGACAGTGACTGGGACTTGGCGGTCTACTACCGGGGAGCCTTCGACCCGGACGACCTGCGCGCGATCGGCTGGGAAGGCGAGGTCTCCGAGATCGGCGGCTGGGGTGGCGGCGTCTTCAACGGCGGCGCCTGGCTGACCGTCGACGGGCGCCGCGTCGACGTCCACTACCGCGACCTCGACGTCGTCAAGCACGAGCTGACCGAGGCGGAACACGGCCGTTTCCGCGTCGAGCCGCTGATGTTCCACCTCGCCGGCATCCCGACGTACCTGCTCGTCGCGGAGCTTGCGATCAACAGAACGTTGCGCGGCGACCTCCCCCGCCCCGCCGCCTACCCGCGGGCCCTGCGCGAGAGCGCCCCGCCCCGTTGGTACGGCATGGCCACCGCCATCCTCGCCTACGCCAAGGCCGGCCACGCACCCAAGGGCGCCCTCACCCAGGTCGCCGGGAGCATCGCCGTCGCCGCGACCCAGACCGCGCACGCGGTGATGGCGGCGCGCGGGGAGTGGGTCACCAACGAGAAGGGGCTGATCCACCGGGCGGGGCTGAGCGAAGCCGACGCCCTGCTGGAGTCGCTGACGGCAAGCCCGGACGATCTCGTGCACGCGGTCACGGCCGCCGAAACGCTGTTCTGTCGGGCCGTGGAGACAGCCCGGCGGCGATCCGGCTGAGTGTCAGCGGTGTCAGCCGGCGAGGCGCGCGCCGCGCGGGGGCGAGGTGAACTGCATCGCGAACGTGCGGGTCGGCCAAGCGTGACGCGCTGACCGGCGGTGGCTGTACGTGGCCGATGCGGGGCTTGTACGCGGGGTGAGCCGTGACGGGGCCGCTGCGGGGCGGGTTGGTTGCGTACGCGACGACGGTGCGGGGTGTTCGGCGGTGAGTATGTACGGGAGGTGCCGGGCGTGGAAGAACAGCGACAGCAGGTGGACGGCCAGGAGCAGGAGGCCAGCGCGGGCATCCTGCACGTCTTCGGACGGCAGTTGAAGCTGTGCAGGGAGCGGGCGGGGCTGGATCGGGCGGAGTTGGGGAGCAGGGCGGGGTACTCCGCGTCGACCATCGCCAGCTTCGAGCAGGGGAGGCGGATCCCGCCGCCCAAGTTCATCGACAACGCGGATGAACTGCTCGACGCGGGTGGGTTGTTGAAGGCGGGGAAGGAGGAGGTGGCTCGGGCGCAGTATCCGGCGTTCTTTCGGGATGCGGCGCGGTTGGAGGGCGAGGCGGTTGAGATTCACCTGTACGACACTCACCTGGTCAACGGGCTGCTGCAGACGGAGGAGTACGCGCGGGCGGTCTTCGCCATGTGGCAGCCGCTTCTGGACGAGGCGATCATCGAGCAGCGTGTCGCCGCACGACTGGCACGACAGGAGATCTTCACTCGGCGCCCCGCGCCACACCTCAGCTTCGTGATCGAGGAGACTGTCCTGCTCCGCCCGATTGGCGGCAAGGCTGCCTGGCGGGGCCAGTTGGAGCACCTGATGCTGATCGCGGAGAAGCGCAACGTGGTGATCCAGGTGATGCCGCTCTCTCGTCAGGAACACGCGGGACTGGCTGGACCGTTCACCTTGATGGAGACCAGGGATGAGCGGAGGATCGCCTACACGGAAGTGCAGGGTGACAGCCGTGTCCACACAGAGCGTCGGAAGGTACGAGGTCTTGAGCGCACATACGGGATCCTCCGCGCTCAGGCCCTCACTCCGACAGACTCGCTTGCGTTGATCGAGAAGCTGCTGGGAGAGAGATGAGCGGGGACAAGACCAGGCCTGACGTCGATGACTTGGCGTGGTTCAAGAGCAGTTACAGCGCTGGCGATGGTGGCCAGTGCGTTGAGGTAGCCGCCGGGAGCGGTGTCGTGCGCGTACGCGACTCGAAGGACGAGGCGAGTGCCCTGGTCAGCCTTACACCAGGTGCATGGGCGGAGTTCGTCGGATTCG
Organism: Streptomyces cathayae; assembly: GCF_029760955.1. Lineage (GTDB taxonomy): Bacteria > Actinomycetota > Actinomycetes > Streptomycetales > Streptomycetaceae > Streptomyces > Streptomyces cathayae. The sequence goes on from NZ_CP121682.1 coordinate 6,035,234, forward strand.
CCGCCCGGCACACCGCGTAGAGCGAAGAACACCTCGGTGCCCCGTGACCGCTGACCTGAGGCATGGGGCACCGGCGTACCCACGAGGACTGCGACGGCGACCGGCGGCCGGCCGCGATCTCGGCAGCCGTGGCCCACGGGAGGGAGGAACGACCCCGGTCCCGCGGACATCCCGCGGAACAAGCGCGTCGCGGACCGTGTTCCTTCGAGAGCACCCTTTTCGCTCGCATTGGTCACATCCCGGAAACGAGACTGTCCCCTTCCCTCCGACCATCCCGTTTACGGTGGACATCGCGTCCCCAGCCCGGTCACCGTCGCCCGCGAGCCCGCCCCGCCCCCGACGAGACGACTGGAGCACCGTGTCCCGCACCACGCCCGCCGTACCCCTCTGGCTCGCCCACGCCCTGCGGGCCCAGCGCGGACCGGTCCCGTGGAGCGCGGTCACGCGGGGAGTACTGGGCGGCGGGCCCCTGCTGGTCGCCGCCCTCCTCGCCGGGCACCCCACCCTCGGCGTCGTCGCCGCCATCGGCGCCATGTTCGCCGGGATCAACGACCTGCCGGGCAGCCGACGCGCCTCCGTCAGCCGGATCGGAGTGCCCGCGCTCGCCGGGGCGGCCGGGCTCCTCGTCGGGACGTACGCGGGGGACCACCTCCCGGCCGTACCGCTGACCCTGGCCCTGACAGGGTGCGGGCTGGTCGCCGGCGCGGTCAGCGCGCTGAGTCCCACCGGCTCCGCCGCCGGGATCCAGTTGCTCGTCGGGGCCGCCGTCGGCGCCGGAATGCCCCTGCCCGAACCAGGAGGGCAGCGGGCGCTCGCCTTCCTCGCCGGAGCCGCGTGGCTGCTCCTGCTGCGGCTGGCGCTGCCCGCTTGGGGGTCCCTCGCGGGAGACTTCCGGTTCGACGGCGAGCGGCATGCCGTGGCCGGCGTGTACGAGGCCGTCGCCGCGCTGCTCGACGCCGCCGGCTCACCCGCCGCCACCGCGCGGCGTGCCGCACTCACCGCCGCCCTCGACCACGCGCAGGACGCGCTCGCCGGACCCCGGCTGCGGCGGTACGCCGGTTCCGCGGCCGAACGGCGACTGCACGCCCAGTACGCCGCCGCGCTGCCGCTGGCGGAGGCCGCGACCGCGCTGGCCTGGGCGGGGGAGGCCGTACCGGCTCGTGCGTCCGAAGGGCCCCGGCGGCTCGCCGTCGCCGTACGCGACGGTGAGCCCAGCGGGCCGCTGCCCGCACCCTCCCGGTCCGTCCCCGCGCTGCGCGCCCTCGACGACGCCCTCCTGCGCGCCGCCGTGGCCTTCGACCGGGCCGACGGCGGCGACCTGCACACGCGCCGCCGGTCCCGCGCCGCTCTCACCCGTACCCTCCTCGGCCCCCGGGGACAGGAGTACGGCCTGCGGGTCGCCCTCTGCTTCGGCGTGAGCGTCGCCGTCGCCCAGGCCCTGTACCACGCCCGCTGGGACGGGCAGCACACGTACTGGTACTGGCTGCCCGTCACCGCCGTCTTCCTCGTCAAGCCCGACCTCGGACCGCTCGCCTCGCGGGTGCTGAACCGGGCTGCCGGAACCGTGCTCGGGGCGCTCCTGTTCGCCGGGTCCGCCGCCGTGCTGCCCCGGCCGGAAGGACTCATCGCGCTGGTGGCGGTCAGCGGGGCGCTCATCCCGGTCGCCGCCCGGCACTTCGCCGCGCAGACCACCGTCATCACCGTGCTCGTGCTCGCCCTGGTGATGGTGGGCGGTGAACCGCAGGCCTCCGTGGCACGGATCGGCGAGACGCTGCTGGCCTGTGTCATCGTGCTCGTCGTCGGGCACCTGCCGATGCCCGTGCGGCGCGGCGGCGCCATCCGGGTCCGGCTCACGGAAGCGGGGGAGGCCGCGCACGCGTACCTCGCCCATGTGCTGGACGGGTCCGGCGACCGCACGGCCCGCTGGGTCCTGCGCCGTGAGGCCTACCGCGCCCTCGCCGAGGCCCGCGGCGCCATCGCGCTCGCCTCCGCGGAGCTGCCCGCGCTCGCCCGGCACGCCGACGGCGCGGACGAGTTCGCCGCCCTCCTCGAACGGCTCGTCGACACCACCACCGCCTGCGCCGTCCACCTCGACGACACGGGACGGCTCGACACCCGTCACGCCGAGCAGCTCGCCGAACTCCGGGACGCCCTCGACCGGCGCCGCGAGCGCGTCGGGGTCCGGCTGCCGGAGCTGCCCAGCGCCGGGCGAGCAGATGGCGGGGTGCGGTCCGTGCGGCCGTGAGCGGCCGGTGACCCCGGGGCCCCCGCGCGCGCACGACCGGTGCGAAAGATCTCGGGACCGGGCGGGCGGGTTCCGATGAGTTCCGGAGGCGTCGTCGGTCACCCCTTGCAACGGGACCGTCGTACAGGAGGAACCATGTCGCTTCCGGAGATCGTCTCGCGTGCCGACTGGCGCGCGGCGCGCGAGGGACTGCTGGTCAAGGAGAAGGTCGTCACCCGCGCGCGGGACGCGCTCAACGCCGAGCGGCGTCGGCTGCCGATGGTCGGGATCGACCGGGAGTACGTTTTCGAGGGTGGTGACGGGAAGGCCTCGCTGCTCGATCTCTTCGAGGGGCGGCGGCAGCTCGTCGTGTACCACTTCATGTTCGCGCCGGAGTGGGACGCCGGGTGCCGCAGCTGCTCCGCTTTCCTGGACCAGATCGGGCACCTCGCCCATCTGAAGGCCCGCGACACCGCCTTCGCGGCCGTCTCCCGGGCGCCGTACCGGAAGATCCTGCCGTTCAAGGCGCGGATGGGCTGGACGCTGCCCTGGTACTCCTCCTTCCCCGGCGACTTCGACGAGGATTTCGAGGTCACGCTCGAGCGTGCGGGAGAGCTGGTCGAACGGCCCGGTCTCAGCTGCTTCCTACGGGACGGGGACCGGGTCTTCCACACCTACTCGACCTATGGGCGCGGCCTCGACGGGATCGGCTCGACCACCACCCTGCTGGACCTGACGGCACTCGGCCGGCAGGAGGAGTGGGAGGAGCCCAGGGGGCGGGCGTCGGCTTTCGGCGCCCCGGCGGGCAGCGAGCGGATCCGCTATCACGACGAGTACGACGATTAGGTCTCAGTAGTGTCACCGGGCGAGGCGTTCTACCTGCCGCCGGCGTTTGACTCCAGGAGTGCGACGCCGAACGGGAGGCAGCAGGTGAACGGGCGAACGGTGATCGAACGCTTTCCCGCGGGCGGGCCGCGGGGGTCCTGGCCGGCGGAGGAGTTCGCGCGGGAGCGGCGTCTGGAGGGTCTGCCCGCCGAGGTCGTCATGGACCTCGCGACCGACATGTTCCTGGTGGTGGTCCGCAGCGGCGACGGCGGCGCCCAGGCGGCCGGGTGAGGCCCGGTGCCTAGGCGGTGACCGGGCGGGACCAGCTCGGGGTGGTGTCCGTCAGGCGGCACACCGCCAGGTAGAGCGGTATCGGCGGGGTGTAGGGAAGCGTGCAGTCGGGGCGGTGGATCAGGTCGGGCAGGCGCGTGGCGTCCGGTACGAGGGCGCCGGTGTCGTAGCGCGCGGGGGCGGGCCACTCCAGGGCGTAGTCGGAATCGGACGGAACCAGCCACCACCAGTGCGCCTCGTCGGCGTACACGCACCCCACCCGGGGCAGCCGGGGCAGCACCAGTGGTCCGAAGCGGGCCGGTACCGCCACCGCGTCGCAGCCCATCGGCGCCGTCATCCCCTCGGGGACGGGCAGCCGCCGGGGCGGTACGGCCGGTGTGTGCCGTCCGCGCTGGAGGCGGACCAGCGTGTTCAGACTCATGGTGCGGGCACCTGTCACACCCGTCCTCCGTCGCGGCCGTGCCGGCGCGTGGGGACGTACCCGCGCTGATGTGTGTGCGGGGCCGCCGTCGACAGCGCGGCTGTCGCGGACCTCGGGGCCACGGCGGCGTGGTGCCGCTGCTGGGCCTCCTCGCCGTCCGGGCCGTCGTCCGATCCGCCGGCGGGGTCCGGCTTGGGCCGCTCGCCCCAGCCGAGGTCGTTGTGCGGCTCGTCGGGAGGGCGCGCCAGGTCCGCCCTGCGGGGCAGCTCGGCCCAGACCAGCAGCCCGGGACCGTGTTCGTGGGCACCCCAGGCGTGGCACACGGCGTCGACGAGGAGCAGGCCCCTGCCGTGCTCGTCCTCCGGCTGCTGCCGGGTGTTCGCCCGGGGCTGGTCGGGGCCGCAGCCCTCGTCCCGCACGGCTATGCGCACCAGGTCGTCGCCGTCGTGCAGCTCGCAGACTATGTGGCTGCTGGCCGTGTGCACGATGGCGTTGGTGACGAGCTCGGAGACGACCAGGGCCGCCGTGTCGCAGGTGTCCTCGCTGACCGCCCAGCCGGTCAGCCGGGCCCTCGTCAGGCGTCTGGCCTGCGCGGGGGAACCCGGATGAGCGGCCAGTTCGAAACGGAACCGGCGCCGGGCAGCAGCCCCTGCGGCGTCGGCGGCTCCCAGGGTGGGGCCGAGGCCGGAGGGGCTCACAGCGGTGTCTGTTCCTAAGGGCGCGGGCGGAATCACGCTTGCCACTATCGCCCCGCCGTGCACACTTGGCAAGCATCACTCTGAAAAATCCAGAGTGCTGTGTGACGGTCTGGACGGCCGTGGCACACTGCTCGCAACAGCATCCCGTGCGGCGCCAGTTGAGGCTTCCGGAGAAACGTTCGAACGAATGGGCGGATCTTCGAGGAGCTCTCGGATTGGCGCCGCCGGGCTGTCAGGAATCCTTTTCGTGGAGTGCATGGAGTTCGTGGAGGTGGAGCGTGAGTGAACCGCGGTCCGCGCCGACGGTCGGCCAGGTCGTCCTCGGCCGGCGCCTGCTGGATCTGCGGGAAAGCGCCGGCCTCAAGCGCGAGGAGGCCGCCCGCGTCCTTCGCGTCGCCCCCGCCACGATCCGCCGCATGGAGACGGCCGAGGTCGCGCTCAAGATCCCGTACCTCCAGCTGCTGCTGAAGGCATACGGCGTCTCCGACGAGGAGACCGAGGCCTTCGTCCAACTGGCCGAGGACGCCAACCGGCCCGGCTGGTGGCAGCGCTTCCACGAGATCCTGCCCGGCTGGTTCTCGATGTACGTCAGCCTGGAGGGCGCGGCCACCCTCATCCGCAGCTACGAGCCCCACTTCGTCCCCGGACTGCTGCAGACCGAGGACTACGCGCGTGCCGTACTGCGCTCGGGTGCCATCGGGCAGACCAGTCCCGAGGACATCGAGGGGCACGTCGCGCTGCGCATGCAACGGCAGGAACTGCTCACCCGTGACGACGCGCCCCGGCTGTGGGTCGTCATGGACGAGACGGCGTTGCGCCGCCCGGTCGGCGGCCCGGAGGTGATGCGTGCCCAGATCGACAGACTCCTCGACGCCACGAAGAGGCCCAACGTGACACTGCAGGTCGCCCCGTTCGCGGGCGGCCCGCACCCCGGCACGTACGGGCCGTTCGTGCTGTTCCGGTTCGGCATGCCCGAACTGCCGGACATGGTCTACAGCGAGTACCTGACCGGCGCCGTCTACCTGGACGCGCGTACCGAGGTGGCGACCCACCTCGAGGTCATGGACCGCATGGCGGCGCAGGCCGCCTCAGCACATCGCACGAAGGTGATCCTCCGGGATCTCCGCAAGGAGCTGTGAATGAACCACCTCACGTCCCTGTCCCTGTCCATGGCACTGGGCTCCTCCCTCCCGCTGCCCCGGCCGCGGGTCCGCACCGAGCGGATCTACAACGGCATGCCCGCACGGGAGCTGGGCAGCGAGGGCTGGCACAAGCCGTGGAGCGGCGGCAACGGCGGCAACTGCCTGGAGGCGATGAAGCTCGACGACGGCCGGATCGCCGTACGGCAGTCCACCGACCCGGACGGACCGGCGCTCATCTACACCTCGGCCGAGATGACGGCCTTCATCGAGGGAGCCAAAGCGGGAGAGGCGGATTTCCTGCTGTCCTGACGCTTGCCGACCGTTCTACCGTTGCCTCCCGTCCACCGTCGCCTCCCGGCGTACAGCCGATGTTGCTTGTCCCCCCACCGCACACTGGTTCGGCCCTGAAATTGATCACTGACAGTTGCAGACACTTACGGAGTCCGTCATGACCGGGCAGCAGCCCCCCGTCGAGATCGACACGAGCAAGCCGCACACCGCGCGGATGTACGACTGGTACCTCGGCGGGAAGGACAACTACCCGGTCGACGAGGCCATGGGCCGGCAGATGCTCGCCCTCGACCCGAGAGTGCCGGTGATGGCCCGGGTGAACCGCGCCTTCATGCAGCGCGCCACGCGCTGGCTGGCCGGCCAGGGCATACGCCAGTTCCTCGACATCGGCACCGGCATCCCCACCGAGCCCAACCTCCACCAGGTCGCCCAGGAGATCGCACCCGACGCGCGCGTCGTCTACTGCGACAACGACCCGATCGTGCTGGCCCACGCCGGGGCGCTGCTGCGCGGCACCGACGAGGGGGTGACCGAGTACATCCAGGCCGACGTGCGCGAGCCGGAAGCCATCCTGGAGGGCGCGCGGAAGATCCTCGACTTCGACCAGCCGGTCGCGCTCTCCCTCATCGCGCTGCTGCACTTCGTCTCCGACGAGGACGGCGCCCACGAGCTGGTCGGCAGGCTGCTCGCCGAACTGCCCTCCGGCAGCCACCTGGTGATCTCCCACGCGACCTCCGACTTCACCCCCGAGGAATCGAAGGCGGCCACCGAGAAGCTCAAGGCCGCGGGCGTCACCCTGGCCCTGCGCTCCCGCGAGGAGTTCACCCGCTTCTTCGACGGCCTCGAACCGGTCGAACCCGGTGTCCAGGTGCCCCACCTGTGGCACCCCGAGCTGGGCGAGCCCGTACCCGGCCAGGACGACGGGGTGATCCCGGGGTACGGGGCGGTGGGGCGCAAGGCGTAGGCCGTGGCCCGCGGGGCGCAGCTCGTGCGGGCCGACGGGTCACGGGGCGCCGGTCGGCCGGTCGGCCGGCCGGGGCGGTCCCCGTCGGCGTGTCATGCCCTCATCGGGCGGTCGTACGGGCCGATGGGAGCCGGGAGACGGGTGGTGCCGTCGGTCAGACGACGGTCGACGGCCGCCGCCACCGCCCGGCCCTCGGCGATCGCCCACACGATCAGCGACTGCCCCCGGGCGGCGTCCCCCGCCGCGAACACGCCCGGCACATTCGTGGCGAAACCGGCGTCGCGCGCGATGGTGCCGCGCGGCTCCAGCTCCAGACCGAGCCCGCTCACGAGCCCGTCCGCCCGGTCCGGTCCGAGGAAACCGAGCGCGAGGAGGACCAGGCCGGCCGGGAGAACGCGTTCGGTGCCCGGTACGGGGCGGCGCTCCGCGTCCACCTCGACCAGGTGCACCGCCCGGACCCGCCCGGCCGCGTCGCCGGTGAGACGGAGCGCGGACGCCGCGAACAGCCGCGCGTCCGAATCCTCGGCGGCCGCGGGTGCCGTCCGCAGGGCGCGGGCCTCCTCGTGCGCGGGGAACAGCCGGTAGAGCTTCGGGTACGTCGGCCAGGGCTCGGTCTCCTCGTCGCGAACGGTGCCCGGCCGCTCGTAGATGTCCAGCTGGGTCACGGACGCCGCTCCCTCCCGCACGGCCGTGCCCAGGCAGTCGGCGCCCGTGTCGCCGCCCCCGACGATGACGACATCCCTGCCCGCGGCGGACAGCGGGGACGTCACCAGGTCCCCCGCACAGACCCGGTTGGCGAGCGGCAGGTATTCCATGGCCTGGTGAACGCCGGTCAGTTCCCGTCCCGGTACGGCCAGTTCACGCCACACGGTCGCCCCGGTGGCGATCACCACGGCGTCGTGACGCGCCCGCAGCTCGGCGGCGCCGACATCGCGTCCGACCGTCGTGGACGTACGGAACAGCGTCCCCTCGGCCCGCATCTGCTCGATGCGGCGCTCCAGATGACGCTTCTCCATCTTGAACTCGGGGATGCCGTACCGCATCAGCCCGCCGAGCCGGTCGTCCCGCTCGTACACGGTGACCGTGTGACCG